>NZ_JADEXO010000258.1 GCF_015207105.1 cf. Phormidesmis sp. LEGE 11477
CTCCTGGGCTTCTTTGCTGCCGTCGTGGCGCTGGTGTTCGCGTTCGGCGTGGGAGCAGTTTGGCGGTTGGAGCGCAGTGAGAAACGGCGCGAACAAGACGAAACCCCCGAAAAATACATGAGCAGAATGGACCGACAAAACGCATTTACTGAGGGCCTAAACTCCGGTGCCGCCGTTGGCTTCTTCCTTGGTCCCCTGCTTGGCTGGTGGGCGCATGAATTCGCGATGGAAATGCGCTGGCTGTGATGAGCCAGCCAACGACCGCCAAACGAGCGAGTCGCAGAAGAAGGAATAGAGCATGGACGGTGAAAACGAAAAGCGCTTTGGCCGTTCAGATGAGGTCTATGCAGTGGGCGCCATGATCGTGGCCTGGAACCGGTGCGAAGGCGCCCTGGCACACCTTCTATTGCGGACACTGAAGGTCGAATGGGAGACCGCGTCTAGACTGTTCGAATTTCTGGGAAATCGAGAGCGTATCGATCTACTGAAGCTCGAATCTGCCAGAAAGCTTGATGATGAAGAATAACAGCGCATAGTGGCATTTGCTGCGGCGTATGTAGTCTGTCTTGAGAACCGCAATCTTATCGCCCACAGCCAAATCAACATGAATGATGCAGATGGGGGGCTTTCCCTCCTAAAGAGGTCAAGGAAGGATCCTTTGTCGTTAAATCAATTTCACATCCCTGTTGACCAAATGCTGAAGATTGCAAACACGACCTACGATCTGGCGCAGCATGGAGAGATGCTCTCCCTCTCAATCTGGGCCGGCCCATCACGAGAACTGATGGCAGGCCAGAAGCCTATTCCCGTTCCATTGCCTAGTGTATTTCCTCAGCCAGTGAAGCTGACTCCTTTGCCCGTAGAACGACAGTAAAATGGGCGCTAGATGTCTCCATCACAATGTTCCTGCTGGGAAACGGCAACGGCCCGGGCGTGGCGTTGAAGAAGGGCTGGGGGACTAATTATGCGACCGTGGATGTCCATTGCCGCCGTTGTGGTGGTCGGCGGGATAGCAATCATCTCTTCAAGCTTCTTCGAAAAGCCAGACAGCGCTTTGCGGTGGTGGGGTCTAGCGTTCCAAATGGTGGGCCTTATCACAGTGGTCATTGGCCTCAGCCAGTCCAGAGAAGAATTTGGCCGCCCTTCTCTGTGGTGCTCTACTCGCGACTGGTTTAAAGGCCTGTTCAAGAAGCCCCAGCCCCAGCATTTCAAAATTGAGATAGAGGGTGCCGAAGCACGGGCCGAGGCTGGCAAGGTCAGATTTCATGTGAACTCCCGTTACCTTGAGCAGCGGATGGACCAGCTAGAAGGCCAAGTGAAAGACCTTTGGGATCGCGCAGACGAGCTTGAGGGGAAAATCGGGCTCCAGAAGCGCAGAGTCGATGAGCGCCTTGATCAAGAGCAGCGAGCGCGCGCTTCAGCAGATGCAGACATATCGAAGCGGCTGGAAGAGGCCGTTATCGGCGGTATCCACCTGGAATTGTTCGGTGTGCTTTGCCTTGTGGTGGGGATAACACTGGCCACGGTGCCCGGTGAACTTGCAGTGCTACTGCGTTAATCCGAGAGGCGGGAGGGATTGCACTTTGAATAGGAACGGCGACAGCGAAAGCGGCTTTGGACAAGGCTCGTCAATTTACGACACAACAGTCCAATTGGTCCGAGCTTTAGTATGGCCTTTGCTCGTGGTC
>NZ_JADEXO010000169.1 GCF_015207105.1 cf. Phormidesmis sp. LEGE 11477
GGGGAATAGGGAATGGGGGAGTGGAGATTATGATTTACGGAGCGCAGTAGGTGTTGATGTTTTCTATGAGGGTACTGCCGCTGCTATCGGCGGTCTGAAGCTGTTCGTAGGCAGTGCTGGTTTGTGTTTGGAAGGTATTGAAGCTGGCGCTGAAGTCGGCTTCTGTTTCGGCGTCAGCGATTGGCTGCATGGCTGATTGAGCGGCTGTGAGTGCGTCTGCGGACTGGGTGAGTACATTGGCATAGCGATCGCGATAGCCGCTGAGCTGATCGTCAGCCAGGTTTAGATCCGTGATGTCTTGAGCGAGTGTGCTAGTTTGATTGCTCGCTTCACTGACGGCCTCTATATAGCTATTCGCGGCTGTCTTAATGTCTTCTAACCCTTGGGCTCCAGATATTTGTGTCAGCGACTGATTGATAGATTGTTCGTAGTCCCCAACAAATGACTCAGCGCGGTTGATGGCGCTAATGAGCTGATTGCACTGGGATGCTCTGCCGCCACAGCTACTGAGGGCGATCAGTATGAAGCTCAAGCAAGTTAGTACTTTTTGGCGCGAGCGAGGAAGTGGCATGCTTAGGAAACCGGGTGCAAGAGCCGAAGGGAGATTATCGATACTGACTAACAGCTATTGATGAATTGATAGCTATCGACGTAGGTCAGATCGTTTCAGCGAGACTTACTATAGCAATTCAACCCTCATGAGTAACCCCCCAGCCCATGCCAGAAATTGACTCTGTAGTTCGTCATCGTCAGCAGTTTTCCGCCCTCACTGGCAAGCAATACTTCAACTACGGTGGCCAGGGGCCGATGGCGAATAGCGCTGTAGAAGCCATGCACCAAGCGCAGATCAAAATTCAGCGAGAAGGCCCGTTTTCGGGCACGATTGGCGACTGGATAGCGATGGAGGGTAAGCAGGTTCGTGGCGCGATCGCCCGCACCCTCGGCGCACCACCAGAGACGATTACGCTGACTGAGAACGTCACCGTAGGCTGCAATATTCCGCTGTGGGGGTTGGATTGGCAGGAAGGCGATCGCATCCTCATTGGCGACTGCGAACATCCCGGTGTGATTGCAGCGGTTCGTGAAATCAGCAGACGATACGGCGTTGCTATCGACACCTGCCCAATCTCTAGCTGGCTAGAGGGAGCCGACCCGTTAGAGGTAGTCATCCAAACCCTAATGCCGCAGACTCGCCTAGTCATCCTCAGCCATATCTTATGGAACACGGGCCAGCTACTGCCGCTCAAAGAACTCGTCGATATCTGTCATGCCAACTCACCCCAGACAAAAGTCTTGATCGATGCGGCTCAGTCCGTCGGCTCACTGCCGCTCGATCAGCCTGGCTGGACGCTGCCAGAAACAGGGGTAGACTACTATGCCTTTACAGGGCACAAATGGTGCTGCGGTCCAGCAGGACTAGGTGGACTTTATACCAGAGCAGAAGTTCTTGCAGAAACTGCTCCTGCTTTTATCGGCTGGCGCAGTGTAGAGGTCGATAGTCAGGCTAATCCGACGGGCTGGAAACCAGATGGCCGTCGGTTTGAAGTGGCAACCTCTGACTATGGTCTGTGGGTAGCGCTGCGAGAATCACTAGAGATTCAAGCCGCTTGGGGCAGTAGCCAGGATAGGTACAACAGGATCTGCGAGCTTAGCGCTCGGCTTTGGAAAGGACTTAGCGTGCTATCCAATGTGCAGTGTCTGCTAAAGGAAGCTCCACCGCCATCGGGACTAGTTTCTTTTCAGCTCTTAAATGGAGTCGGACAGCCAGATCTAGAACAACACAGCACGCTAGTAGGACAGTTAGAAACAGAAAAAATCTACCTACGCACCCTACTATCGCCCAACTGCGTGCGAGCCTGCGTTCACTACCTGACAACAGAAGCTGAGTGCGATCGCTTGATAGAGAGAATTGCAAAAGCAGCACCCTGAAAGCGCTTTGTGATAGTCATAGGGGAATGAGATCTAAGGTGCCTCGAGTTTCCTTATTAATTCCTAGATAGAATAGTCGGTAGTTTCAGATTTGGTAGGTACAAAGGTCAACCCTAATGGTACAAGCACCCCTTAAAACGCTGACCTTGGCAGAGTTTTTACAGTTACCTGAAACGAAACCTGCCAGTGAATATATTGATGGCCGAGTTATTCAAAAACCGATGCCCAAAGGAAAACACAGCGTTATTCAGGGAGAACTGGTGCCCGCCATCAATGGGGTAGTTAAACGTAACCGCATTGCTCGCGCATTTCCTGAACTACGGTGTACCTTTGGCGGTCGTTCTACTGTTCCTGATGTTGCAGTTTTTCTGTGGGATCAAATTCCGCGCGATGAGAATGGAGAGGTTGCTGATTCTTTCTTAGCCCCACCAGATTGGACGATTGAAATCTTGTCTCCCGAGCAGAGTCAGACAAGAGTAACGAAGAATATCCTGCACTGTTTACAGCACGGAACCGAAGTCGGTTGGTTGATTGATCCAGGAGAGCAAACTGTATTTATCTATCGCCCAAAACAAGAACCTGAAGTGCTGGACAAACCTAAACAGGTTATTCCCGCACCATCATTTGCAAGTGAGCTAAAGCTTACGATCCAAGAATTATTCGCTTGGCTTCTGGAGTAAGACATCCCTAGTCGCACTCATATTCTTCAGCAGCTAAGTCATGAAATCGAACATAACTCGAATCAGGAAATACATCAGCCAATCGATTCACCAGCTTTCGGCTGAGATTCTGGTCGGAAAGCAGTTTCAAGCAGCAATTCGCATCCGCCAGGTGCATGGCTTACCGCCACGCTTATCGGGTTCGGTTGTGATGATGTCGCGATAGCTCACAATACAAACCGGACGTGCTTCTTGTGTACACATCACTGTGGAGCAGACTAACACCTTGCTGCAACGGGTATTAGATATCTAAGTCAGTCAGAGACAACTAGTCAGCCGCTGTTGAGTTTTACCATTAGATTGCTCAAGTCACCTGCGAAAACATACTAAAAAAATCATTCCTTGCAGTAAGGAGGGCTGCCAAGATATCTATCTAGCACAGTGGGTTTCAGGTAAGGAATGAATCTTATTAATGTTTAGCGGATCAGATGTATTCAGTAACAGATATCGATATTGTGCCAGACGACCTTTAAAAATAAGAGACTAAACTCAATGGATATTACAAAAATAAAGATCTCGGCTCTTTGGATAGTGGTGATGTTTAATATTGCTTTTGCCGACATTGTTGGCTTTATTCACCCTGGCACGCTAGAGAAAATTATTGAAGGATCTTTTGGATTCCCAGTGACACCTGAGATATTGCTAATTTTCTCTATTTTTCTGGAAATTCCGATAGCAATGATATTTCTGTCTTTGATTTTATCGGACAGAACGAGCCGTTGGCTCAACACCTTTGCCGTAACATTCACGACTCTGTTTGTGGTGGGCGGTGGCAGTGCGACCTATTCTTACTACTTTTTCGCAACTGCTGAAATTGTCTGTATGTTAGCTATCTTGTGGTTTGTATGGAGAAGGATTGGCAGGGATCGTGTCTCTATGAAACAAAGTTAACGCGAGCGATTCCCTGGTTGAAAGCGCGGTATTAGATATTTTTTGTAGGCTAGTTCAACTGCGGATGATAGTTACGATTATGGAGAGCAGCGTTTTGTCACATTCGGGTTGCTTCAAGGGTGAGTGATTGCCGTTGTCAATACAGAACGTGAGGAGCGCATTCGCATTATTTCTGCAAGAAAAGCGACGAAAAATGAACAACGAGCCTACTTCGAGCAACTCTCAAACTGACTGGCAACGGTTGGATGCTATGAGCGATGAAGATATTGATTTATCAGACTGCCCAGAGGTTACGCCAGAAATGTTTGCTAAGGCAGTAGTACGACGAGGTTCCCCGGCTAAAAGAGGCAAAGCTCAAGTCACGCTCCGTATTGATAGCGATGTGTTGGAGTGGTTTAAGTCTCACGGACGGGGCTATCAAACACAGATTAATCAGTTACTACGAGCGTATATGGAAGCACAGCAAGAAGTGCGATAGCGACTGACAGCTTAGTGTTGCGTTTGGCGACAACAGTTGCTACGACATGACTACACTATTGCAGCAGATTGTTGAGAGCGCTTGGTGGGATTTAAAGAAACTGATAGTGGCTGACTAGGCATACCATGACAACTGCAATAGCGTGTCATGGTATGCCTAAAGCTTTTTGAGAAAGCCATGAGATATTGAATGGGACACGTTCTCGGTATGTCCCAAAAGGTATGAATGCAACAAAGCCATTCTCCATACAAACTCAATTATCAGTGTCAGAAGAGACCGGCAACTTATCTAGAAGGAGACAGTCTAAAATGAGGAGGCAAGTCCGGTTGACTAGGTAACCTTCCTAAGTCTCCTTCACTAGTACCACCAGTACAGCTAATGGCTAAACTCGGTCCTAAAGCACTGTAAAGTAAGCGCTATGGAAATCCTTCGTCCTGGCGGTTGCCGACTTCGCTAAAGGGTTCTAGCAGCAGCCCTTCTAGATGAATGATGAGCTCGTCGCGGCGTTCGGCATCGGCTTCTCTTTGGGCGATAGACTGCTCAATAATCGCCCGTGACACGCTAGGAATTAGGCCAATCAGCGTGCTGCCTAGCAATCCGTCTTCAAAGCCTCTGGTGTCTTCAAGGATTTCTGCGTCTTCGCAAAATGAGCTGTTGGCTGGCTGATCGCAAACGCTTTCTGCTACAAAAATATAGAAAGACAGGCTATTAACAATGGCGTCTTCAATGTCGTTTTCTAAGCCATAAATACTGTCTTCTTCAGTCGCACTAGCAGAGGAGAGCCGGGTTTGCGATCGCAAGCTCAAGATCAGCTGCTGAATCACCGCATTCACACTAGAGGCGGCTTTGACATAGGCGAGCTGGCCAACCACGTACTCAGAATCAGTGGGCGAAAACTGCGACTTCAGCGTCTCAGCCGCGCCAATCACCTGATATCGCGATTCGACCAACGGCGCTAAGGGGGCTACTTCGCCCAAGTTAGCGGGCGCACAGCTCGCAGTAAACGTGAGACAAGAAAGCCCCACGACCACTCGTCGGAGGTTCTTTTTTGAGAAAGACAGCGCCTGGAGTCTCATAAAGCATCTACTTGCAAGAATTTTTCAAAAGGGTACCCACGAATACCTTTCTAAAGTCACTGCAACTATACATCGCAGACGTTCTCGTCTAATGCTCAGTTTCGTCGGACTTCATCTCGTCGTACTCCCTACCTTCATACTCACGGCAGCCTTCGCACGGCCCGCTAGGGTTGGGCGCACAGCGTAAAAACGGCGACCTGGCGTTCAGTTGGCAGGTGATATCGCCAATGACTAGACCCATCCCCTCTACGTAATGCTCATCAGGGTCGCGAGGCCGAATGCGAATTCGACGTAGGCGTTCACTAGCGGTGAAGTCGGTAGCTAGATGTATTTCTGTGTCAAAGGTGGAGCGAGCCCGCAGGCCGACGATGAGAGAAAGAAGCGCTGGCAACAGGCCGACTGCAATAATGAGCGCAATGAACATGAAAAAGTAGAAAGGGCATTAGGCGATCGCATTAGCCAAAATTCTAACGCGATCACCTGCAAAATAGAGACGATTAAAACCTATCTCATGCTGTCTTTTGACTTGGGCTTACTCTTTTGGCTTGGGTTTGTAGGTAGAAGCAACGCTGAGTTCTTTGAGCTGTTTGCTATCCACACTAGACGGGGCATTGGTGAGCAAGTCTCTCGCCTGCTGGGTTTTAGGAAAGGCGATCGCATCTCTAATTGACTGCTCACCCGCTAGCAGCATCACCAGTCGATCTAGCCCGTAGGCAATCCCACCGTGCGGCGGCGTGCCATATTCAAAGGCTTCTAGCAAAAAGCCAAACTTATCGCTGGCTTCTTCATCAGAAAGGCCAATGGTTTCAAATACTTTGGCCTGTACGTCAGGCTGGTAGATCCGCAAACTGCCCCCGCCAATCTCATAGCCGTTGTACACGATGTCATAGGCGACTGCCCTGGCAGTGGTGAGATCTGCTACATCGTCTGGATGGGGCGCGGTGAACGGGTGGTGCAGGGCTTCGTAGCGGTTTTCATCTGCGTTCCATTCAAACATGGGAAAATCGGTGACCCATAGCAGGTTGGTTTTGCTTTGGTCGATGAGCTTCAGTTCGGATGCGATCGCCTGACGCAGCTTATCTAGGGTGGCGTTCACGGTGCTGATATCGCCTGCGCCAAACAACAACAGATGGCCTGGCTGCGCCCCTGTTCTTTCTAAGAGAATCTGCTTTTGTTCAGAAGTGAGATTATCTTTGATCGCGCCGATGGTATCGATTTCGCCGCCTTCGCGCACGCGGATGTAGGCCACACCCCGCGCGCCCGCATCGGTTGCTACCTTGAACAAATCTCCTTTTGGCTTGATTCGCACATTAGAGATAGCATCATTGCCGCCTGGAATCGGCAGCACTTTTACCTGTCCGCCGCTAGCCACCGCCCCCGAAAAGACTTTAAACCCGGAATCTTTAACAATGTCGGAAACGTCTACTAGCTCCATACCGTAGCGGGTATCGGGCTTATCAGAACCGTAGCGATCCATTGCCTCTTGATAGGTCAGTCGAGGAAAGGGCATGGGAATATCAATACCTTTGACGGCCTTGAAGATATGAGCGATCAGCTTTTCATTGAGCTCTAGAATCTCTTCTTGATCCATAAAGCTCATTTCCATATCGAGCTGAGTGAATTCGGGCTGGCGATCGGCGCGCAAATCTTCATCTCGAAAACAGCGAGCGATTTGATAGTAGCGATCGACGCCAGCAACCATCAAAATCTGCTTGAATAGCTGAGGCGATTGAGGCAGCGCAAACCATTCACCTTCATTGACGCGAGAAGGCAAAATGAAGTCTCTCGCACCTTCTGGGGTAGAGCGGGTCAGAATCGGCGTTTCTACTTCCATGAAGTCTTCTTGATCTTCGAGGAAGCGGCGAATGGCTTTGATCACGTCATGGCGCAGGCGCATGTTGCGGGCCATGCGATCGCGCCTTAGATCCAGGTACCGATACTTCAGCCGCAAATCTTCTCGCACGTTTTCTTCTTCAGCCGTAGACACCTGAAACGGCATCTGCTTGCGAACCGCATTCAAAATCGTCAGCTCGTCGGCGTAGATTTCGACCTGTCCGGTTGGCAGCTTTTCATTGAGTGATTCGGGCGGCCTTTGCGTCACCCTACCCACCACTTTGACAACGTACTCATTGCGAACGTCTTCAGCCACCGGGTAGGACGCGGGCGTGCGTTCGGGGTCGCTGACAATTTGAACCGTGCCGGTGCGATCGCGTAAGTCCAAAAATACCACCCCGCCATGATCGCGCCGACGATCCACCCAGCCATAGAGCGTGACCGTTTTCTCAATTTGCTCGGCTCGAAGTTGACCGCAATAAAGGCTACGCATGATGGACAGATCAGGTAAAACAAAACCTTTCCATTATGAATCAAGAACGTCCTATCAGAAAATTTAAATGAGAAGAGCGTGAAGTCACCACACGAAGAGCGAACTGGGAAGAAGCAATGAAGGAATGGCGAAATGATCGAGAAAAGTAGTTAAGAATTACCCGTATGGGTACCGTGGCATTACCAAAATTGTCATATTTTTGGAGAAGCGCCTCGTGTTAATAGTTACTCAACTACTTACTTAATGACTACCTATAGCTCCGACGTAGCCAGCTCCGACGTAGACTCTGACGTAGAAAGTTTGCCTGGAGCAGTCGTTAATCGCACCGATCAAGCGGCTTACGCTAAGGAGATCGCGGCCTCACTCAATACAAAGCTCAGTCGCACTCAGCTCGGTAGTGAGCAGTCTGGTAGTGAGCAGCCCGGCAGTGAGCAAGCAGTGCCAAGACGTTTGATAGCCAAAGTCGGTCTACGTCAGCAAGATCATCTACTCTACGTGGCCATAGAAGCGGTTGAGACTGCAAAGGGCGAGATACCCACTGACCACAGACCCGACCCCAGAGTACTATTGCCCCAGCTACGGCAATTTCTGGGCGAGGCAACAGCCGAACTCGATCTAGGTTGGGTTCAGCTCGCTAAAATCAGTGGCCGTTTGCCAGGACAGAAGACACCTCTGTGGCAAGAAGATTTGCTGCTGCGCTTAGAGTCACCGATTGCCGATACGCTGATGGAACCTGCGCCAGCGCTGAGTCCGTCTGAGGGCGATATCAGCATTAGCATCGGCGGTAACATGAGCGGTCAGCTCATCGTCGGAGACAATAACCAGGCTTTTAGCTACACATACAACGTAGAAACGGGCGGCGTGGTCAATGTCGCTGCGCCACCCACTATTCGCCCTCGCCCCACGCCAGTTTCTCTTAGACCAAGGCCGTTCAAGCATCTGCTCGATCGCAAGACGGTGTTGCCAGTCGTGAGTGCAGCGCTGCTAGAAAAGCAGCCAGTAGAGGTGTTTGCAGAAGCTGGATTTGGTAAGACCTCGCTGATGCGACATTTGGCGCATGATGCGTCGATTACGGCTGCGTTCACAGATGGGGTTGTGTATCTGGCAGTACAGCGCCAGCTCGCCGCAGATTTATTACAGTCTCTCTACGATGCTTTTTATGAAGCGATGCCTGCGTTTAAGCCTAGTCAGGGACAGCTACGGCAAACACTCAAAGACAAGCAGGCGCTGGTAATTTTAGACGGACTGAAGCTAACTAAAGATGAGATCGGAGAACTGCTGTCTATCCTGCCGAACTGCGGGTTTGTGCTGGTGTCGCAGACTCAGGTGTACTGGCAAGATGGCGCGGCAATCGCCCTTCCTGGACTTCCCCTGCCAGACAGCATCGCACTGCTCGAAACAGAACTTCGTCGCCCCCTGAGCGAACCCGAACAGGCATCTGCCCAGTTTTTGCACGCAGAGCTAGCGGGCCATCCGCTACACCTTCGACGAATTGCCGCTCAAGCTCGCTCGGCCAATCAGTCTCTGGTGAGCATCGTTGAGACAATGCGGGCCGAGTCTGGTGAGATTGAGACGCGATCGCTCTTTGCCAAATTCAGTGCGCGGCTGTCTCCACAGCAAAAAGGCATCCTAGGCTTGATGGGTGCCATGGGCGGGATTGCCCTAACTGCAGGACAGGCCGCAGCCATGTCAGACGTGCCTGATACTGCCAGCGTACTCAGTGAGCTAGCCGATCTGCATTTGCTCGAATCTGTCGCCGAATCTGCAGCAGGTAGTCTAACCAATAGCTATCAGCTCAGCGCCGATCTGACTGAAGCCGCCATTCAGAGCTTCGATCCACAGCCCTGGCTGGCTAGAGCAACTGACTATTTCTGCGAGTCGGTCACGACACAGACTGCCCAGCCTGACGTCTTAGCGCATTTACTGGAATGGACTCAAAGCACTGGCAACTGGCAGCAAAGCCTAGAACTGTGCAAAGGGCTAGATCAGTCACTGTCGCTATCTGGGCAGTGGGCCCAGTGGCAGCAGACCATGAACCACGCGCTGTATGCAGCCGAGCAAGCGGGAAATAGCGCAGCCGAAGCCTGGTCTTTGCATCAGCTAGGCACGCAGGCACTGACCACTGGGAGTGACCGGGCAGAAGGGCTGCTATCGCGGGCACTGAGGCTACGCGAGCACATAGGTGATAAGGGAGGAGCGGCGGTCAGCCGGCACAATCTAGGGTTAATCGCGCCGCCGCTGGTTGAGAACGTTGAAGGGGAGCCAGGTACACCGGGTGGGTCTGAGGCGATAGTGAGCAGCGGCAGTTCGGCAGGCTGGTCATCCTTAGCAATTGGCAGTGCGATCACGCTCGGTGTGATTCTAGCTGGGATAGTTGGATTTGTGGCAGTCAGGGCATTCAGCGATAGAGACCCGGCGGTCATAGAACCCGTTTCAATAGAAGACAATGAGGATCAAACGGAAGAGCCCGTACCCGTTGAGGAATCGGGCGCTCAGTTTAGGTTTGATAGAACAGCGCTAGCGTTTGGCCGTACCGTCGTTGGTCAGCGGACTCAGCAGTCTTTTACCATTTCCAATGACGGCAACGTGCCACTGGCGATCGCATCCATCACTATCGTCGGCCCGCAAAGAGCAGACTATTCGATTACGACTGAAGATTGCACAGCAGCGGCGATCGCACCGAACGAACGCTGCCAGGTAGCGCTATTATTTGAGCCCGAAGCAGCAGGCGATCGCGCCGCCACGCTCATCATTGAAAGCAACGCTACCGAGTCGAGCCAGCTTTCAATCACGGGGGCAGCCGTCAGAGAATCAACGCCCACACCGACACCGACGCCCACACCCACCCCAACGCCCACACCC
>NZ_JADEXO010000259.1 GCF_015207105.1 cf. Phormidesmis sp. LEGE 11477
TGAGGAATCTACTATCTAACTCAGGGTCGATGGTCTGTCGCTCAATTTTTACCTGCTTGGTAAATTGCTCTGCCGCCAGCAGAGAATCGTCTGAGACGGTTCCTCTGACGTCTACCTTGCCGATGACACCCGCTGGCACCAGCTGTTCATTCCCGTTCACATAGCTAGCATCTGTCGGATCTAAGCCAGCACCGACGATAGAAGAGAGAATATCACCGTAGACAATCAGCTCTTTTAGCTCACCGCCGCCGTACGCATCGTCACCACCGCCAACCTGTCCATCTGGGCCAAGATCACTGCCCACAAGCACTTTTGCGTTAGCCATATCGCCGCGTACGAAGACGCGCCTGATATCACTGGCGCTGACCGTCCCGAATAGATCGTGCTTAACGTCTAACTTATTGAGTTCGCCCGTTACTGCCAGCGACCAGTCTGCGGTCGTCGAATCTAGATCTAGCTTGTCTACTTGACCTAGCTTCCAGATGCCTGACGAGGCACCCTTTACCTTCACCCGTTCTAGTTCACCTGCAATTTCAATATCTGCATCGAAATCGTATCCAACATTCAGAGTTTTCAGCTCAGGCGCTTTTATCAAGCTAGTCGCCCCATCAGTCGTGGTCCAGCTAGTTGCACTGAGCCCGCCAATCTGACTTTGAGAAATGACTGATAGATTGCTGACCTGGTCTAGTTTGATATCGGCTACGTGTTCGCTATCTTCACCCGGTCCAATCAGAATCTGCGCGTCGCTGACATCATCTAGAACAATGCGATCTACGCTACCTGTAATGACCAAGTCGCCTTGCAGGTCAGTCTTGGTGCCATAGAACTGCTTCAGGTCGCCATTGACGGTGACATCTCCAATGACATTGCCGCTGCCATCAGCTTGGATACTGACCTCGCTTTCATCTGTGGTGCCATAGAGGGCAAGATGTTTGACACCGCCTTGCTCTGTGACTTCTCCGTAGCCGTCGCCTTTCAACCTAAAGCGAACCGTCGCGCCGTCTGCGTTGCTGAGCGATAGCTCTCGGCTGCTGCCATCGACGTTGCCAAACTGCCAGGCGACTGTTTGGGTGAAGGCCGCTACGACAACGTTGTTGGTCTCGTCAGCTTCTGGGACGTTGTTCGCCGTATCGAGCGCAACTAGAATGTTGTATTCACCGGGGGCAAAGTCGTCCGGTAGCTCGACAGCAGCGGATACCGTCTTGGACTTACCAGGTTCTAGCTTCAAACTGCCAAAGCCCTTCTCACCGATTTCGACGGCGCTGTCGGACTCGCCCTGCGGCTGAGCAAATACTTTGAGTGTAACTGGGTGCTGAGTGCCTAAGTTGCCTTGATTGTTCAGCGTGATCTCTAGTCTGCCGCTTTCTCCAGGCAGTGCCGTCTCGCTGAGAGTAAGCTCACCAACCGTAGCGGTTAAGTCAGGTAGGCCGCTGGTCTGAACGTACTCGACCACTTGAGCCAGGGATTGAGCGGCGCTGTAAGTCTGGTTCGCAAAGGCTGAGCCGGTCAGTGGATCTATGCCAGGATTAAAGCGATGCTGCTGTGCAAACTGCTGTACTTCGGATAGCGCTTGCTCGATATCCGTTGAGCCGAGCAGCATCCTATCGATCGCCTCTAGGTCAGCGAGGACTTCTGCTTCTGACTGCGAGACACTTTCATCTAGAACAA
>NZ_JADEXO010000260.1 GCF_015207105.1 cf. Phormidesmis sp. LEGE 11477
TGAGGAATCTACTATCTAACTCAGGGTCGATGGTCTGTCGCTCAATTTTTACCTGCTTGGTAAATTGCTCTGCCGCCAGCAGAGAATCGTCTGAGACGGTTCCTCTGACGTCTACCTTGCCGATGACGCCCGCTGGCACCAGCTGTTCATTCCCGTTCACATAGCTAGCATCTGTCGGATCTAAGCCAGCACCGACGATAGAAGAGAGAATATCACCGTAGACAATAAACTCTTTTAGCTCACCGCTACCGTACGTATCGTCACCACCTCCAACCTGTCCATCTGGGCCGAGATCACTGCCCACAAGCACTTTTGCGTTGGTCATATCGCCGCGTACGAAGACGCGCCTGATATCACTGGCGCTAACTGTCCCTAATAGATCGTGCTTAACGTCTAACTTGTTGAGTTCGCCCGCTACTGCCAGCGACCAGTCTGCGGTCGTTGAATCTAGATCTAGCTTGTCTACTTGACCTAGCTTCCAGATGCCTGACGAGGCACCCTTCACTTTCACCCGCTCTAGCTCACCTGCAATTTCAATATCGGCGTCGAAATCGTATCTAACATTCAGGTTTTTCAGCTCAGGCGCTTTTACCAAGCTAGCCGCCCCTTCAGTCGTAGTCCAGCTGGTTGCACTAATCCCACGAATCCGACTTTGAGAAATGACCGATAGGTTGCTGACCTGGTCTAGTTTGATATCGGCTACGTGTTCAGCATCTTCACCCGGTCCAATCAGAATCTGCGCGTCGCTGACATCATCTAGAACGATGCGATCTACGCTACCTGTAATGACCAAGTCGCCTTCCAGGTCAGTCTTGGTGCCATAGAACTGCTTCAGGTCGCCATTGACGGTGACGTCTCCAATGACATTGCCATTGCCGTCGGCTTGGATACTGACTTCGCTTTCATCTGTGGTGCCATAGAGGGCAAGATGTTTGACACCGCCTTGCTCTGTGACTTCTCCGTAGCCATCGCCTTTCAGCTTGAAGCGGACCGGATCGCCGTCTGCATTGCTGAGCGATAGCTGCCGGCTGCTGCCATCGATGTTGCCAAACTGCCAGGCGACAGTTTGGGTGAAGGCCGCTACGACAACGTTGTTGGTCTCGTCAGCTTCTGGGACGTTGTTCGCCGTATCGAGCGCAACTAGAATGTTATACTCACCGGGTGCAAAGTCGTCCGGCAGCTCGACAGCAGCGGATACCGTCTTGGACTTACCGGGTTCTAGCTTCAAACTGCCAAAGCCCATCTCACCGATTTCAACGGCGTTATTGGACGCGCCCTGCGGCTGAGCAAATACTTTGAGTGTGACTGGGTGCTGGGTGCCTAAGTTGCCTTGATTGTTCAGCGTGATCTCTAGTCTGCCGCTTTCTCCAGGCAGGGCAGTCTCGCTAAGAGTAAGCTCACCAACCGTAGCGGTCAAGTCAGGTAGGCCGCTGGTCTGAACGTACTCTACCACTTGCGCTAGGGATTGAGCAGCGCTGTAAGTCTGGTTCGCAAAGGCTGAGCCGGTCAGCGGGTCTATGCCAGGGTTGAAGCGGTTCTGTTGTGCAAACTGCTGTACTTCGGATAGCGCTTGCTCGATATCCGTTGAGCCGAGCAGCATCCTATCGATCGCCTCTAGGTCAGCGAGGACTTCTGCTTCTGACTGCGAGACACTTTCATCTAGAACAA
>NZ_JADEXO010000261.1 GCF_015207105.1 cf. Phormidesmis sp. LEGE 11477
TTGCCCAAACCTACGCCCAAAGAGATAATCGCATCCGCTTTATCAAAGCGAAGCATCAGGGTAGAGGTCAGGCACTAGCGACTGCCTTCAGCTTTGCTAGCGGTAAGTACCTAGCGCTTCTAGATAGCGATGATTGGTTAGCACCGAACGCACTCAGTGCGACAGTCGCCGTTTTAGAAGCGATGCCAGAAGTCAGCATGGTATACAGCGACTATTGGGACGTCAGCGAGTCGGGAGCACCGCTAAAGCGAGGTCATCGCTGTGCTATCCCCTACTCGAAAGACCGACTGCTGTTAGACTTCATGGCCTTTCATTTTCGGCTATTTCGCCGTCAATCATTCGCAGCAATCGGCGGTATCGATCCGCAGTTTGTGTATGCTGCTGACTACGACCTGTCGCTAAAGCTCTCTGAAGTAGGAGAAGTTGTTCACTTAAAGCAAGCCCTCTACTTCTACCGACAGCATCGCAACAGTATCTCTTCGACCCAGCAGCTAAAGCAAGTTCACTATAGCCAGAAAGCAGTCGCTGACGCCTTAGAACGAAGAGGTCTATCAGCAATCCTCGATGTAGAAGTCAAGCCACAATCTAAACTTGTCCTTAGAAGAAAAAAGAATTCTCAAGAATTAGGTAGACAGCGAGTGTTTGGTATCGGCCTTGGGCAGGCAGGCACAACCTCGCTGTGCGCCGCGCTAAGTTTACTAGGATATAGAACAATTCATGTGCCCGAGTCTATGGGTGAGATATCTAGCTACGACGCAGTAGCGGGCCTATCTGTTGCTGTCTCGTTTAGAGAATTAGACTGGCGCTATCCCGATGCCAAATTCATTTTGACGGTAAGCCCCCTAGGCGATTGGCTAGCATCGTGGCAAAGGCAGGATGCGAACGAGCGTCAGCAGAAAGATGATGAGCTATCGGACTGGAGTAGGCGTTTAAGAATAAGAATCTTCGGCCAATCTGAGTTTTCTCCCACCGTGTGGGCACAGACTTATGAGCAGCACCGCAGTGAAGTCAAAGCCTACTTCAAGCGGCGTCCACAGCAACTATTGATATACAACCTGTGCCGTGATGACGGGTGGAATCCGCTGTGCAACTTTCTAGAAAAACCCATTCCT
Organism: cf. Phormidesmis sp. LEGE 11477; assembly: GCF_015207105.1. Classification (GTDB taxonomy): domain Bacteria; phylum Cyanobacteriota; class Cyanobacteriia; order Phormidesmidales; family Phormidesmidaceae; genus Phormidesmis. The sequence goes on from NZ_JADEXO010000261.1 coordinate 1,113, forward strand.
AATGCGCCACTACCTCACCACTCTGACTAATCGGTAGGGATTGAGACGACAACCGAGGAACTCACAAAGCTTTCCTTTCCCTACCCACTTCTGTTCTTTGTGAAGTAATTATAAACCTTTGACTATCGGGTTTCCCCTTTCAAGTTACGGGCATTCTCTATCTAGAGGAATACGAGTTTATTCGGTCCAGCCCTCTCGGTCTCGGCCCCTACAGTTTCTGCCCTAGTCTAATCAGCTCTCAGCATCAACAGTCACGTTTTTGCGTCATATTCTGCTGCCAAGAGATATTCATTCCTATGCTAGATAACTCCAGCAACGTTTCAACCGGACTCAATAGCGCTCAAGGGCCTGCGATTTGGCAGAGCGAGTGGATTGAGACACTGTGGGCGCAGCTATCAAACGGCACTTATAGCGGCATTGGTAACGTTGTTCTAGATGAAAGTGTCTCGCAGTCAGAAGCAGAAGTCCTCGCTGACCTAGAGGCGATCGATAGGATGCTGCTCGGCTCAACGGATATCGAGCAAGCGCTATCCGAAGTACAGCAGTTTGCACA
>NZ_JADEXO010000026.1 GCF_015207105.1 cf. Phormidesmis sp. LEGE 11477
CCCTGATACTGCCCCTGCGCCGAATACCGATCCTCAGTCTGGCGCATCCGACTCACCCCCGTCTGCACCCACACCCGCCCGCCTGCAGGCGTATACTTCACCGCATTGTCTACTAGGTTACTCACTACTTCACCTAGCGCCTCTTCCTCGCCCCATACCGAAGGCGTATCTGGGGCCACCTGCGCGTGCAGCTCCACCCCTTTTTCAGTTGCCACAATGCCAGCCACCGCCAAAATAGGCTCTAGAATATCCGGCAAATACTGAGCGGATAGGGTCAGCACATGACCTAGCCCAGTGCCTCTGCTTTTCTCATCAGATTCTGCAGCTACCGTTGCCCCAACCGCTGACACAATAGGCTCTGTTTGAGGCGGTAAACTCAACGGTGCAGGCGGTAGCAGCGGTGGGCTAACAGCAACGTCATTCGCCAGATCCGCATCGCCAATTGCCACTGTCTCATCAAAGTGAGCCACCATCTCGCGCAGTCGCTTGCTTTCTCGTACAATCCCGGTGGCCACGGGCTCATTTGGATCTTCTGGCTCAAGCCGCCTGACCAGCAGTTGCCCAAAGGTCGTCACCGCCGTCAGCGGATTGCGAAACTGATGCAGCAAATTGTGAAAAATTTCCGACTGGCGACTTTGAAGTTCTCGCTTGTCAGAAAGCTGACTTTGCAGCCACTGATTGCGCCGCTCTAATACACAGCTCGCCGCCAGCATCTGAGCGACTGCTTCGATATGCTGCTGTTCATCGTTTCTCCAGGGGCGATCGCGCCGCACCGTTACCAGCAACCCCACCACTACCTCGCTATACACCAGTGGCACTACTAGCCGCTGATCGCCCTGTAGCTCTGGGCGATCGCGTCCCTCAACCCCTTTAGAACGGTCGTTTGCCGCTGCTGGTTGGCTAGCTACTTCGTCTGTAAATTCCTCAGCGAAGCCCTCAGTAAATCTCTCAGTACTTCCCGGCAAAGCCAGTGTGCCTAGCTCACCGTCCCCATATCTGCCTTCAAAGTTCTCTACCCAGCGCTCAATCGATTCTGGATAGCTGACTACGGGCGCAAAATTGCGCTGCTTACGAGCATACGTACCTTCCTCCTCGGCTGGATCGTCCATGGCTAGATCGGCAACATAGATAGCCGCAGAAGATTCCTCCATCTGCTGAATCAACAAACGCAGTTGAACCCGACAGAGCGACAAAAATTCAGGAGAGGCGATCGCAGCCATAAAAGCGTCTACGCAAGCAAAATGGAATGAACTAGAAGCTGCTATATACGGACTATTATGTACGGGCTATATACAGAGCATTTAATTGAGCTGAAGTGTTAAGTTTTAACATTTCCTTAATACGTCTTAGGCAGAAATATCGCTGAGCGCAACCTATAGAAACGCTGTTCTGCCATACAACACGCTTTCAAGCCTTAGCCAAAGATAAACGCAAATTGTTTTTTTAACCAACTTGAAATTCTAAGTCGTACCTGATATATTTTGCAAGGTCTTAGTCATTTTGTAGCTCTTGCTACACCTGAAACACACTACGGGAGGGAAACAGTTGGCACGCAGACGCAAACGCAAAAGCCGTCGTCGCCTAGAGGGACGTCGCATTCTAGAATCAGTTCCTCAATTTAGCATTGAAAGCGGAGAGGAGAAGCCGGTCACAGCCGCTCGCAACTACATTCATGCTCAAGGTATCTGTCCACCGGCCCTACTGCTAGTTAAGCGAAACGAACACACAACCGATCGCTACTTTTGGGCAGAGAAAGGTCTATTCGGTGCTCAGTATGTGGAAGAGAACCATTTCCTGTTTCCTAGCCTTCGTCTACTCATGAGCGAAGAAGAAGAAGAAGTCGCCGTTTCTATATAGAGAAAGCTTTAGCCGCGCCTCTTAACTGAGCTTTAACAGATCTACTGCAATAGATCCATCTGAGCTAGATCCGGTTGAGACCAGTTCAATTGAAACAAGTAGCAACCGAAATAGAGCAGTAGTCGAAATAAAGTATAAGGAGCGATGCATATCCGTCGCTCCTTTTTTATGCGTTTTTTTGCCTTTGTTGCGCTTCGATCGAGAAAGTAGGCAGATCTCAACATCCTCCTACCAAGCTTTTAATGTAGAGGCCAAAGCGTTCTTAAGCTCAGCTAACTCATCCCGATGGCCTCTGACTGTTAGCTTCGAGGCAAAGTCCTCAGCTTCCGCCGTTTCTACTCGAAATACCACCTTCTCTGGCCGACTAGATTTTCTCCAATAGAAAACCCCTGCCAGGGGCGAGGCCGCTACCAGTACAAACATCACCCGCCCCCAACCTGGAAAAAGCGTCACCACAATCAGCGCCAAACAGGCGAATCCGACCGCCGCCAATGCTGATAAGAAAACGGCTAGAAACCAGCTAGGGCTCACCAATCCCGCTACCGTTACGGCTGAGTCGTCTGTGAGCGCGGCGACGACTGGCTGCTTCTTGCTAGCCTCTGCTGGCGTCGGCTCTATCTGCCTGTAGGCACGTCCTTGGAAATAGTCCATCACCGCCTGCTGCAAAGGCTCCGGCGGCTGAGTCGAACCAAACTGAGCCACCTCAATTCTGTCTTTCGTAGACGCCCGGATAAAGAACACCAAGCCAATCACCATCAGGCCAGTCAGAAGCAGCGTAGAGGCTCGGGTTGGATCAGTGAACACAAAAGAAACTCCGAAGCAAACAACAAAGAGCAGCAGATACAGGCTATGCCCCTACTCTCCCACAAAAACATCCCACAAAAAATGCTGTGGCGATTATCTGCCACAGCACGGTACTCAAACATAACGATGCTCAAACATAGCGGTCTTTGGAGGATGAAGCAGGCACTATCGAGCAGGCGCTATCAGACAAGCTAGGAGCTAGCGTATTTAACACCAGCCGAAACAGGTCGCATCTGAGCCGGAATCTGCACGTTGCTCTTCTGAGCGGTAACAGGCGTAGCGTTTTGCTTGCCCACCATATATCGCTGCCATAGATCGGCTAGCTCGCGAGCTTTCATCTGCCAGTCTGGGCGCAGGCGATACATCCGGCGAGGGCGACCTCGACCTTCGACCTTCTTCCAATAGCCCATGATTGCCGCCTGGTTTTCGAGAAACTTCAAGGCGCTGTAGAGCACGGTGTCAGACAGCCGATAGTTCGGATAGTCTTTTTCAATAGCGTGAATTAGCTCTGTGCCGTATGAGTCGTGACGGGTAAGCACAGAAAGAACGTAGCAGACAGCAAGCTCTTTATTGAGATAAACCGGCGGCGGATCTTCAAAAAACTGATAGATATCTTCAAATTTCATGGGGAAGCTCCGATAGCGGGTGAGAGAAGGAACAGCGATAGCCGGTTATAGCTAGCGTCGGCTGCAGTGACCAAAACTATAAATGAATTACGTTGGGACAAGTAGCTGTGCTAGAACTGCTGATTTATTTTAGACATGGAATAAAAGATTTGCTTAACTTTTGCGTAAGTAGTAACCATCTGAAAGGTTTTGTCAGATTTGCGGCCTAATTTATGATAAAAAGTTTGATTTCTTTATATTCTCGCCAGCTTTTGCTCCGAACAAAAGAACTTTTATTTCAAAATGTTGTTTTTGCGTAAACTAGAGGGCGTTGGCCTAAAGGTCTCCGGCTCAGGGGATGCTGGGTTGTTAGGCGCTTCAGTCTGCAGGCTTTGGGTAGTAAAGAGTACGCGATCGCGCTGAACTGCTGCTAGCTCTAGATAGACCGGGCCAATCGTATAGGTTGACTGACTGGCGATCGCTTGAATTTCTATTGGCTGATTGTAGACTTGAACCTGTCGCAAAAAGTCTAGAACTGGGTCGCTCAGCCCTCTAGCGACGATCGGATTGAAATAGATAATGCCATCTCTCCTGGCCTGAATCTCAGCGCGTACCTGAAGGGCTCGGTAGCGCTCTGCGAGATCTTCGTTAGTCAGATCTTCTGATCTCACCTGCACAGAGGCAATGGTTTCCCCAGGAATATAGCGAATTTCGTTGACTGGCGCTTCTAGATTGACCTGTAAGCAGGGCTCGCCTCCTGCATTCAAAATCTCGCCGACGCAGGGCTCTCCCACTACGTAGTTAGCAGCTGAGTAAACCCGGATCAGATAGCTTCTAGTGTCTGTCGTCGATTCGATAATCTGTTGCACCACGTCGGGATCGAATTGGATGACAAAGTTGTTGACTTCTTCTAGGCCCGGCCAGATATTTCGCAGGGCGATCGCATTTGCCTGAATCAGCGCAGCCTCCACCGCCCGCTGAGCGGCTGCTTCAGAATCAGAACGGGCGATCGTCACCGCTAGGGTCTCGTTGCGGCGGATCGCTACATTGCCTAGCCGTAAGACCTGAAATTCGTCGTCTAGGCGAGCAATCTCTTCTGTGAGTAGCGTTTGCTGCGCTTGCAAATCGTTGAGGCGGCGGGTGCGTTCTTCAATATCCTGGTCGCGCTGGGCAATCTGCTGATCGCGCAGTTGCAGCTCTTGGTCTCTCTCTCTCAAAGCCTGATCACGCCGCTCAATTTGCGATCGCACTGTGGCGCGTTCTTCGATTAGCTGCTGTCGTTCGGCGCGCAGTCCGCCAATCTCATCGCGCAGGCTGCCGATCTGGGTCGAGACGCTTTCTAGCTGGTCTTGCGTCTCAATTAGGCTGCTGAGCGTTTCTTCTTCTCTGGCGATCGCCGTTCGCAACGACCGATTGGTTTGCCTCAGCCGATCTTGAGCTTCTGTCTGTAACTCTCTTGATTCTTCTAGCGTGCCTTCTACAACTTCTCGCTCTGCTACCGCCGACTCTAGATCGCTTTGTGCCTCAGAAAGATCCTGTTGAATATCGTCTAGCTGAAAAAGTCCTTTACGTAGCTGCCCATCTAGCGCGATCAGCAGCATCAGCGTCGAAAAAGAGGCCACCATCCCAGTCACCACGCTGACGAGTGTCGCCGTCTGCCTTGGGCGCAAGTTGAACAGACTCAGACGAGACTTGCCCACCTTCATGCCAATGCGATCGCCTACCGTCGCAATCACACCGCCCAAACAGGCCACCGCAAAAAGTAATATAAATCCAGTCATTCATCCCTACATGGCCGCAAGCAAGAACGCACCACTCGCATCAAGATGGTAACTGATTGTTCTAACGAGCGATGCGACTAGTCTCTAATGCGTCTACAATACGACACCGCATACGAGCTACTGGTCTAGCAACCTACTGAACCTAGTGAGCTACTGACTTAACAAACTACGACTTAACAAACTACGACTTAACAAACTACGACTTAACAAACTACTAAGTGAACTGTTGAGACAGCGTTACTGGATCGTGAACCGTGATCTTTTTCTTGTGAATAGAGATCATGCCCTGCTCACGCAGATCGCCCAGTAGCCGAGTCACTGTCACCCGCGTAGAACCAATTGCCTCTGCGATCGCCTGATGAGACAGCTTGAGATCTACCGTAATGCCCTCATTTCCAGGCACGCCAAAATCACGACAAAGAATCAATAAAAAGCTCACCAGCCGCGACCCCATATCTCGATGAGCCAGCGTTTCGATCATCATCTCAGTTTGTAAAATCCGCGAAGACAGCCCTCGCAGCATCATCGCCGACAGCTCTGGATGTTCCTTGAGCGCCACACTCATTTGGTCAGCCTGCAAAGACATCAGCTCAACCGGCGTAAACGCCACCGCATGATAGAACCGGTCCGAGCGATCGCCCGTAATCAACGACAGCACACCAAACACGCTATTCTCACGCAGCAAAGCCACCGTAATCTCTTCGCCCGCCTCATAGACCCGCGATAGCTTCACTGCCCCCTTCGTCAGAAAATACACCCGCTCAGCCGGGTCGCCAGGAAAGAAAATCGTTTTATTGCGCTCATACGACTCCACCACTGGCGGCAAAGCTCCTCCTACAAACGAGCGAAACATATCAGCGATCGGCGAACTGGGAACTGCAACCATGATGACAAGGATAAGGGGAATTTCGGGGCTAGGCTGACCTATGCATATCAAAAAGTCAAGGCCCTTATATGAGCAAGACCAAGAGTAAAACTAGAATGTCAGGGGAAGCTCACTATGCTACCTACAATAAAGCCTATGCTCTCTAGAGTGTTTTGTATTCGACGTTACAAAACAGAGACGCATATCTACATACGTACGCCCCTATCCGGCGATCCCCTTTTTTCAGTATGCTCCTAAGGCGCATTTAACGACCTTCAAACGACCTTCAATAGATAAAAGAGACATGCTAGATCTGACCGGAAAAAAAGCCCTTGTCACCGGCATCGCCAACAATCGCTCGATTGCCTGGGGAATTGCTCAGCAGCTCCATGCCGCCGGGGCAGAAATTGGCGTCACCTACCTCCCCGATGAAAAAGGCCGCGCTGAGAAAAAAGTTCGCGATCTCACTGAACCTCTCAATCCCAGCCTTTTCCTGCCCTGCAATGTTCAAGACGACGATCAGGTCAACACGCTCTTTAGCACCATCCAAGACAAATGGGGCAGCTTCGACATTTTGATCCACTGCCTTGCCTTCGCCAACCGCGACGATCTCACGGGTGCCTTTAGCGACACTTCCCGTGCCGGATTCGATCTAGCCCTTAGCGTCAGCGCCTATTCCCTCACTCGCCTAGCCCAAGGTGCCAAAGACCTAATGCCAGAAGGCGGCAGTATCGTCACCTTGACCTATCTAGGCGGCGTGCGCGTCGTCCCCAACTACAACGTCATGGGCGTGGCCAAAGCCGCGCTAGAAATGAGCGTTCGCTATCTAGCGGCAGATCTTGGGCCGCAAAACATTCGCGTTAATGGCATTTCGGCTGGCCCGATTCGGACGCTGGCCTCTTCTGCGATCGGTGGCATCCTCGATATGATCCATCACGTCGAAGACACCGCGCCCCTGCGACGTACCGTCACCCAGATAGAAGTCGGCAATACGGCGGCGTTCCTATGCAGCGATTTGTCTAGCGGCATTACTGGCCAGGTGATCTACGTCGATTCTGGCTATGCGACGATGGGCATGTGACTTCGACTCCGCTCAGCCGCCAGTGACTTTCGTGCAACCTATCCCGTAGGTTGAGCGGAGTTAAGACCTTTGAGGAATACTACGGACTTGTCCATCTCTATCAAATTCTCAGTCAGCAATTTACCAAGTTGTTGCTGAATATCTTTGCGGTCAATGGTATAGACTTTTTGCAATACGTATATTACTTCGCAGGCAACTTCTATTGGCAGGGCGACTGTTTGCTGCTCGATAATTTCGGCTGCCTGCGGTGATAGCTCTGCATGGTCGTCCAAGAGATATCGCAAAACGACATTTGCATCAACGATGTTCATATTTCTCACTTATCGCTGTTTGCCATGCGCCTTGCTCTTGTGCGTCAAGTCAGGTTTAGCGTAATGTCTCAGGGAACCGCGTAAGCTCTTTTTATGGGTGGCGGGTGGCGCTGTCTGTTGTGGCGAGGTTAATACGATAATTTCTACTTCCTGGTTCCAAAACTGTTCTGGTAGCTGGAGATAAATCTCTCCATTTTCTACGGTTTGAATTTTACGAATGGCTTCCATCGGTCAAAATCTCTCATCTTTGTAGTTGACGAAAATTGTAGATGCGTTCTGAGTATATCTAGTTCATTCTTCTGCCTTTGCGGCCTCGGATGTTTCGGGAAATCGCTCGGGTTGAATGGGTAGCGGCTAAGGAAGTCATTGAGTATTTTTTTGAAGTAGGTTTTGTTTTCTTCGAGCATTTCGCGGGGTTCATAGAGCGAGTAGTTGCCGTGGCTGAGGATGTTGATTAGCCGTGCGTGTAAAATGCCTTCGGAGTCGTCGTTGTCTTGTTTTAGGTTTACGCGGTTGAGTGCTTCAAACTTTTCTCGGAAGTTTTGCTCTAGCATGATGCGATCGCGAATGTCCTGACGATAGCTATATTTCAGATCGCCCAATTTTTCGATTAAAGCTTGTTCGATGGCTTGTTCGATCATAGTCGCGCTCAAGGAATACAAAAAACCAGCTTTCCAGCCGTAGACCCTCGGACAAAAAACTTTATCTTACTGATAATTGCTGCTGTCCTTAAAATCGTAAATACTCACTCGGGGCGGTGTCTGCTGGGATGAAATGAGCGCGTCATTATGGCGAGGGGCGACTCAGGCCAAAGATGCGAGCAGCTTCTTCAGAGCCGATAAAGCGCCAGTGCCACGGCTCGAAGCTGACGCCCTGCGGGTTGCCTTTAAAGAAAGACTCCTCGAAGCCGAAGCGTCCGGCGTTGGCCTTGAGCCAGCTATAGGCAGGCGTGTATTCAAAGTCGTAGGTGATGTCGGTCTTGGGTAGGGTGACATCGCCGATATCGACTGCGTAGCCAGTGTGGTGTTCGCTGTGTCCGGGCGGGGCGCTGAGTTTGGCGGCTGCTGCTTCGCTACCGAGTTTGGCCACTTGAGCGGCGAACAGATCTGCTTGGCGAGCGACCGTCCGAAATCCAGAAATTGCCTGAATCTTGATGGCGTCAGCAGCAGCGGCAGCTTTCATGCTCTCAAAGGCCGCCGCCGCCTCGTAATGTAGGTACTCTTCGCGCTCGTAAGATTCTCTGGTGAACATCCCAATTGATTCGATATCGCCACCGTAGGCTTCATCGTATGGGAAATGGCCGTATTTAATCCCTGCCGGATTTTCATACTGGGCAGCGTATTCTTCTATTTGAGGTGGATTCTGGATGGGTGCTAAAGGCGCACTATCCGGGACGGGCACCGGGCTAGCGGGCATAGAACCCGGCGGCGGCGGGGCGATCGGTGTGATAGTGAGCCGGGCGGGGCTTTCAGGGGCTTCGCTTGTTTTTGCAGCTGTCGGGCCTGGGCTATCGGGCGGTGAAACGGCGGCATTGGGCAGCGTGAAGTGAACCGCTAATCCGATTAGCGGAATGCTGATTGCCGTAACCGTGGCCACTGTCAGCCAACGGTAGCGAGCAGGAATAGAATCAAGCAACTTTGACAGCATGAGAAGCCTTGGCGGAAGCGTAAGCGGATGATGGTGAGAGGAAAGGCCGATAGAGAGAAGTAGAGAGAAAGCTAGGGATTAGGGCTTAGAACCTTAACATCAAGATCTCCGTCTCCATGCTAATCTCGCCGGACCAATCTTGTCGGATCAATCTCTTTGGACTCATTCCACCGGACTAATCTCGCTGGACTAGCTGAGCCGCAATCCAGCCTTCTGCGCCCGATTTTGGAAAGGTGACTTTGTACCAGGTGTAGCCGCCTGAGTCGGTAGAGCTGGTTTGAATAATAATGCGATCGCCTGGATAGGCAATATGCTGAACCGAATAGTTAGTCCCTGGCCCAGAGCGGATATTCTTGCTGCCTGCCTCTGCACTGACGATGGTGGCATTGGTGCGATCGACGGGTGTGGGGGTCGGCCTGGGCGTGGGTCTAGGCGTTGGCATAGAAGGCGGCGCGGCGTCACCGTCGATCTGAATTAACTGCCCCGCAATCCAGCCTTGTGCGCCACTGGGCGTCAGGATCTGATACCAGGGAAAGCCTTCGGCGTCATTTGTCCGGTTGACCACTCGAATGCGGTTGCCGACCTGCACCGTATCCACCACGGCAAAGCTAGTGCCTGCGCCCGCCCGGACGTTCTTACTACCCGATTGACCGACGACAGAACCGTTTGCATTTGGAGCCGCAGCAGGTGGCGGTGCGACCGGGGCAGGCTCCGCAGTCGGCAGCGCGACTGGCGTTGGCGTGGGTGTAGGGGGCTCTTCTGGGTTAAGTTCTTCTGGTGTGGGTGTCTGGTCTATTGTTTCTACAACGGCCTCAGAGTCATCACTGTCTCTAGTAGAAAAGCCGGGTATTTGCTGAGTCACAACCAGCGCCCCAATCAAAATGCTAAAGCCTACCATCCCGCCAACGATGACCGCTCCTTTCCACTGAGAAGATTGGGAAGAGGCTGGTGCAGGCCCCTGGCTGGTCATTGGGTAAGGCGCACTTGGATAAGCTCCATTCGGATAAGAGCCACTCGGATAGGGCATAGAGCCCGGTTGATTCGTCGGACCGGCGCTGATCGGTGAGACCGCGATCGTATCTGGCCCTGTAGCCTGCACAGGCACAAACGGCGCAGAGGAGACCACAGTTTGGGTCGATTGGGAAGCAGTAGTCGCTTGGCCAGCAGTCGGCCCAGACATCTCAGTTCCCATCTGGTTCATCATCAGCGTGTTGAGTACAGACTGCATATCTCGCACAGTAGCGAAACGGCTCTGTGGGCTGACATGGGTGGCGCAGTCTAGAAAATTAGCAAACCCGGTGCTGATACCAGGTGCATGTTCTCGCCAGCTCAATGAGCCCGTTTGAGGATCGCTGGTCAGCTCTTGCGGAATTCTGCCAGTGAGCATATAGATAGCGCTCATTCCTAGGCTGTAGATATCGCTAGCGTAGATTGGGCGACCAGACATCTGTTCGCTAGGCATGTAGCCGGGGGTGCCGACCACAATAGAGTGCGTGCTTTGTTCACCGCTGTTGATCACGGTCTTCATGGTTTCTTTGACCGCGCCAAAGTCGATTAGCACTGGCTTACCGTCTCTAGCTCGCAAAATAATATTGTCGGGTTTGATATCGCGATGCACCATTTTTTGGCTGTGGATGTAGGCGATCGCACCTAGCAAATTTGCCACCACCGCCTGCACCGTCTTTTCACTCTGCGGCCCTTCATGCTGCACCTTTTGCGTCAGCGTCATTCCCTCTACCCACTCTTCTACCAGGTAGAACTCACCGCCCTCTTGAAAATAGGCATACAGGCGCGGAATTTGATCGTGCGCCTCACCTAGCTGCTCTAACGTCGCTGCCTCTCGCTCAAAGCGATCCTTCACCATCTGCGCGATTTCAGGCTTTTCATGCACTGGCTTTAGCTGCTTTAGCACGCACCGCCGATTCGATGGCATATGCGTATCTTCCACCAAAAAAGTCTTGCCAAAGCCCCCATCACCTAGCACATTCAGAACCCGATACCGATTGCTAAGCAAGATCAGAGGCGTATCTTCCACCCTTTCATTGGCGACGTTTTCTGGCGAACTCTCTGAAGGCATCGAAAGTAGTTCCTGTACAAAAATAAATAAAGTGATCTCGTTTCAGAGATATTTCACCCGCTTGGTGATCTCGTCCTTGCCTCAGGCTGCTAACGAGACGCTACTTTTGATGAATTGTAATGGTTTTTTCCTTCACAACAAACAAAAATCTAGTTAAAGATACAATTACCTTCACTGTCTATATCTTTGCTGCAAACGACTCATCTATTCATTCAATCTTTTATTTCTTCATTGACTTATTTTTATTTACTTAGCTGTTTACTCAACGCTTTCTCGCTTTCTTATTGCTTAAATTCACACAGATAGAAACTATATAGATATGGATCGTCCATCATCTTCTACGACGCTATTCACTGGTCCTTATATCGAACTAAGTAATCGCGAGCAGATACTGCGATTCGAGTTGACGCAGCCTGTTCATCGTCTGGGCAGAGATAGTACCTGGGCAGATCTGGTGGTGCCTGCCCAAGGCTGGGGCGTGGTCTCTGGGCGGCATATTGTTTTTACTAAAGAAGGTGATCACAAGGGCGGTGCCTACCGGATTCAAGATGGTGATGGGCAATCGAAGCCAAGTACGAATGGACTGTTCATTAACCACACGCGGGTGACGATGCAGCCGGGGATGGTGATGCATAAGAACGCTCAGTTTCAGATCGGTCAAAATCCTCAGAACATGATTTTGCTTGATTATGTTGTGCAACCAAGTGTGCCGATCACCGCACATCTAAAGCAGACGAAGCTGGCTTTGCGAGGACTGGAATCGACGGTGGCGCTAGGCCGTGAGCCTGCAGCAGTCACCGATGCGGTGGCGATGACGTTAGATGCCCCTTCGGTTTCTCGCTATCATGCGTCAATTCAGCGGGAGGGGCCGAGATATGTTTTGCGTGATCGCTCTACCAACGGCACCTATGTCAATCGCCATCGCCTTACCCATCCTTACGCTTTGCAAGAGGGCGATATTATCCAAATCGGCCCGTTCACGCTGCTGCTGCGAAATGAGGTTTTAGAGATATTCGACCGAGGCGATCAGCTGCGCCTAGATGCGCTGAATCTGGTGCGCCAGGTAAAGTATGCCAAAACCCAGAAGACTATTCTAGGCGGTGTCTCTCTGGCGATTGAGCCAGGGCAGCTAGTGGCGATCGTCGGCGGCAGCGGCGCTGGCAAATCAACGCTAATGAAAACGCTGTTAGGCATTGCGCCCACTACTTCTGGCACAGTGCTTTTGAACGGAGATGATTTACGCCAGAACTTCGATCTCTACCGCGCCGAGATTGGCTATGTACCTCAAGACGATATTGTTCATTACAATCTCACGGTAGAAGAAGTGCTCTCCTACGCCTGCGAACTGCGTCTACCGCCCGATACCGATATTCCCGCAGCGGTGACTCGCACCCTAGAGCAGGTCAAGCTCAGTCACGTTCGACATACGCTAATTGCTCAGCTCAGTGGTGGCCAAAGGAAGCGCGTCAGTATCGCGGTAGAGCTGCTGGCGAATCCCAAGCTGTTCTTTCTCGATGAGCCGACCTCTGGGCTCGATCCAGGGTTGGATAAAAAGATGATGGCGCTATTGAGAGAATTAGCGGATCAGGGGCGCACGATTGTACTGGTGACGCATGCCACTTCTAATTTGGAAGTATGCGATCGCATTGTCTTTATGGGCAGCGGCGGCCAGCTTTGTTATTTTGGTCCGCCCAAAGAGGCCATGACTTTCTTCGAGGCACCTGAGGCTGATTTCAAATACTTTGCTGATATCTACATCAAGCTTGACGAAGGTGACAGCGACCAGGAGCGGGCCAAAAATGTTCAGTACTGGGCGCAAAAGTTCAAGCAATCGCCAGATCATACGCAATACGTTCAATCGGTGCTCAGCACTGCCAACAATTCAACCCAGACTGAGAAACCCAAAAGACAAAAGATGTCTTCTTGGCGGCAGTGGCTGATTCTAGGACGGCGATATTTGAAACTGGTGAGGCGCGATCGCTTTAGCCTGCTGCTGCTTTTCTTCACCGCCCCCATCGGTGTCCTGCTAATTCGCCTAGCGCTTCAATCCAAAAATCCACTGGCCGAACCGCCTAGTCCGGTCGATCCAGCCCAAGGCCCTCTAGCTTTGCAAGTCCTGTTTGTCTTTACCTGCGCCACTATCTGGGTCGGGCTTTCGGGCACCGCGCAGACCATCGTCAAAGAAGCCAATATCTATTTGCGCGAGCGTCTCGTCAATCTGCGGCTCATTCCCTATCTAGGTTCCAAGTTTTCTATTCACACCGGGCTTGCCCTTGTTCAAACGCTGCTGCTAGTCCTGGTTATTCTGCTTAGCTTTGAAAGCCCCCAGCCGGATCTGATGCCGTGGAGTCTTAGCCTATTAGTGACCAGTTTTCTTACACTGTTGGCTAGCACCAGCCTAGGTCTGATGATTTCTGCTTTCGTCAGCAATCCGACTCAGGCAAACAGCACGCTGCCCTTAATCCTCATTCCTCAAATTGTCTTCTCCGGCACTTTATTTGAACTAGAAGGGGCTTCTAGAATTATCTCTTGGCTGATGATCAGCCGCTGGTCAATTGGAGCCTACGCCGCTGGATTAAATGTAAATCAGATGGCCCCTGAACCCATCGAAGGCATAGTCTCTATCTTCGAGAGTACCGCCGCCTATGATGCTACTTGGGACAACCTGATGTTGAACTGGGGGATTTTATGCGTTCATAGTTTGGTGTATTTGAGCATTAGCCTGTGGCAACAAAAGCAAAAAGATATCCTGTAATGTCCTACCAGCCGCCCTTTAATATCACAGCTAAGATTGGCAACCTGATCAGTTCCATTTCAGAGCAGATGGGTCGCCTCAATACGCAGTCTCTACAGATATCGCCGCAGCTACGTAAACAAAATCGGATTCAAACCATCCAGGGAACTTTGTCAATCGAAGGAAATAGCCTATCGGTTGAGCAGATCACTGCCATTCTCGAAGGTAAGCGGGTTCTAGCCCCCCTTAGAGAAGTTAGAGAAGTTCAAGGCGCTATTCGAGCCTACGAGTCCTTACCTCGGCTGAATTCCGTTAGTCTCTCAGATTTCTTGGATACACATTATTCTCTAATGTCAGATGTTTTGATAAATGCGGGAAAGTTTCGGAAAGAAGGCGTAGGCATTCAAAAGGGTAATCAGGTTATCCATATGGCTCCGCCCGCAAAGAGAGTTTCTCACCTGATGTCAGATTTGATGGAATGGCTTAAGTCTACTGAGGAGCACGCTTTGATCAAGAGCTGCGTGTTCCACTACGAACTAGAGTTTATTCATCCTTTTATGGATAGTAATGGTCGCATGGGTAGGCTTTGGCCAACGCTGATTCTAGGAGAGTGGAATCAGCTGTTCTTTTTGCTGCCAATCGAAAGCGTCATCAAAGACCAACAGATGCAGTATTACCGAGCGCTTGAAGATGCTGACAGAGAGGCCAGCAGTACGGTGTTTATTGAATTTATGTTGGATGTCATTGATACTGTTTTGCAGCAAAATAGAACCGAACTGGTTCAGAACGAAGAAACTCAGAACAAAAAGACTCAGAGCAAAAAGACTCAGAGCAAAGAGATTAGCGATCGCACCCGCAAGAAAGAACTACCCAGCGACCAAGTAAGCGACCAAGTAAGCGACCAAGTAAAAGCACTGCTAACCGTGATGGATAGCGGTCAATACTGGAGCACCCTGGAACTGATGGAAAAGCTCTCTTTGTCTCATAGGCCAACCTTTCGTAAGAATTACCTGAACCCAGCGATCAGGGCGGGCTTGGTAAAGATGAGATATCCCAAAAGCCCACGCAGCCCAAAGCAAAAATACAGTCGCAGGTAAGAGAGACATCATTTGAGATAACGTCTGATAGGCAAGATAGTATGCAGCCTGCGTTAAGCTACTCTGGTCTCTACACCAAAAGTTGTAACTCTCTGTAATCAAGAGACAGATCTCTTAGCATCAAAAGGAATAGTTCTACGAAATCGTAGGTATCGTTACTTCCCGCGCGACAGACTTCCCTGTAAATACTTAGTACGGGAGAGGAATTGTTGCTTAGGTGTTGATTGCTCTCGCGGAGAAACGATTGTTGCTTTGGCACTACCGCTATGCTCTCACTTCGAGATATTTTCTTCGCCTTTATCTGGATTGCGCTGCTGATTTTAGCAGGCCGAATCATTAAAAACAAAGTTGGTTGGATTCAAAGACTTTATCTACCCGAATCAATCGTCGCCGGGGCCTTGGCGCTGCTGCTAGGTCCGCAGGTGCTGGGTTTAATCGTCACTGCGATCGCGGGTGAGGGAGCGCTACTTTCTGAAGGACTGTTTTCTGAACCCATCCGCGAAGCCTGGTCTTCAGCTCCAGGTATCTTTATCAATATTGTTTTTGCCGCACTCTTTTTAGGAGAAGTCATTCCTAGTCCAAAACAAATCTGGCGTAGGGCAGCGCCACAGGTCATCTTCGGTCAGTCTTTGGCTTGGGGACAGTACGTAGTCGGTATCCTTGTAACCCTGCTGATTCTTATTCCCTTGTTCAATGCAAATCCAATTTCGGGAGCGCTAATCGAGATTGGATTTGAAGGAGGACACGGCACCGCCGGAGGGATGACTTCGACGTTCGCGGATCTAGGATTTGAAGAAGGGGCGGATCTAGCCCTAGGTTTAGCGACCGTTGGTATCGTCACCGGCATCATTACAGGAACCCTTTTGGCCGACTGGGCGCGCAAAAAGCAGCATGTCTCAGTCGCTCAAGATCAAGATACTGATGCGGTCGAAGATACCGTTCCTGAGATGTCCCATGAAGACAATGAACGAGTTAGGGAGCGGCGGGCTCACCTGACTCGCGGACTGCTAATCGACCCGCTTTCTCTCAATTTTGGGTTTGTCGGTATTGCTGTTATCTTTGGCTGGCTGATTCAGCAAGGGCTGATCTTGATAGAATCCCTGACCTGGGGAAACACCGGGTTTACGGTGATGGAATATATACCGCTATTTCCAATGGCGCTGATTGGCGGCATCCTGGTGCAGCTAATAATGGTGCGATTGGACATAGACGCGCTAGTAATTCCTAGGCTAACCAAAAACATTGCGGGCACAGCGCTAGATGTGGTGGTGGTTACTGCCCTTGCCTCTATTTCTTTACAGGTAATTGGTGGCAATCTCGGGATATTTTTGATCTTGAGCGTAGCAGGTATCACCTGGAATATTGTCTTCTTCCTATGGTTTGCGCCGCGACTCTTCCCAGACTACTGGTTTGAGAAAGCTATTGGCGATCTAGGCCAATCAATGGGTGTAACCGCCACTGGCATCTTGCTAATGCGAATGGTAGATCCTGAAAATCGCTCTGGTGCGTTTGAAAGTTTCGCTTACAAGCAGCTCTTTTTCGAGCCTATTGTAGGCGGTGGCCTTTTTACCGCAGCTTCCCCTGCCTTGATCTCTAGTCTTGGGCTGATCACCACTCTGCTGATTACAGCCGGACTGCTGGTGTTCTGGATAGGCGCGGGCTTCGTACTAATGCGACAAGAAGCGCGATCAGCTGTTGCCAAACAATAGCTTTCCACAATTTTTGAGAGGCTTCAAAACCGATAGGAGAGAGATTTCTAAACTCCTGTCGGTTTTCCTATTGTTTGTCAGTAAGCCATCGCAATCAATTCTGCGCCTAGCACTGAAACGTCTGATAGTACGTACCTGTTTAGCGTACACCTTGGAAAACCTCTCCCTTACGGTTCCCATAGGGAACCAAGTCCTGTATCTCTAAACACATAGCCGATGTCCCCTCCGCCGGAGGGGTGTCCGAAGTGCAGCGGAGGTCGGGGTGGGTTTCGATATGTACGCTAAACACGTACGACAGTACCACTGTCATAGAAAGCTCTTAAGTCAGTGTACTGTACCTCAGCTCAGTGACCGATGCTATAGAGTACTGCCGAGAGTATTTATAATGAAGTTGTAACTGAAGTTCGTTATTATGCTGATTACTAGTGAATCACTCAAACAAGATATCGAAAAACTTTCAGAGGAGCAGCTTCAACGAGTTGCTGAGTTCGTCGCTTTTCTTAGATTTCAAGCACAACGAAGGCACGTAGAGATCGATCCGGATCTTTTAGCCCCACTTGCAACTGAGTTTGCAGAAGAAGACCGCGCTCTAGCAGAATCAGGTATGGACGACTATGCGGAACTCCTTTTGAAGGAAGAGCATCAGTGACAAAACAGTATTACTCTAACAACTAACATACGCCGCGCTTCCTTACCAATTTGCATGTTAATCAAACGGGGAGACGGCGGACTATTACAAGATTCCGTTGCTCTTTGTTTTCAGCTTCGAGTGCTAGACAAGACTCGTTTAATCAAGCGATTAGGACAGCTAAACTCTAAGACAGTTGCTGAGCTTGAAGGCGTGGTTTTAGTAACTTTGGGATACGAGCTGTAAACCTTACTCATCAGTCTGTGAAAGCTTGATCTACTGCGATCGCATCGATCATACCAGCCGTTTCACCATTTGGATTCAACAGTGGCTGCAGTGCGATCACCTGCCCCATTTTCATCTGCCCATACGTAAACACGCTCGGCGTTCCTTCTGGCAACAGCGCCTGAACATCTTTCCACACGTACGGACTGCCATAAACCACGACTGCCTGCACATTGTTCTCTAGCGCTCGAATCAGCTCAGCGGCGATCACACTTAGTCCCTTACCACTACGAAACGGGTTGCCTCGAATAAATAGCTGCAGCAGCGTTGTCGCCTCCTGGCGCAGGTTGGCCGTTTTCGCACTACGGCTATCTAGCAATGTCAGCTCGTAGCCCTGGCTCGCTGGCAAAGCAATAGCCGGAGCGGTTTTATCTAAAAATCGACAGTTCAACAGATCGTCTACTAGCACTAAATTTTGACCTGGAATCAGCGGCGCACTAATCCCTTGGCTGAGTGACTGACTCGGCACATTGCTCACTTGCTGGGATGTTTGTAGAATTTCCGCAGCAAGCGATCGCGCTTTCTCGGTCGCAATCTGTTCTATCTGCACAGGCGGCACTGACTGATGCTGCCACGCATGGCGACTCATCCCATCAGTCACCATCAGATCGGCAATCTTGTGCTTAGCTCGCCAGATTCGCTCGACCGACTGAAGAATCGCGCTAGCAGCAATGCGCCCGCTATTAACCGCTTCGCAAATCGAGGCGATCGCGCCTTCGACATCGCCCGGCATCAGCACTATATCTGCGCCTGCTGCCACCGCTAGCACCGCCGCCTCATTCTCACCATACTGCTGAGTAATCCCTCCCATTACCAGCGCATCGGTCACAATCAAACCGCCGAAGCCCATATCCTGACGCAGTAGGCCAGTCAGTGTCACCTTAGATAGCGTCGATGGATAGTCTGGATCTACCTGTGGCAGCTGTAGGTGGCCCGTCATGATGCTGTCTACATCAGCTGCGATCGCCCGTTCAAAAGGCACCAGTTCTAATGCTTGCAATCGATCAAAGGCATGATTGATCACGGGCAGTCCTAGGTGCGAGTCCATCGCCGTATCGCCGTGTCCTGGAAAATGCTTCGCCGCGCTCAGCACCGAGGCGCTGTCTTTTGTGGCCTGGGTGCCTTGGATAAAGGCGCTGGTCAACTGCGCCACCACATCAGCCGTTTCACCAAACGCTCGCACGTTGATCACCGGATTGTCTGGATTGTTGTTTACATCCACCACCGGCCCTAACAGCCAGTTTATGCCAATTGCGGTGGCTTCTTGTGCGATCGCTCGGCCCATCTGCTTCGACAGCCGCCGCGCCAAATCCAAATCTTTTTTGGCAATCTCGCCTAGTGCCATCGGCGGCGCAAACCAAGTCGCTCCGCTAAACCTCTGCCCGACTCCTTCCTCAATATCCGCTGCTATCAATAGCGGATATTTCGCCTGGGACTGTAGCGCCTGGGTGCGTATGCCGACTTCTGCCGCGCTTCCTCCTAGCAAGATGACACCGCCAATGCCTAGAGCAAGATAGCGCTGCATCTGCGCGTTCGTGGCTTCCCACTGCGGGTATTCCACCTCGTGATCAAATAGATGGCCCGTCGTCCGTACGACCATCATCTGCGCCACCTGTTCTTCTAGGGTCAGCGTATCTGGGCTAGGCAAACGAGAAGAGAGCATGAGCGATCGTCAAAACACTGTTGAGTCATCATCTGTGGATCTAAGAGCTTGCGGTTTATGGACCGCTACTCTCTTTTGTATTCGCAGCACTGATGAATCAGCTTGGCGACTAGGCCAGTCCAGCCTGTCTGGTGGCTAGCGCCAATGCCCTCGCCCGTATCCCCATTGAAGTACTCATAGAACAGAATATGATCGCGCCAGTGTTCATCTGTTTGAAAAGTCTCGTTGTCACCATAGACAGGTCGATGACCGTTCTCGTCTTTTATAAAAGTGCCGATCATTCTCTCTTCTAGTTTTGTGGCCACATCCCACAGATTTATCTCTGGGCCAGAACCGTAGGGACATTGGATTTTGAAGCGATCGCCAAAAAACTTGTGATAGCGCTGCAATGATTCAATTAGCAAATAGTTGGTCGGAAACCATACCGGACCGCGCCAGTTAGAATTACCGCCAAACAGGCCAATGCTAGATTCTGCTGGTTCATAATCAACCCGGTAGATTGTGCCATTGACATCAAAGATATATGGATTATCTGCATGGAAGCGAGAAAGCGCCCGAATACCCGTCGGTCCTAAAAACTCGTGCGGTTTCAGCATCTTTGCTAAGATACGTCGTAGTTTGTCAGGTTTTACAACAGAAAGTAGACGGCGTTTGTTTTCTTTTTCACCGTGGGTAATCATATTCTTAGAGAGTTCAGGGCGGTTGGCCTCGAACCATTCCAATCGCTCAGTGAAACCGGGTAGCCGATCTAGCAGTTCAGGTTCTAGGGTGACGTTGGCATAGAGGGGCATCAGACCGACTAGCGAGCGAACCTTGATCGGCATGCGGCTCATGTCGGGCAGGTGCAGCACGTCGTAAAAGAAGCCGTCCTCTTCGTCCCATAGCTGTGTAGCGTGCTCGTCAGAAGCGTTCATGGCTTCGGCGATGTAGATAAAGTGTTCAAAGAACTTAGTCGCCATGTCTTCGTAGACAGGATTTTCTAGCGCCAATTCTAGGGACATTGAGAGCATATTCAGACAGTACATTGCCATCCAGCTAGTGCCGTCCGCTTGCTCTAGCCTGCCGCCAGTCGGTAAGGGTTTGCTGCGATCAAATACTCCAATATTGTCCAAGCCTAGAAAGCCGCCCTCAAAGACGTTGTTGCCTTCTGTATCTTTGCGGTTTACCCACCAGGTAAAGTTCAACAATAGCTTTTGGAACAGGCGCTCTAGAAATAGGCGATCGCTCTTGCCGGTTAGCTTGCGCTCAATCTTGTAAAGTCTCCAAGTTGCCCAGGCATGGACGGGCGGGTTCACATCCCCAAAGGCCCACTCATAGGCAGGTAGCTGACCGTTTGGATGCATGTACCATTCGCGGGTCATGACGTCGAGCTGCTGTTTAGCAAAGTCTGGATCGATCATGGCCAGCGGAATGCAGTGAAAGGCTGTGTCCCAAGCGGCAAACCACGGATATTCCCAGGTGTCGGGCATGGAGAGAATGTCTTGACTGTCGAGATGATGCCAGTGTTGGTTGCGTCCGCGCAGGCGCTCGGTGGGTGGATTGATGGTGTCTGGATCGCCCTTTAGCCAAGTGCTGACATCGTATAGGTAATACTGTTTGGTCCACATCATGCCAGCAAATGCCTGTCGCTGCACGTTTCGCAAGTCGGCGGTATATACGTCAGGAGAGACCTGGTGATAAAACTTATCGGCTTCGATCTGGCGCAGGTCGAATGTTTTGTCAAAGCTGCTGCCCAGCGGATCGTCTATCTCTGGCGAATTGGCTAGTCTGAGCTTGACCTGTTTGGTTTCTCCAGGGTTGAGGGTAAGAGAATAGTGAACGGCTGATTTTGTGCCCACTTGGTCGGGGTTAACCGCTGCTGTGTCTTGTTCAATCAAGTAGCGGTGAAAAGCATCTTTGACATAGGGAGAGCGGTTGGGAACATCAAAGAGCTGTTCTTTGTTGGTTTCGTTCTCAGTAAATAAAAGATTGTTCTGGGTAGAAGAAAGTTCGTCTGCGTTCTCTCCTAAAGGTATCCATTGATTAGGTGAAGTCGAGCTAGATGAACCTGGCTCAGATCGAGCAGACGTAGGCGTTTGGCAATATAGCCAGCTTTGTCCTAGCTCGGGGTGATGAGTTTCTAGAATCGAGTACGTACTGTCCGATTCTTTGACTTTGATAGTCGGTTTGAGCGTATCGGTTTGCCATACCCAGGTATTGCGAAACCATAGGGTAGGCAACAGGTGCAGATCAGCAGCCGTATCTCCTCGATTGGTCACAGAAATTAGGATCAAAATATCGTCGGTGTCGGCTTTGGCATATTCGATCTGAATATCGAAATAGCGATCGCCTTCAAACACGCCTGTCTCCATCAGCTCATATTCTGGCTGAGTGCGATCGCGCGCTCGATTTCCATCCAATAGCTGCTGATAGGGAAATTCTGTCTGCGGATATTTGTACAGCGCCTTCATATAGGAATGAGTCGGCGTACTGTCTAGATAGAAGTAGTATTCTTTGACATCCTCGCCGTGATTGCCCTCATTCCCCGTCAGGCCAAAGAACCGCTCTTTCAAAATCGGGTCTTGGGTGTTCCACATCGATAGAGCAAAGCAAAGCTGCTGACGATCGTCGCAGATGCCCAAGATGCCGTCTTCGCCCCAGCGGTAGGCTCTAGATCTGGCCTGCTCATGCGGAAAATAATCCCAGGCGTTGCCGTGCGGGCTGTAATCTTCGCGCACGGTGCCCCACTGTCTTTCGCTGAGGTAGGGGCCCCATTTCTTCCAATTTTTTCCTGGCTGTGATTGGCTCTCTTGCAGTCGAATATGTTCTGGGGTAGGGATGAAGCTTGTCATACAGCAGCGACATTTCAAAAGCAGCATCCACAATATAGAGCCAAAGCTTAAGCGCCTGCTAGCACAGAACTCATTTCTGCTGGCAACATCTATCTATAGTCTGGAGTTTTATAGACTATTTTGTTCAGTGGCCTGCTGCAAGTCGGCGGCGCGAAGTTTGCTCATCCGAGCGAAGCATTGTTCTTTGGAGTCAGTGACGGTTGGACTATGGTCAGCTTCATAAGCGCAGTTGCGATCGCGATACTCAATCCAGGCGAGCTGCACATCGGTCAGGGCCTCTACGCGCGGCTCGCTCAATGCCGCGATTAGATCCTGATAGCTTTCATTGAGCTGAGCGTCGGCCTCTGCGTAGCTCAATGACGTTTGCCCTTCACCTGCTAGTTCTCTAGTTCGATTGAGGTTGCGATCGCTAAGGCACTCACCATAAACTAGCGGCGCAATCGATCCGCCGGCAAACCGGTCGGCAGCGAAACCGCAGTCTAAGTCTTGAAACCTGATCCACGCGGATTCTGAGCTAGCAAGACTAGTTTTGCCTGCTTCAGTCAGTGAGTCCGCTATGAATGCCTTGACGAACTCTAATTGAGCACTGGTCGCATCCGCATTTCGCTTCGCGCACATATTCATTTCTGTTTGGGTATCGAAGCTGCCGCAGTCCTCTAAATTATCGACGATAGGACCAATCAGTAAAATCTCAGGCTTTTCCGCTCCGTATGGAAGAAAGTAACCCTCTGGTACTGTCGGCTCAATCGGCGGTACTTCGACTGCTGATTCTGACGCTGGTGGGACTTGAACTATTGGCTCTAAGCCCGATGATTCTGACGTAGGCTGCGTTGATGATGTACAGGCGGATAGCGCCAGCAAAGAGAATGCTAGAAAAGAAAACGTAGTCTTTTTCACGGGTTGTACACCTGAGCTGTACGTCCTGGCTGTCTGTCTCAGCGAAGAGGCGTTAGCTTAGAACTATCAGATCAGGTTGATTGATTTAATTTGAACGTATTGAACCAAGATGCACTAGCTGATGCACTAGCTAAAGAGCGCGGCTTCTAGATCGGCGAGTGCCGTTTCTAGGCTATCGTTAACGATCTGAAAATCGAATTCGTCAGCAGCGGCGAGTTCTACCTTTGACTGGGCCAAGCGTTTGGCGATCGCGCCCTCATTGTCTTGTCCTCGGCTGCGAATCCGCGTCTCTAATGCCGCTACATCAGGGGGCAACACAAAAATTCGCTTCGCTTCCGGAAAACTCTCTTTGATCTGGCGCGCTCCCACTAGTTCGATCTCTAAAACAATTCGCTGGCCCGAGGCGATCACAGCTTCGATTGGGCCTTTGGGCGTGCCGTAATAGTTCCCGGCAAATTTTGCCCATTCGAGTAGTTCACCTCGCTCGATCATCGCTTCAAACGCGGCTGTACTCACAAAGTAATAGTGTTGACCGTTAACTTCTCCAGATCTAGGCTGACGAGTCGTCACCGAGATTGAGACTTGTAGATTGGGATGGCGATCGCGCAGATGCGCCAGCAGCGTTCCTTTGCCCACCCCGCTAGGACCCGATAGCACAATCAGTTCACCGCTAGCGACTGCCGATTTCGACTCGTACACATCTTTTCTTTCTTCGTATCTTTTCTCGTGCCTTTCCTTCAGCCCTTGCCCCGCCACTGTTCTCCTATGCCTCCGGTAGATCGAATAGCACCGTCGTCATGTAGCGCTCGGCCCACTGAGGGTCAAACGCTTTTTCTAAGACGCGGCGAGTTTTGTCATTTTGCTGCTGCTGCTGGCAGTAATAGCGCTGTCGAGCGATCAAGTCGGCTCGGCGCTCAGGTGTCGGTAATTTGCTCAGCGCCGTCTGTATGTGAATGCTCAGATAGGCTTTAGCCTGTGCCAGAAACTGTTGCTCTTCAGCGGGCGTTGTCGGTTTTACAAAGCAGCAAAACTCCGAGAAAATCCGCTTTCCCCACTCAGGTAAATCTCTAGGCTGACTATAGTTAGTCTGAGCCAGTTGGGAAAGCTGACGGGTGTATTCAGTAGTCAAATCGCCTGCGGCAGTTGCTGCTGACAAATCAACAATTGCGGCGCTGATCTGGCCTCTACCGCTAACAATGTCACAGCCAAAGATTGGCAGTTCATACTCGGGTCGCGGAAACATTACACAGTGCAAGATATCCAAATTCTTGCCGATTTTCGCTAGCTCTAGATGCATCTTTCTAAACTGAGGCGTCTGATAGCAGCGATTTTCAATAATAAGTTTCTCGCCCTCTAGCTTGCCTTCCACGTAGCCTAGCTCTTCTGGAAGATAGTACGGCGAAAGCGCCAACTGCTGCCAGCCGGCTTCTATGCCCTCAGCTAACTGACGGACTAGGGGATGCTGAGACTGACGAATAGATGAAGTAGCGACAGAAAGCGGCATGTACTCAAAGGTGAATTAAAGAGCGCAGTGGATGTGCCAGTTTGCTTATGTTTAGGTACTTAAGCATAGCAGTTTCAGCGGGCCATCAAGTTATTCCTGACACTGCAAACTAATGCATGAAAAAGGTGAGAGGTCACAACCCCCTTCCTGTAGATCTATCTAGTCTTCTAACTTGTAAGCTCACAAACATCCGTATATTCGCTTAATCTATAAAAATTGATACAGACGTCGGTGTATTTACTGAGTTCCGTTGGGCCAGCTCTATTAGACAAACTCTATAGACTAGCGCCGTTAAACCCGGACCCATTGAACCTAGCTTCGTTTAACTCGGCTCCGCTTAATCCAGCTCTGTGGAGCCTAATTTCTGTCAAGCCATTCACCCTCGCACTTTCATGATTGCAGTTCAGCCAAAGTCTCGTCAGATTCTCGGGGTCAATCAGCAAGCATATCAGGCGCTAAAGTCAGCGCTAAGCCTAAACCTGCGTAGGCAGCTCTTAGTGGCTGTGTGCGACAGCGTCATTTTGCAAGAACGGTTAGCCACGCAGCTAGAAGACGATATTGCCTTGAACGGCAGCGCATCTTTTAGTCCCGCTAACTTCGATAGTTCACTTGCGAACTCACAAATAGGGTCGGCTGCCGTTCTAGATCGGCTGATATTTGAGCCTGAGGATGCTCATTTACCTAGACAAGTTGTCCGTCGAATCCAGCAGATAGAGCAGAGTAATAGGCGATTGAGTCAACTGCAGGTGCTAGGTATTGAACAGATGACACGCCAGTCAGCGATCGCTCAGAATTACTTTTTGCGATCGCTAGAAAAGATAGATACGCTTTTGCCCAGGCTTAATACGAGTTTGCTCGTTTGGGTGTCTTGGCCCTGGCTACGGACGATTCAAGAGTCTGCACCTGCCTTTTGGCAGTGGCGTAACGGTGTGTACGAGTTCGTCAGCGATCCGACTCCAACGCCCGCTAGGACACTTGCTAGTGTGAGCGATTCATTGAATGCAGCGGCTGACGCGCGAACAGATACCTGGCCAATAGTAGATCTGCACACAGCCGATCCACAGATAGCAGACGAGCAGATAGCAGACGAGCAGGTGGCAGTCAACAGCCGCCGCATGAACCTTGATACGGATCTCGACGCTGACACTGCCCAGTGGCCCGTTCGGCTGCATGGAGAGATAGATGAGGAGCTAGGTGAGTGGGAAGAATCAGAGACAGAATCCTTACGTGCCGACAGTGACTTGATAACAGACCAGTCTGCTCCGATTGATTGGCAGCAAGACGCGAACAATCATTTTTCAGTGGGCTATCAACGGCGGCGCTCAATCGAAGCGGGTGATCGCACCCTCACCACCATCGAGTCCGCAATCAGCGCTTACGAAGCAGGATTGCAGTGCGTAGAAGCACACGGCCTAGAAGCAGGTGGTTTAGAAGTAGATAGTTTAGAAGTAGACAGCTTAGAAGCAAAGGGCATAAAAATACGCGATGCCAACGGCGCAGACCTTGGCCTAAGTAGCTGCCTGAACGATCTAGGCACTCTCTACTGGCTCAAGGCTCAGCAGCTAGACGACCCGCAGCAAACCACTGACTGTATGGTTCAAAGCATTCAGATTTATTCGCGGGCTTTAGAGCAGCAAGATGCCACGATGTCCTGTCAGATATACAGCAACATTGGCGCAGTTTATAGTCTCCTAGCAACTTACGGAGATTCTGCTTTTTGCCTCCAGCAGGCTGCTGCTGTCTACAACCAGGCTATTATGCTCAGCTCATCTACAGAGACGCCGCTAGAGCATGCCACGCTGTGCAACAGCCTAGGTTCGGTCTACTGGAAGCTATCTCACCACGATCAAACCGATCAGCACCTGCGCCTAGCGATTGGCGCTTATCAAGAGGCGCTATCTGGTTATGATCTAGCAGACCACGCGCTCGACTACGCGGCGGTACAAAACAATCTAGGTATCGCTCGCTGGAGTTTGGCAAAGCATGAAGCATCAATCGACAAGTATGAGCAGGCGATCGGCGCTTACCAAGAGGCACTGGTCTACCGTACCGCCGAGATCGACCCGGCAGCCTGCGCGGCTACTTACAACAATCTAGCGTTGGTCTATTGGGATCTAGCCAAAGAAAACGCTGTAGAGCTGACTCAAAAACTTGTCTATCAACAAGCGGCGATCGCAGCCTTCAATGCTACGCTCAAAACCGCTGAGGACTGCGATATCTTGAGCGATATGGACACTGCTGCTATCTATCACTGTTTAGGTGATGTGCATATGCAAATGCTAGAGTTCACTGATACTGAGACTAAAAGAGCTGATGCGCTACAAAAGTCTCTGCATAGCTACATTCAGTCGATTGCAGGTCTAACAGAAGACTCACCGCTTTTCCAGCCTAGACTCGCCGCGATCCTGGCGAATTTGCAATTTCACTACGAACACAAGGGGCTACCGGGTCAGCAGGCTGCTCTAAATCAACTGCCGCCCTGGCTGATTCCTTATGTGGTATCAGGGCTATAGACGTTCTTTTTAAATCAAAAGTCATACCCCCCTGCTAGGCTAGAAAGGTCTTCGCGCAGGACTTTTGGGTATGCCGCTGCTGATTATCGCTGCGATTGTAATTGCTTTTCTAGCGATCGCCTTCGCCCTACAGAACAACACACTAGTAGAAGTCCACCTGCTAGTGCAGCAGTTTCAGTTCTCTTTGGCGCTACTGCTGCTATCTACGCTAGCTATTGGTGTTGTGATCGGGCTGCTAGTTCTACTGCCTAGCTTGATCAAAAGAGGATGGCGAATTGCTCGGGCTCAAAAACAGACGGCGGCGCTAGAAGCGCAGTTGCAAGAGCGCGATCACCTGCTCTCCAACCGCGATCACAATACCGACACGCTACGTCAAAGCCACCAGAATCTTTTGCAAGCCTTGGGGCTAATCGATCAAAATACGAGCCTAATTTCTTCTAAAGTTTTGGCCCAGACGCTGTCCGCCCTGATTCAGCAGATGAAGCTACAGCCGGGCAACGCTAAGTTTGACTCGATCGGACTGTTGATTGTAGAAGCCCATCGCAAAGAGCCTTTAGGCGAAGTGAGCACGACCGAGCGCCAGGATAAGCTACTCGATGAGGCGATCGCGACTACCATTCGCCAGAATGTCACTGTCGACACCTGGCTGTACTGCAATAGCACCGCTCCTGAAGGCGCAGAGTTTCTATGCGTCCTAACTGGTAAAGATAAAAGCGGACTGCGCCAGTATGGAGAGACCCTGCAAACCGTGCTGACCGAGGAGCCACTGACGCTAGCTGATGAGTCGGTAGTCGCGGTGAGTGTCAGAGTAGGCGGAGCGATCGCCGATCGGAATCATCCGACCCACCAAGAGCAGATCATCATTGACAAGGCTAGACAAGCGCTAGCAGAAACTGGCAAGCGTCAGCTAACCTCACTGATCGGCAACCACGATATCAAAATCATCCAAGTTACCGATGGTTAATACAGCGCCATGACTCGCAGCTTTTATCCTTCAGATAGCCGTCTTCACCAAAAGAACCCTTTGACTATGATTCAAAGAGTTCTTCCAATGGCTGATCGAATTTAAGCTAATTAATTGAGCCAACTGTATCAGGCCAGCTAGGGTTCACCGACTGGGCTCTACTAAGCACCTGTCTCTAGCCAGCCGCCGCTGAGCACCACCGTTAGCGTCATAAATACAATAGTTAGCAGCCACGTAGCTCTATTCAATGTTTCTTCAGCACTTTTGGTACTGGTAAAGAGCTGTGCCTGACCGCCTAGAGCGCCGAGGCCATCGCCTTTAGGACTATGCAACAGAACCAAAACGCAAACGCCAACGGCTGCGATCGCCCAAATAATTTTGATAACCGTAACTGTCATGGAAAAACCCTATACATGGCGGTGTGATTTAGTCTATCGCAGAACATAGATGAACTGGTAGCGTCTGAGCTAGGAGAGGTCATCAATCGACATCGCTATCAATCAATAGAATGCGTCTGGCCACACTAGCTATCCACACTGGAGCTATCAGCGCTGCAATGACACCTTAACCGGCGTTCTGCTCTGCTTGTACTCTGCTTGAGCCGGCACGATCATTGACTGTCCATTCATGTCTTCTGGAATCGGCAGCTGTAAAATCTGCAAAATAGTCGGCGCAATATCTGCTAGGCACCCACCCTCTTGTCTGATCTGCACTTCTGCGCCATGACCGGGAATTTTTAACCCTTCACCTTCTACCAGAATGAACGGCACTGGATTGGTTGTGTGCGCGGTCCAGGGGCGTCCCTCTTCATCGTGCATGTACTCGGCGTTGCCATGGTCCGCGATGATAATCGAGGTGCCTCCCACATCGACAACCGCCGAGACGAGTCTGCCTAACTCTGCATCAACTGCCTCTAGCGCTGCAATCGTAGCGTCCATATTGCCAGTGTGTCCCACCATGTCAGGGTTGGCGTAGTTGATCACGATCAAAGAATACTCACGCTTGTTGACTGCTGCAATCGCCGTATCGGTCACCCTTTTCGCCGACATCTTAGGATCTTTGTCATAAGTGGCCACCATCGGACTGGGCACTAGCTCTCTGTGTTCTCCGGGAAATGCATCCTCCAAGCCACCATTAAAAAAGTAAGTCACATGAGCGTACTTCTCGGTCTCAGCCGTGCGAAATTGCTTGAGTCCCTGATCTGAAATGACTTGCCCCAAGATGTTATTTAGGCTCTGCGGCTTAAAGGCAACGCCTACTGGTAGTGAAGGGTCGTACTGCGTCATGGTCACAAAAGTCAGTGGCAAGATCGGGTCGCGCTCGAAGCTTCTGAACTCGCGCATGACAAACGCTTGGGTTAGCTGCCGGGCTCGGTCAGGTCTGAAATTAAAGAAGATGACCCCATCTTCTGCCTCAACCGCCCCTGGTGCCAAGCGAATAGGTTCTACAAACTCATCGTTTATTCCCTGTTCGTACGATGCCTTTAAAGCAGATAGGACAGAAGGGTCTTTGGGAAAGCTATCGCCATTTTCAGTCATGACTCGGTAGGCTTTCTCTACGCGATCCCAGCGGTTGTCGCGGTCCATAGCATAGTATCGACCGCTGAGCGTGACGATCTGTCCAACCCCAATTCGATCAATCGCGTCCTGTAGCTTTTTGAGAGCAAATTCGCCGTCTGTGGGCTTGGTATCACGTCCGTCTGTGATTGCATGAATACAGATATCCTCAACGCCCTGTCGCTTGGCCATTTCTATGAGGCCGATTAGGTGGTCTAGATGTGCATGCACGCCACCATCCGAACACAAGCCTACGAAGTGAAGCTTACTACCTGTGTAGGCTACCTTTTGGCACACCTTCAGCAGATCTAGGTTTTCCTCGATGCTGCCGTCTTCTACTGCATTAGAAATGCGAACTAGCTCTTGAGGCACCACCCGGCCCGCACCAATGTTGAGATGGCCGACTTCTGAATTACCCATCTGTCCGTTGGGCAATCCGACATATTTACCAGATGTATTGATCTTAGCTTTGGGATAGGTGTCCCACAGGCTATCAACGACCGGTGTACTAGCCTGACTAACGGCATTACCATCACGGTCGTCTCGGCAGCCCCATCCATCAAGGATGACTAATACCATTGGGGAAATAGGCGAGTCTGCCATACAAGGAACCTCTGTAATTAGCAACAGTGAGAAAACGGGGCTGATTAAAAGCTTGCTGAGGTATCGCTTGTTTCACATCTATACAAGCAGCGCTCAGCTGATCAGCGCAAAGGCGATCAACGCAAAGGTAGTAATAGAAGCTGTACTACGACGCCGTTAGGAACAACGAGATCATGAGAAGAAACAACTAGCAGGTCGAAAAGCGAGTTAGCCGCTGCCCAAGTCGGCTAGCTAAAAGCTGACTTTGCTATGAGCTACTCCTGGCTGCCCCTAGGCTATCCACCTTATATATGAATATATGAACATAAGGTCGCATCTGAAGTCTTAAAGTAACTCTATTTACCACTGAGAAAGATTGAACTTAATATTTTTGATCGACTTGTTTTATGGTTGTTTTGATGCTCAGGTTTAGCTGCAACTGTGCGACCAGTCAATGTGGTCGCCCGATCTTACGGGATGATAAGCGTGCAACACAGCAGTAAGTGGATATAACTAAACATTTAACATGAGTCTCCCCTAAAAATAAAGCGTGCCTAACTGATTAGAAACGACACGCTTTATCATGAGCTGGGCTCTAGCCGTCTACGGCGCTACTTCTCTAGGGCTGTCAGGAGCTTTTGGCGGCAGCTTGAGCCATTTGTTTTTGTCGCTGCTTTTCTTTTTGTTTCTGGCGTTTCGCCGCTGACTTAGCTGCTTTTTCGGCGTCTACTTTCTCTAGCCTTGCCCTTTCTTTTTCTTCGGCCAGCTTGTCTAGGTAGTAGTGATAGTCACCTTGATAGGCTCTCAGTTCGCCGTCTCTAATCTCAACTATCTTGTTGGCCACCTGAGAGATAAAGTAGCGGTCGTGCGAGACAATTAGCGCTGTGCCGTCATAGTTCTTAAGCGCAGTTTCCAACATCTCTTTGGCCGGAATATCGAGATGGTTTGTGGGCTCATCTAGGATCAGCAAATTAGCGGGCTGCAAGAGCATTCTTGCTAAGGCTAGGCGAGCTTTTTCTCCACCGCTAAGCGCGTTTACTTTTTTGAAAGCAGCATCGCCACTAAACAGAAACCGGCCTAGCAGGGTGCGAACTTCTTCATTCTTCCAATCAGGCACTTCATGGTGGATAGTTTGGATAACGGTTTTGTTCAAGTCGAGCGCCTCGGCCTGATTTTGTTCGAAATAGCCGGGGATCACGTTGTGATTGCCGATAGTAACGCTGCCGTCATCCGGTGACTCGATGCCAGTAATCAGACGTAGCAAGGTGGATTTGCCCGCACCGTTGGGTCCAACAAAAGCAATGCGATCGCCTCGCTCTACTTCTAGATCCGCACCTAAAAACAAGATCTTGTCGTCATAGCTATGAGTCATGTCGCTAATCTTGACCACTTCTCGTCCACTGCGCGGTGCTGGCTGGAACTGAAACTGCAGCCCTCGCAAGTCGGCAATTGGCGCTTCTACTCTTTCTACTTTAGCGAGCAGCTTTTCTCTACTTTTGGCCTGGGTGCTGCGCGTAGCGCTGGCCCTGAACTTATCAACAAACGTCTGCTGCTTAGCCAGCTCTTTTTGCTGTCGCTCATAGGTACTGAGCTGAGCGGCCTGATTTTCCGTTTTTTGAGCGATATAAGCGCTGTAGTTTCCTAGATATGTCGTCGAGACGCCTCTTTCTGTCTCAACAATAGACGTGCAGAGGCGATCGAGGAACTCTCGGTCATGAGAGACAATCACCATCGGGATCGATAGCCCCTTGAGATAGGTCTCTAGCCATTCGATCGTCTCTAGATCGAGGTGGTTAGTCGGCTCGTCAAGCAACAATAGATCAGGAGACTGCAAGAGCACTTTGCCAAGACCCATCCGCATTTGCCAGCCGCCACTATAAGAGCTGACTAGTCGCTCACCAGCATCGCTATCGAATCCCATCTCTGGCAAAATCTTTTCGATCCGTGCCTCTAGGCCATAGCCATCTAGCGCTTCAAACTGCCGCTGCTTTTTGTCTAGCAGGTTGATCAGCTTATTTAATTCCTTGGGGCTAGCACTTTCCATCTTGATTGGAATTTCTGCCAGGTCATGTTGAATTTTGTTAGCTTCTTTAAAGACCGTCCAGAATTCTTCGCGGACAGTTCGCCGGGGATCAACCTCAAATTCTTGATTAAGCGCGGCAATATGCAGTCCGCTGGGCCGGACGATCGATCCTGTAGTCGGTTCTATCTCGCCTTGAATAATTTTAAGCTGAGTGGATTTGCCTGCACCATTGACGCCGACTAGCCCAATGCGCTCACCGGGCTTGACCTCCCAGTTCACATCCTTTAGAACTTCTCCGGCGGGATAAATCTTGCTGATATTTTCCAAGCGCAGCATGGACAAACGTCTCCGTGAGTGACGATAAAAGTGTAGTGGGATGATAAAGGGCTGTAGCGCACAAAGACTTAGACGCTCATTGGCTAGTCTCTTGAGCCGATCGTCCCTTGGCTGAATCGTCTCTTGCTACCTCGATGCTTTGTTTTCGCCTTACTGGGTGAGAAAGCTAGA
Source organism: cf. Phormidesmis sp. LEGE 11477 (assembly GCF_015207105.1). GTDB lineage: Bacteria > Cyanobacteriota > Cyanobacteriia > Phormidesmidales > Phormidesmidaceae > Phormidesmis. The sequence continues at coordinate 32,522 of NZ_JADEXO010000026.1, forward strand.
AAAGTTAGCCAGATACGAGATCGAATATGTAGACATCTTAACAAAGATGTTACAAAGCGAGATGATAGAAGCTGTTCGATGGATATTTTTATGCTGATGAATTCTACTTTGCTAGCCTTAGCTGGGTTTGGCCTGGTCTCTTTGCAGCCTGCCCAGATTGCTCAAGCCAAGGACACGCTGGCGTCAGTTCCGGCTCTAGCAGGCGATCTAGATCCTGCCGTTCCTGAGTTGCCCAGTGAAGATCTGCCCAGTGAAGATCTGCCCAGTGAAGATGCGCTGGCGGAAGACGGATCTGCGGTATCGCCAACGGCTAACTATTCAGATGATCGCATGTCGATCGACTATCCAGTGTCTTGGCAGATTGCGGTGAGCCCAGATGACAATGTGCAAATCCTAGACGGTACGAAGGGAAGCCCCGATGAGGTGGTGACGGAGATTTTCGTTGTAGATTCGCCGCCGGGCGTGTTGATCAACGCCAATATCGATAGCTTTATTACAGAGGGATCGGCGGTAGGTCCCTATGGTCAAGTGACCATCGACGATCAGGAGGCATTTACGATTTGGTTAGCCGACCGACCAGTGGCTTTGAGCCGGGCGATCGCAACTTTTATTGGCTACGATGACCAAACTGTCCTATTATTCAGCAGCTTCACGCCTGAAAACGAAGCCGTTGAAGAGCACCTATTAGAATTACACAACTCGTTTAAGAAAGTAGCTGATGCCGAATTAGAGCCAGAATCAACCCCGGAAGATGATTCAGAATTAGAAGGGGTGCTATAGGCTTTATAGCTGGTTGACGACTCCGTTCTTAGCGCCGCCCATCAGATACAGCAGCGCCATCCGCACGGCGACACCGCTCGCAACTTGTTTGGAGACTAGACTAAGTCGGGGATCGTCCATCAGATCAGAGGTGATTTCGATTCCTCGGTTAGTCGGGCCAGGGTGCAGGATTTTGACGGTGGGCTGACAGATTTTGAGGCGATCGCGCGTAATGCCAAATTGCCGATGATATGCTCGTAGGCTCGGCAGCAGATGTGCGCTCATCCGCTCTTTTTGTAATCTCAGCGCCATGACAAAGTCAGCCTTATCCAGTGCTGGCTCTAGCGCCCAATGGACAAATACCTGACGCTCTATCGTTCCGGCGTGAGTGGCTAGCGACTGGGAAAAAGCTGCCTTAAACGCCTTTGGCAGTAGCGTTGGGGGCGCTGCTAGATGAACCTGTGCCCCGCAAGCGCTGAGGCTCCACAGGTTTGATCGGGCTACTCGCGAATGCAAAATATCGCCCACGATTGCTATCTTTTTACCTTTTAGATCCTCAATCTTTGGCTGGTTGGCATCTAGTGAGTTACAAATCGTCAGCAGATCGAGCAGCGCCTGAGACGGATGCTCGTGCTGCCCATCGCCAGCATTAAGCACGCCGACGCCAGAGCCTAGTCGATCCATTTCTCTGGCAATAGTGGCAGGCACCCCCGATCCCTGGTGGCGAATCACCATTAAATCTGTACCCATCGCTAGATAGGTCTTAGCCGTATCGAGGATAGTTTCCCCTTTAGATAGCGAGGAGCTGCCGGGACTAAAGTTCAAGGTGTCAGCAGAGAGTCTTTTGGCTGCAAGTTCAAAGCTGCTACGAGTGCGAGTAGACGGTTCAAAAAAGAGGTTAGCGACTACCTGCCCTTGTAGGGTGGGCACCTTCTTGTTACGGCGGGCCAGTACCCCTTGAAAGCTTAGCGCTGTGTCAAGGATAGTTTTGTACTCCGACGGCCTAAAGTCAGCTAGAGAGATGATGTGTTGCCGGGTCCAGGGAAGGGTAGTCATAGAGGAGGGGCGATCGCACGGACGCGCTGTCAACTGGTGCGCTGTTAACTGCTGTCAACTATAGAGGATTGGCCAAGACAAATAGCATCGACGTACTTTGCAAATTGGCACATAAATTTGGCAGGTCGGGGGAGTTGTTTTGTAGGATGAGAATGTCTTTGTATATAGTGCTGTATTCAGTATTGCGTCAGATGGTTCGGTTGCCAGAGTCTATTCAAAAACACATTTCTCGCCAGCGTGGCCAAACGTCTATAGCGGGCTTAGCGCTGACGTTGAGTTTGGTCTTTGCTGGCTGTGCAACCGCGCCGGATACGGTAACGGTCGATCCAGAAGAAACCCCTGCTGCTGAAGTAGATCCCTCTGCGGCTGAAGATCAAACGCCTGATAAGGTTCAGCCTGAAGCAAAGCCGGATGGTGCTGGGATTGACAAGCAGCCAGGCGCAGCCGATGAGATGGTAACTGTCTCGGTCTATACAGTCGACGATCAGTGTAATGATTTTGTTGAGCAGTCGGTGCAGGTACCCAGCGACCAAGCGATCGCCTCTGCGGTAGGCAAGGCGATGGGCGCAGTGGAATACAACGCCTTTAAGCTGTCTGGCTATCAGGTTGATATCAATGGCAGCATAGCAACCGTCGATATGCAGCTAGCGCCAGGTTCACAGCGCCAGTTTGTCTCACTCTCTAGCTGCGAGCAAAGAGCTCTGTTTGGTAGCGTCGAAGAAACCCTACTGAACAACAGCGATTGGGACGTAGAAACCGTAAAATTCACCGCCAGTGGGAAGGAACTGACCCTCTAAACGTCCTGGGATTGAGTGAGTAAGACTTGAACACGTGCTCCTCAAGTGCGTAAGCTTTGAGTGGAGTAATTAGGTCTGTTCTAGCTGCATTTAGGGCTCAGCTGAATTTGAATCTGAGAGCAGGTCTAGGCAGCAAGCTTAGAAACTGATTGGCTGTTTTTTAGATACCATCGCCAAGGCTTGTCTGCGGCTTTAGTGATACCGATGCGAGTCGTCTGCACTATCTGATTTTTGGGGATGGTTCGGGGTCGATGCACTAGCCAAAGCCCATTGTCAGGATGGTACAAAATTCCATCTAGGGTTCGATCGATTGCTAGCGCTCTACAGAGTTTGCCTGGGCCTGCGGCAATGCGGTGAGGCTTTGCAGTCTGTTTAGGCGTGAGATGGGAAGGAATGGCATTGAGCTCTAGCGCCCTGATCAGAACGGCACTGCCGATTCCAGTCGATTCGCTAACGACATTTAGGCAGTGATACATGCCGTATATCAGATAGACGTAGCTGTGACCGGGTGGCCCGAACATCGCAGCGTTGCGGCGGCTGAGACCTTTGTAAGCGTGACAGGCCGGATCGCCAGGGGCGTAGGCTTCAGTTTCGACAATGGTGGCCCGGATTAGCATGCCGCTAGAAAGCTGTCGATAAAGCGTGCAGCCGAGGAGATCGGGGGCGAGCTGGGTGGAAGGGCGATCGCACCAGTTGGGTTCGATCAATCTAGCAGGCGATTCCAAGAACGGGTCTAATGGCGTAGGCAAAGATGAGTGGGGTGTAAATCGAGGCTTGTTTTTTCCCTGTTCAAAACTATTTGTCATAAACCATTAAGAATTGCTGGCTCACTCTAGTGGAGTTGCTAGGATCTTAGATGAAGTTAACTAACTTAATCTTATGGACATCAAGCTCGTTTTCTTTATCTTGACTGGCTTGTTTTCAGTTGCCTGCTTGTTCTTTGGTACTCGCAACGGTTTCTACGATTCTGAAAACTATCACGGCAACGGATCTGCTCACTAAGTGCTTTCTACTGAGATAACTTTGTTTGCTGAGATAACTTTATTAGTACTTTATTAGTATTAGTCGCGTCGCAATTCTGCGGTTTTTCTACCTGTTTTTTCCAATTTTCAATGCATGGTCTGTGCATATAGCGCCCCCCTGTGACTGAGCTGTCTTGTTTGCCCCATAGCGTCGGCTATGAAGATGAGGGGGTCTGTCTGAGTATTCAGATTGGCCCCTACTCTATTTTGTTTGACTGTGGTCTAGCCGATATCACTGCGCTTCGAGCCAAGCCTGCCGACTTTGCCTTCTGCAGCCACGCTCATACCGACCATATGCGAGGACTGCTGGCGCTACATCGCACCTTTCCTCTGCTGCCAATATTCGCTAGCGAGGTGACCACTCGGCTGTTGCCTTTAAACTGGCCGGGGCAAAGTGATACAGATTTTTGTCGGTCTTTGCCGTGGCGATCGCCAGTCGAAATTGCCCCTGGGCTGTCTGTACAGCTCTGGCCAGCGGGCCATATGCCAGGAGCCGCTGCTTTTTTGCTGACCTATCAGACACCTCAGCGCACCTATAGCGTTTTCTATAGCGGTGACTGTTTCCTTTCTAACGGGCGACTAGTCGATGGCATGCCCTTAGCAGAACTGAGGAACCTAAAGCCGGACGTGCTGATCGTAGAAGGTAGCTATGGGACTGAGCGGCATCCTCATCGCAAGCAGCAAGAAAACTACCTGGTTGAACGATTGAGCGGAGCGTTAGCTCATGGGGGGCGCGCTGTTTTTCCTAGTCCGCTACTAGGGCTAGGTCAAGAGCTGTTGATGCTGATGCGTAGTCATCATAATTTCACTGGTCAGCCGATCAATGTCTGGGTAGATCCGCTGATTGCCAGAGGCTGTGATGCCTACTTGGGCTGCTTATCGGCGCTGCCCACCACGGTACAAAATTTTGCTCAGCACCAGCCGCTGTTTTGGGACGAGCGCGTTTTGCCTCGAGTGAGACGCTTAGAACCTCAAATTTCGCCAGAGCTACTAGCTGATGAGCCAGAGGCGACGGTCTTTATTGTGCATCCAGCTACCCATCCAAGCGCCTACGGAATCGCTAGCGCGGTTGATTGGACTGTATTCGTGCCGGATGTGGAAAGTATTTCACTCTGGCAAACGCAGCTATCAGAACAGATGTATGGAGCCTATCACCGCTTCGATTGGTTGGCCGAACTAGCAGCTGTAGTGGATTCAGAGGCAGTCGAGCACTATATGCTGACAAATCACTGCGACGGCGTTGGGACAACGCAGCTTATTCACAATCTTCGTCCACAGCACGTAATCTTTGTCCACGGCGACCAGCGCCAGCTAAACAGTTTGGCCAGTCTAGATGATTTGCAGGCTCGCTATCATCTGCACTTGCCTACACCTGCCCAGTCGATTGACCTGCCTTTGGCCTCAGCTTTTTGGCAGCCAGCGCCACCGCAAGGCACGCTGTACGAAGGTGAGATAGATATAGATCGTCAAGGCGTGCAGCTACGATTGCCGCCACTATTAGAAAGCGATCCACGCTGGGCGCAGCTATCAGATACTGGGATTGTGGAGGCGAGCTGGCAGGGTAATCAGCTAGTGATTCGCGGACTCGACCAGCAAGAATTGATGCGAGTCAAACCGGCAAAGGCTGCTGATCCGACTCGCACTTGCTATTATTGCCGTCATCTTCGAGGGCAGCGCTGTCGTAATGTTGAATCGCCTTTGGTAGGGTTGCAGGTAACGTCTGACGGAACGTGCGGCGTTTTTGAACGATCGGCTGGCGGGGCTAGTCGCAGATCGAGTACTGAGTGATTCATCCAGTTATTGATCGGGGGGATTCGCCGAGGGATTTGCTAGCCGAGGGATTTGCTAGCCGAGGGATTTGCTATAGGAGCAGTGCCAAATGACGGAAGGTCTGTTCTGGTATGACGGATATTTGTTTGAGAACGGCGAGAGCGGTGCTGGGTTTCTTTCGGGTCCGAATTTCGATACGGCGGCTTTGCGGTTTGGTGCCAGCGTGTTCACCACGCTGCGGGTATATGGGCAAGATTTAGCCCATCCAATGACGATGTGGAAAGCGCACTGCGATCGCCTCACCCAATCCCTTACTTACTTTGATTGGGTACAGCCCGATTGGCTCTCCATATATCAAGGGGCACAGCAGCTCAAAGCTCACTATCTAGTCCTACGACTCACCGTGTTTCCTGACGGTAAAGTTTGGATCACAGGTCGTAACTTACCGCCTTGCCTAACCCAGCAACAAACTGAAGGCGTGACTTGCCAGCTAGCCTCTACTGATTATCAGCGGAGCTTTCCCCGGCACAAAACGGGCAATTATCTGGCTTGCTGGCAGGCTCGAAAACAGGCTCAAAGAGCGGGCGCTCAAGAAGCTATTTTGATGAACTCTAAAAGAGAGTGGCTAGAAACTGCGACTGGCAATCTATGGGGCGTCGCTCAAGGGCAGTGGTGGACGCCGCTGCAAACGCAGTGTTTACCGGGATTGATGAGACAGCGATTACAAACGTTGCTGAGTGCAAAGGGCATGAAGGTAAACGGATCGCCTTGGACTAGGGCGGCGGTGGCAGGGTTTGATGCGATCGCCTACAGCAACTGTGTTGTTGGGCTTTTGCCTATTCACACAATCCTAGATAGAGACATTACACTAAAGTACAACGTTCAAAATGCCAGCCTTAAAGCGTTACAGCGGCAGCTAGCGAGTTTGACAGAAGAAAAGTCGATGATTCCTGAAATGAGTTAACATAAGTTAATAACGAAGGAATTAAGCTATCAGTGTTGAGCTTCAGGCTTCAGTTTTAGACCATTTTGCTGTAGAGCAGTGCGAAAGCAGCGTCTCTTACAGCCTGATGAACGTCTTCTTCAAAAAATTGGCCAGCTTTAAGACTAAGCATCCTCACTCAACTATTTAAAGGAGGCTTCCACCCGGTGAATAAACGCTGGAGAAACGCGGGTCTTTACGTACTACTCGTCGTTGTTGTCATCGCATTGGCAACTGCATTTTTCGATCAACCTCGCGTCGAGACCCAGTCTCAGCGCTATAGCCAGTTTATTAACGACGTTCAGCAAGGGCGTGTTGAGAGCGTATCCATTACATCGGATAAATCTCAGGCTCGCTTTGCCTCACCAGACGGTACAGGCCGCGTCGTTGTCAATCTGCCTCAAGACCCTGGTCTGGTCGAGCTGCTCACAGAAAACAACGTGGACATCACAGTCCAACCGACCCAAGACGAAAACGCTTTTGTTAGGTTGTTCAGCGCTCTGATTATTCCAGCTTTGCTGCTGGTTGCGCTCTTCTTCCTGTTCCGCCGCGCTTCTAACGGCCCTGGCAGTCAGGCCATGAACTTTGGTAAATCCAAAGCACGGGTGCAGATGGAGCCTCAGACTCAAGTCACTTTTGGTGATGTAGCGGGTATTGATCAAGCCAAGCTGGAACTGACCGAAGTCGTTGACTTCTTGAAGAACGCCGATCGCTTTACGGCAATTGGTGCCAAGATTCCCAAAGGTGTGCTGCTAGTCGGCCCTCCAGGTACAGGTAAAACGCTTCTGGCTAAAGCCGTCGCAGGTGAGGCAGGCGTTCCCTTCTTCTCTATCTCTGGTTCTGAGTTTGTCGAGATGTTCGTCGGTGTGGGTGCCTCTCGTGTGCGCGACCTGTTCGAGCAAGCTAAGTCAAACGCGCCCTGTATCGTCTTTATCGATGAGATTGACGCCGTTGGTCGTCAACGAGGGGCCGGTCTAGGCGGTGGTAACGACGAGCGCGAGCAAACGCTCAACCAGCTACTGACCGAGATGGATGGCTTTGAAGGCAACACAGGCATCATCATCATTGCGGCGACTAACCGCCCTGATGTCTTGGATGCTGCCCTCCTGCGTCCTGGTCGTTTCGACCGTCAGGTGGTCGTCGATCGCCCTGACTACTCGGGTCGCCTGGAGATTCTCAACGTTCACTCTCGCGGCAAGACCTTCTCTCAAGATGTCGATCTAGAGAAGATCGCTCGTCGCACGCCTGGTTTTACCGGTGCCGATCTGTCTAACCTGTTGAACGAAGCCGCTATTTTGGCAGCCCGCCGCAATCTCACTGAGATTGCAATGGATGAAGTCAACGATGCAATTGATCGCGTATTGGCCGGGCCCGAGAAGAAAGATCGGGTCATGAGCGAAAAGCGTAAAGTGCTAGTGGCCTATCACGAAGCGGGTCACGCCTTGGTTGGTGCTTTGATGCCTGACTACGACCCGGTTCAAAAAATCAGCATTATCCCTCGTGGACGGGCGGGCGGTTTAACTTGGTTTACGCCTAGTGAAGAACGCTTGGAGTCTGGTCTATACTCTCGCTCTTATTTACAGAACCAAATGGCAGTCGCTTTGGGCGGTCGTTTGGCTGAAGAGATTGTCTTTGGCGATGAAGAAGTGACCACTGGTGCTTCTAATGACTTGCAGCAAGTCGCGAATACGGCCCGTCAGATGGTGACCCGGTTTGGCATGAGTGACATTCTAGGGCCGGTGGCGCTCGGTCGTCAGCAGGGCAACCCGTTCCTGGGTCGCGATATTGCCAGCGAGCGTGACTTTTCTGAGAAGACAGCGGCATCGATCGATGCTGAAGTTCGATCTCTAGTTGACCAGGCCTATGCTCGCTGTAAGCAGGTGCTAGTAGAAAATCGTCACATTCTAGATCAGCTAGCAGATATGCTGGTAGATAAAGAAACTGTCGATTCTGAAGAGCTGCAGACATTGCTTGCCAATAGCAATGCGAAGATGGCTACTATTGCCTAGACGATGCCTTAGAGTACTTACTCGAAGATTGATTAGCTAGAAGCCTCATCTAAAAGTCGTCCCTTACATAAGGGACGGCTTTTTTAGTGTTTCTTGGAGGCTGCTTCTGACTGGTTGCAATGGTTAGAAATGTTTGAGCAAAAAGCCGCTAAGGTGATTTCAAACCGCTGCCAAAGATTGTGAGCTTCGCTCATTTTTGCTTGGGTGGTCGATAGATTCTGCTATGACTTCGGCAGAGTTGTTTGGGCTTTCGATCAGTTTTACTTTGTGAAGGGTTGCCCCGATATCGGCGACGGGTTGGTGGAGTAGGTGACAGATATGAATGACGATATTTTCGGCGGTGGGAACGACGCTACTAAAGTAGGGAACGTCTTTGTTGAGGAAGGTGTGATCGAATCTTTCGATGACGTGGTGGGCGATCGCACTTTGCAAATCCCCTAAATCGACGATCATGCCGGTTCGCGGGTCGATTTGCCCTTTGACCGTTACCTCAACTTGATAGTTATGACCGTGACCGTTGGGGCTAGCGCACTTACCGTAGATTGCTCGATTTTCTTCCTCGCTGAGCTGTGGCAGGGCTAGCTGATGAGCAGCGCTGAAGTGATCGGATACCGTTAAATACGCTTCCATTCCATTTCCTTTGTAGTTGGCCCATAGCTCAGGTGTCTCAAATAGCTGAATATCCACAATGGGTAAGTGAGTCTTCAGGCGCTGCCAAATTGTCTGAGCCACATGCTCGGTAGTGGGCAGCGTTTTTTTGAATTCTGGCCAAGTTTCGTTGAGATATGAAAAATCGAGCGCGTCGATGATTTCTTGGCGGATGATGGCTTTGGCTTTGGCCAGATCGAGCACCATGCCGTAAGGATCGAGCTCACCTTCTAATGAAACGTTCAGTACGTAATTGTGGCCGTGTCCAGGCTTTGTGGTGCATTTGCCAAAACGCTGAAGGTTCTCTGCTGGGCTGAGCTCAGGTAGCCAATAGCGATGGCTGGCGGAAAACTGCGATCGCCGATTGATGATGCATTTCATGCAGGAGATAAACTACCAAAATCGACAAAGAACGAACCCAGAGTCTAAAGAGCTATTTACGCTCTAGGCTTCAAGAGCAACTTACGCTCTGGGACCTCTACGATCCTATTCTAGATAAAACCAGTCGCTTGTAACGGTTAGATAGCCGAATAAAAGCTGACGTTTGCAAGCGCGTTTGAATGCTTGAACTCCTGATCAAACTATCTATCGAATCCAATAGATGAAGGCGATGTGCTAAGTAAGTTCCGTAAATGTATATTAATTTGTCGTCTTATGAAGAATTTGAATAGGATAGATAACTTCAATAGCGTCAATCCCTTTCTCTGATTGAGATTAAAGAAATATGAGACGGATATCCGAATGTCATGCTGAGTTGTTATTTTTTGGAAAAATTGTAAAAATAGATACAGAAACAGAAGAAATCTGAGTTCGTTCATCTCGATTGATCTTTAGGTAGTAGTTCGAGACGGAAGTAAGGACAGCAGCTCCCGCTGAGCCTGAAGGAACGCGTTCCTAACCCAACCACGCTAACTTTCAAGGAACGAAGAGAATGAAACTAACTTATCGCGGCGTCGAATACGACTACAATCCCCCAGTACTAGAAGTTACCCCTAGCAACGCTTCTACTCAGTACCGAGGTCAGCAGTCTCAATACAAATATGTCCGCCATGTGCCTATTCCTCAGCCAGCCGAGCGTCTGAGCTACCGAGGATCGGCCTATCAGACTACGCGCACAGGCGAGATCCAGCAGCTCGGCAATGATACAGCGACTCCAAATACCTGGACAACTCTAGGCGGCAAGCTAACAGGTCACAGCTCTGCCTCGCGGGCTAGGCGGGCTTTGCTCGAAGAGTCTACTGCGCTCCATCAGCAAAATATTGCGCGATCGCTTCAGCATCGAATGGAGGTCGCTAAGCAAAGGGGCAATCAGGCTTTGCTAGAACAGCTAGAGTCTGAGATGCGTCAAAGCGTCTGATTGGAGATGCCAGAATTGGAGATGCCAGAATTGGAGATGCCAGAATTGGAGATGCCAGAATTGGAGATGCTAGACTAGCGAGCTGTCTAGTGGGTGGTATCTATTTGAAGGAAGGGGGAAAGTCGTGACTTTCTCCCTTTTTGCGTAGGGGTTCTAGGCTAATGCTCACTTCTCGTAAATGCTTCTAGCGGATTGCAGCACACTAAGCTGGTAGAACGCCCCCGACCTTGTCCACACTGGTTGAAGTGCAACAGAGTGAGAGGATTAGGCTATGGGGATTTTTGATGCCATGTTCAAGACTGTGGGTGAAGCTAGAGTCGCAATGAACGTGGTGGAAGCATTTACGGCGATTTGCCTGGTAGCGATCGCCTCTGACGGCTATCTCTCTGATGCCGAAAACGAAGCCATGGTGCTACGGCTTAGTCGGATGCAGCTATTCAAAGATGTTACCGAAGGCGGCTTCTCTCGTATTCGCAGCTACCTGCTCGAATGTTTGGATAAGCACGGCCCGATGATCTTGATCCAAAGTGCAAAAGCTGCTCTTCCCCCTCAGCTAGCGCCAGCAGCTTTCACCTTTGCGGTTGATCTTGCATTTGCCGACGGCACGATCTCTAAAGAAGAGCAGGCTTTTATCGACGACTTGCGGCGGATACTCGCCATTCCTGATGAGCTAGCACTCAAGATCGTTGAAGTCATGACGATCAAAAACCAAGCTTAGCGCAGCGTCAGGTCGCAAAATGAGGGTAGAGATCAATTAGCTTGGATAGAGCACTAAACCAGGGAATCTAGATCCAAAAAATAGAGCTATGTCAACGGCGACTTTCCCGGAATCCCAACTGCCCGTGGAAAATCTGTCGATATGGGCTGTTCTTTGTGGATGAATAAGCAATGTCGACTGCTGTGTGTCAGCGGCGTTTGCCAGCTTTGGAGGTCAGTAAGCTCGCCGCCGAGCAATTCAATTACAGGGATAAGTGCGTCCGTTTCCTCTAGAGTCCACTGGCCCCGATAGATCACAGCTTGACCACCCACTTTTAGAAAAGGCAGGACATATTCCGCGCAGGTGGCGGCTGATCCAACGGCCCTGATTAAGGCTAGATCATAGGTCTCGCGGTGGTGGGCGTCTCGGCCTAGCGCTTCGGCGCGAGTGGCGATGCAGTCGGCGCTAAGACCAAGCTGCTGACAAAGCGTTTGCAAGAAAAAGATCTTTTTACGAGTAGCGTCTACTAGGGTAAGGTCGATCGTGAAAGGAGAGAGCGCGATCGCGGCTGGTATCCCTGGAAATCCGCCGCCTGTGCCAATATCAATCATTCTCAGTGGAATAGACTCGGTATCCTCGAAGCTCAAACTAGTCTCTGTGTTCACTGGCAGGGTGTTCACTGGCAGGGTGTTCACTGGCAGGTTTGGGCTTGGTTCCGGCGTAGTCGCTGCGGCCAGATCAGCTAGCCAGGGAGCCAAGCCGCTCAGCGAGTCCCAAAGATGCTTTTCCCAAAAATCTTCGGGTTCGGTAATGCGAGTAAGATTTAGCTGCTGGTTCCCGGATAGGATCTGTGTATAAAGCGCTTGAAACAGCCGCTGCTGTTCGATAGTTGGCTGCCAGCTTAGCGTCGATTGCCAGAGGTCAAGATGGGTTGGAAGCAGGTTTGTCATCGGGGAAGAGGATATCACGATCGGCGAAACTGGTCTGAATCGGCGCTAGAAAGCTGGCCATGATCGATTGTCCAGCAGTAGTCGGCAATGTCGATGAGATCTTCGGCGTCATGGGAGACGATCAGTAAACTCCACTCTTGTTTGAGCTGAGCAAGTAGATTGACTAGCTGCTGACGCATAGACCAGTCAAGCCCGGCGGTGGGTTCGTCTAAGAGTAATAGATAGGGTTGACGAATTAGCTGAACGGCTAGGGCTAGTCGTCTTTGCTGTCCGCCGCTAAGTTGCTGCGGTGACGCCTGGAAAGATAGATCGCCGAGGCCGACTGCTGCTAGGGCTTCGTAAACGCGGTCAGCGCTGAGCTTAGGATGGTGGCCTATATTTAGCTCTTCAAAGACAGTATGACCACAAAAGTGACGCTCAGGAAACTGAAAGACTAGCCCGCCTATCTGCTGAAGCGCCTCCGGCAGCAGCGGTTTCTCTCTCCAAAAGATTTGGCCATCAGTGGGGGTAGCTAGTCCTGACAAGATTTCGAGAAGAGTGCTTTTGCCAGAACCGCTAGGGCCGACGATTAGACCTAGCTGCTTAGGGGCAAGATCGAAAGAGATTTGTCTGAGGATAGGTGTGGGTGTGACAGTGGGATGGTAGCTGATATCGCGCAGGTGAAGCATTGGTGGCAAAGATGAACCAGGAATGATGACTTTATCCCCTAGCTTTACTCTATAGTGCTAGTGGCTTTTGTGTGGAGTAGCGCTGTGCAGGTTCAGTTTCGCGAGTGTGATTTTTTCAATCTATGGATCTGGCTAGAGTTTGAGACGGTGCCGTCTATTCCTGAGCAGCAGTACGTTGAAGAGATTTTTGCTTCCTGGTATTTTATGGGGAAGCTGGGTGGGTTCAATGCTGAGAATCTTCAGGTGCAAGAGACCGGCGTAGATATTAGCTACTTTGACTACGACGAAGATGCCGCCGAGGAATCGCTGCTTTCGCTAATGCACAATATGGCTGAGGTCGAATTCAAAGGGCTGTGGGGTCGCTGCTGGTTTGATTTAGGCACGACAGATGCGATCGCGCTAGATATATTGATCAACACCGTGCGTCAGTTCAGTAAAGACTACGTCGAAATTCGCCGGATTATCATCGGCGGTGAAAACGAAGATTGGCCTACTCCACAAGAGAACCCTGAAGCGGCTTTCCCAGACTAGCTAGCCAGCTTCCAAAAATAGCCAACGTAAAAAGCCAACGTAGATAAGAGCGCACGGGGTAGAGCACACAGCCGAATGTCTAAAACTTAAACGCTTGCAGATTGAACGCTAAAAGACTCAACGAACAAGAGACTCAACGAACAAGAGACTCAACGAACAAGAGACTCAACGAACAAAAGACTAAACGTCAAAGACAGCTATGCCCAAACGCATTCGCCCTATTGCCCTAGGGCTGATAGAACACCGAAACCACCTTTTCGTCAGCCAGGGACAAGACCCAAAAACAAAGAAAATATTTTATCGGTTCTTAGGTGGCGGTATTGACTTTGGTGAGACTAGCGAGGCCGCCCTGTCCCGCGAGTTTCAAGAGGAAATTCAGGCCGAGCTGACAGATATCGAGTATCTAAGCTGTCTAGACAACATCTTTACGCTCAATGGCAAGCCCAAACACGAGCTAGTTCAGCTATTTCGCGCTCGGTTTGTCGATGTGGCGTTCTATCAGCTAGATGAAAAGTTTGATCTAGTAGAAGGTGATCGCACTACCCAAGCCTTTTGGATCAAAACCGCCGATGTCTTGAGCGGGCGACTCTGGCTGGTGCCTGAGATCTGTCTGAAATTTCTAACAAGTCAGTAGTGCGATCACCTCGGAAAAAACAAGCATTCTGACGTTTCGGCTGACTCCGTTTCGTAATGCAAAAGGTTGTGTGTGCGTAGTTTTAACCGTTTGAGTATTCAGTCGAAGCTAATGTCGATGCTGCTAGCTGTCAGCATCGGCTCAATTGTAGTGATCGCTTACGAAGGCTATCGCAGCGGCCAAAAAGCGCTGGCTGGCAGCTTTGAAAACCAGCTCACCAGCCTACGCGCCGCCAAGGCTAGGCAGATAGAAAACTACTTTCAAACGCTGCGTAGCGAAGTCCAAGTCTATGGCAACGCACCTAGCACCGTTGAGGCGATGAAGGCTTTTACGGCGGCGTATGACTTGGTATTAGACGAGTCTGCCTCGATTGACGCGCGGCGAACAAATGGACTGCGCGACTTTTATCGAAACGAATTTGCGCCAGCGCTGGCAGAGAAAACAGGCCGCGAGGTCAACTCGGATATCTATCTGCCCGCTGCTCTAGCTGCTCGCTACTTGCAGTTTGAATACATTGTCGAAAATCCTAATCCCGTTGGTGATAGGGAAGCGTTTGAAGGGCCAGGCGATCGCACCGACTACAGTCAAGCTCACAAACGCTATCACCCTATTTTTAGAGAGGTGGTCGAAGAGTTTGGCTACTACGATCTGTTCTTGATCGACAATCAAGGAAATGTTGTTTATTCCGTCGAAAAAGAGATTGATTTTGCTACGAGTCTTCTTTTTGGCACTGCTAGCTCTAACCTTGCAGAAGTCTATAGAGATGCTCAAAGGCAGAATAGCGGCTATGTTGCTATGGTCGATTTTGAGTTCTACCTGCCTTCCTACAGTGCGCCTGCTGCGTTCATGGCGACGCCTATTTACGACGGGGTAGAGCTGGTTGGCGTCATGGCCATACAGCTTTCAGTCGACGAAATTAACCGGGTGATGACCGGCAACCAGCGCTGGGCCGCTGATGGTTTGGGCGAAACGGGAGAGACTTTTATAGTCGGTGAGGACGCTACGATGCGCTCAGATTCTAGGGCGCGGCTGGAAGATCCTGATGCGTATTTTGATGCGATCGCCTCTACCACAATAGATCTCGAACAAGGTGATCGCATCAGACAGTTAGAAACCTCGATCCTCACTCAGCCAGTCAATAACCCAACGATCGACCGCGCCCAGAATGGACAATCTGGCGTCGATACAGTGACTAACTATCTAGGTCAACCTGTCCTTAGCGCTTACACACAGCTAGATATTCGAGGCGTCAACTGGATCATCATCTCCGAGATCAATCAAGCCGAAATTTTCGCGCCTGTTGCCGTATTTGCCAGGCGCGTTTTGATCTCGGCTGCCGGGCTAGTATTCTTGATCACGCTGGCTTCCCTATGGCTAGCAAGGGCCTTTTTAAAGCCTGTCAATCAGCTTAGTGAAGGTTTTCGTCGCCTAGCGGCAGGGCATCAAGAAGCATTTGTTGAAGTGCTAGCGGACGACGAGTTAGGCGAACTGGCTAAAGCATTCAATCACATGGTTAAAAAGAACTATAAGGCCAACGCCTTAGTCGCTCAAAAGACGCAGGAAACTGAAGCGCTGCTTTTGAACATGTTTCCTGCTTCAGTGGCCAAGCGCATAAGAAAAGGTGAGAACCTGGTTGCCGATGAAGCAGAGAGCGTCACGGTTATCTTTATGAACGTGCTGAATTTTCAGCGGATGACAGAAGCGCTCAAGCCCAAACAAGCGATCGAGATATTGAACGAATTAGTCAAAGCACTAGACGAAGCGACCGAGAGTCACGGCGTCGAAAAGATCAAGACGACCGGCAGTGAGTACCTAGCAGTGAGCGGTTTGTCGGTAGCGCGGCTAGATCACGCCAAACGGGTAATTGACTTTGCCGCTGAGTCGTTCCAGATCGTCGCCCAAATCAATCGTGAATGGAAAGTCGATCTAAAGATGCGAATAGGCGTTCATACCGGAGAGGTCATAGCTGGCACGGTGGGCACACAGCGGCTGATCTATGACATATGGGGCGATACAGTGATAACCGCGCATCATGTTCAGTCAGCCGCCGAGCCGAGCAGCATTTATGTCACCGAGGCAGTCGTCAGGCGTCTGAGCAATCTATACGAGTTTGCGCCTGTAGGTGATATTGAGCCGCGAAAGGGGAAAAGCCTGTCTGTCTTTCGAGTCAATATCCTAGAAGGGTTGTTCACAAGCTAGAAAATCTGTTACCTCAAGAACACCGGAGAGCGCTAAAGGCTATGAATGTATCGCTTGCAGAGGATTGGCTGCGGTGGGGTCTGGTTCTGATGCTGGGCTTTCCCATACTCATGCTGCTAGTCGGTGAGCTGATATTGCAGTTGGATAAACGCCATCATCCCATGGTGAAGGTGATGCGAGAGCTGCGGACTTTTGTATTTCCGCTGGCGGCGCTGTTCTTCTTATTGACGCGAGTTTTAGAGCTTAGCGGCGATTGGGTAGTCATCAAGATTGTTGAAACGCTAGCGTGGGTGGCTTTGATTGCGGTGGCACTGTCATTTGCTAATGTGCTGCTCTTTACCGGGGCGAAGCCGCACTCTTGGCAGGCGGAAATACCTAAGCTATTTCGCGACTTAGTCCGGGTGTTTTTGATCGCCATTGGCGCGGCTCTAGTGCTACGCGAAGTGTTTGATCAAGATTTGGGTGGCCTGGTCGCTGCCTTGGGTTTGGGCGGTGTGGTGATTGGTTTTGCGCTGCAAGATACCTTGGGTAATCTAATTTCTGGCATGGCGCTGCTGTTTGAGCGGCCTTTTCAGGTGGGGGACTGGCTAGAAATAGACGGCAATAGAGGCAAGGTCGTCGAAGTCAACTGGCGCTCTGTACATATCGTCAATAGAGAGCTAGAGATGCTAGTGGTGCCCAACTCTATCCTTTCTCAGGCGGTGATTCGTAACTATAAAGGGCCCCAGACTCGTCATATCGAGCCGGTTGATATTGGCTTTTCGTACGACGATCCGCCCAATAAGGTAAAGCGAGTAATGATAGAAACGGCATTGGGCACAGACGGCGTACTAGACACCCCAGCGCCGATTGTGCATACGCTTTCCTATGATGATTTCTCGATTACCTATCGGGTTCGGCTGTTTCTAGCAGACTATGCGCTGGTGCCAACCATTAGAGACGAGTTTGTCACCCGGATTTGGTATGCGGCTAAGCGAAACGGCTTATCGATTCCGTTTCCGATTCGCGATGTATACCATCACCACGCGCCGAAGGTGACTGATGGCGAGATGCTGCGACGGTTGGCTAGCTACATGAAGTCTTTGCCGAGTTTGGCCATGGTAGAAGATGCTGTCTTAGAAGATATGGCGGCCCAGGCGAGCTTCTGTCATTTTGGCGCAGGAGAATCGCCGATTGTGCAAGATCAGCAGGGGGTGAAGCTGCATTTTGTGCTGGCCGGCAGTGCGATCGCCTTCTTCCAAGACGCCAAAGGCAAAAAACACACCATCGCTGCACTAACCCGAGGTGACTTCTTTGGCTATTCGGCTGTCCTAGCTAACGAGCCGACGCCGATGACCGTCACAGCTAGCGAGGACTTAGAAGTTTTAATCTTAGAAGTCGAGGCCGTCCAAAAAATGCTGAGTCAAACGCCATTGTTTGCTCAGCAGCTTGGCGCAGTTATCGATGCTCGCCAGAGCAAACTCCAAGCAGCTCAGCCAACCGTTCACCGGAACGGTACGTTATTATCTTCCATCGGTTGACTAGCAATGCCTAACCGCTTTTACTATCTTCTTAAGATAATGAGGGTAGGCATTATTCAAAAAAGTTGTGACGAAAGATAATCTCGATGAGCTGATAGCCAATGGGGCAGCATGATTTTCAACATCCACGATCAGCGCCTAATCAACCTGGTTCGAGAACTGTGTAAGCGACCCAAAGAAACTGAGTGGATAGAGTTCAAAGTCAATAACGACAATCCGCAAGAAATCGGTGAATATATCTCGGCGCTGGCCAATGCAGCTGCCCTAGCAAACAGGCCGAGAGCCTACCTGATATGGAGAATTCAAGATGAAAACCATCGGGTCGTAGGTACTCGATTCGTTCCTAGTACTACCAAGAAAGGCAACGAAGAGCTAGAAAGCTGGCTGCTGAGGCTGCTGGAGCCAAAAATCAACTTTCAGTTTTTTGAAGTCACTGTAGATGATCAGCCCGTAGTCTTACTAGAAATCGCCGCTGCTAATCGCCATCCTGTGCGCTTCTCAGGGCAAGCCTATATCCGCGTCGGTACAGCCAAGAAGAACCTGAAAGCTTTTCAAGAGAAGGAAAGAGCCCTTTGGCGATCGCTCGACCAAACGCCTTTTGAAAACGATATTGCGATCGCCAGAGCAGGCGAAGAGCAGGTGGTTCAACTGATCGACTATCCTGCCTATTTCGATCTGATGCAGCAACCGCTGCCCGAGACTCGTTCGGGCGTCTTGGAAGCGCTAGAAGCCGATGACATTATCCGCCACGACGACTCTGGCAGATGGAATATCACCAATGTAGGCGCTATCTTGTTTGCCAAGAAGCTCTCAAAATTCCCATCCTTACGTCGTAAAGCCGTCAGAGTCATCCAGTATAAGGGCAACAGCCGAATCGAAACCATCCGAGAGCAAGAAGACGCTAGAGGCTACGCCAGCGGATTTGAAGGTTTGATTCTATATATCAGTGGCTTGCTACCTTCGAGCGAAGTGATAGAGCAAGTCTTCCGTAGAACGGTACCGATGTATCCAGATATTGCTATCCGTGAACTGGTGGCTAATACGCTTATTCACCAAGACTTTAGTATTACTGGCTCGGGGCCGATGGTAGAAATTTTCGAAGACCGCATGGAAATTACTAATCCAGGTCAGCCTCTGATCGATACCAACCGCTTTCTTGATAGTCCACCGAAGTCTCGAAACGAGTCACTAGCATCCTTGATGCGACGGATGAGAATTTGTGAGGAGCGCGGTACTGGCATTGATAAAGTCGTTTTCCAAACAGAGTACTATCAGCTACCACCCCCTATCTTTGAAGTTGTCGAAGAGAGCACTCGATCTGTCTTACTTGCACCGCGTCCACTGATAAAGATGGATAAGGAAGATCGGATTAGAGCCTGCTATCTTCATAGCTGCTTGCGCTATGCTAGCCGCGAATTCATGACCAACGCCACTATCCGTAAACGATTTGGCATCGAAGAGAAAAATAGAGCAGCGTCCTCGCGCTTGATAAAAGAAGCGATAGAGGCAGATGCTATCAAGCCTTACGATGCCTCAGCCGCGCCCAAACTAATGAAGTATGTGCCGTTTTGGGTTCAGTAAGTTTTTACTTGATGGGTACTTGATAGAGACCGCTCACGCATCGGCGATCGCGTAGACGATTAGAGGGTTTTCCTAAGGACGGCTAGCTAAGAATGCAGGTAAGTCAGATGACGGCTGTTCTGGCGATCGCACTGAAGAAACAACAGCACCCAGGATTCCAACTAAAACAACGATGCCGATTACCACCAGCGCTACGCGAAACCCCTCTCCACCTTCAACGCTATCTAGAGAAGGATAAGCGTACAAATTCTCCCGATCAAAAATCTGGCCAAAAGGCGTTTGCTGCGGCTGCTCTTCTATTACTTTTCCTGGAACTTCTCCCGGTACTATAGGGTCTTTAGGCTCTGTCGTGGTGCCTTCAACGGGCGCGTTAGAAAGCTCGATGAGCTGAATGTCGGCTTCGGTGAGTAGGCTAATCGCACTAGGCTCAACGACGCTTTGAACCACAACGAGCCTTTGCCAGTCGGGTGAAAAGCGGCTAACAAAATCGAGCTTAGACTTCATCAGCAGGGCGCTTTTTCTATCCAGCTTGGCTGTGCAAAAGATGACTTCACACTCGGTCAGAATATCGACTGTGCTACCGTGATTGCCCACAGGGACGTCAGTCGAGACGCCCTTACCAGCTTGCTTCAGGCGCTCTGCATACGCTGCTTTTAGTTCCGTATCGGTCTGGAAAGCCATTCTTGCCAAAATCACCGCTGAGTCGGTAGGTATCCCTCACGGCCTGCTGTCCTTAAGTACGCTCAACGGTACTACGCCAAGGGACGAGTTAGACGTGTCCTAAACTACGGAATTAAGATTGCTTTCCACTTTACAGTCTCACGCCTCAGTTTCACTGACTGATCTCATGAGTCGGTTTCGCAAGCTGCAATGCTGACCCAGCTCGTAGATCCATCTTGCCAATGCTCTTTTTTCCAGATCGGTGCGTTGTGCTTAAGCGTATCGATCGCATATTGGCAGGCGGCAAACGCTTCGGCGCGGTGGGGGCTACCGATAGTAACTAGGACGCTAATCTCACCAACTGTTAGCCTGCCAGTGCGATGGTGAATGACAACGCGGGTAATGTCGGGCCACTGCTGACGAATTTGAACCGCAATCTGTTTAAACACCTCGACGGCCATCGGTTCGTAGGCTTGGTATTCAAGTGCGATGACAGGCTGGCCATCGGTTTGATTACGAACCATGCCGCTAAAAAGCGCGATCGCACCGTTAGCACCATCGTCTGCTAGCGCGTAAGCCTGAGCTAGATCGAGTGGGGCGAATGCGATCGCAAAATGATCGTTAGGATTAGATTGAATCTGACGAGTAGACCCCGCAAAGGAATCCGCGCCCGTCAGATTTGAAGCTGGTGCAGTTTGCTGAGGTGTCGTTTGCTGGACAGTGCGAAGCTTCTGTGGAATGCCCATTGGCTTAAGCGACAAGAGAATGCTCTACCAGCGTATCAGGGAGTTTAGCTTTAGCAGTGAGTATAGCTACAAATAGACCGGCTGCCACTTTGCTCTGTTGTCGTGGGCTCAAATGCTTGAACAAGTTGAGAACAAAGTGGCGAACGCTGTAGAAGCAGGCCGCTGACGAAAGTGGCCTTGGACCTTGGCTATAGGTCGATCGACATAAACGCGGATTCGGTTAGCAAGTCAGCGCTGGTATTACGAACAATCGCCAGTGTCTCTTCTCCGAGTTCAATCATGGCGTTTGCACCTGACTGGACGATACTGAGCTGGCCGAAAGAGAGCGTACCTGCCAGACCGATCGTGTCTTTACCCACTTCGAAGTCCATGATGCGATCGCTGCCCTCGCCCGCTGCCAGCACGAATACATCCGCACCGCTGCTGCGCTTGTCATCGCCGAAGAGCCGATCGCTGCCGAGCCCGCCGTAGAGGATGTCGTCGCCGCGATCGCCATAAAGCGTATCGTCGCCGATTTCGCCAAACAGGCTATCATTGCCGCCCTTCCCGCCCATGATGTCGTTACCATCACCGCCGTAGAGAATGTCGTCGCCGCCGCTCTCGCCTATTTGAGCACTTCGTCTGTTGGCATCGCCCCTGATCCGGTCGTCGCCATCGCTGCCATACAGTATGTCGTCACCGAGTCCACCCGCTATCAGGTCGTCGCCGCCAAACCCGACTACCACATCGCTGTCGTCGCCGCCTACTAGCTGATCGGCTTCATTCGTCCCATCCTGGTAGTCGGGCAGCGAATCAACGCCAAAGAGGGTCTGGTACATAATCTGATAAATCTCAGTATTATCTACCGTTGGATTTAACAAATCGGCGTTCATACCGTAGGTCTTGGCGACCACGCTGCCAGCAAAGTCAGAGGTGCCAGCCCAGGCGGTAACGAAGTTGCCCATCTCACCGTCTAAACTAGGCTGCGAAGCAAAAGTAGTCAGCGGCGGCACTCTCCCCTCAGCGCCGTCTGCTGGATTCTCAAAAGTCTCTGTGTCGGTGGGATTAGTCGGTAGCGTCACCCCTTCTGGAATGGTTTCTGGCAAGGCTGGGCCAAAGGGCGTGGGCTGCCAAACTTGAACGCCACCCGCTTCGCTATCGGCAGCAGTAATCAACAGGGTATTGGGATCTTCTGCCTGAATGAAGTCCATCGCTACGCCCAAAGCGGCATCAGCGCGCAGGGTAGCTTCTAGAACGCCACCTGAGTTGTTGTCGTTGCCAAGGTTGTCGGTGCCTTCTTCTTCCATCACGACCATAAAGCCGTCTGGGTCAGCCGATAGGATAGGCAGCGCCGCTTCTAGCATCTGGGCTACTGTCGGCTGGTTAGTTGGCGTACCGTCGGGCAGTAGCTGGCCGTAGTTATCTAGCCCTAGCGACTGGTTGAGTTCTTCAGGGTTGTCGTTGTAGGTGTCCTCAGCGGCAAAGATCCCTAGCAGCTGCTCAGTTCCTTCAGAAATATCTTGTAGCTCTTCTAGATCAAAAACAACGGTAAAGCCAGCGGCTTCTGCTTCTGCGATCAGGTTGCGACCGTCTTCGCGAACGCCTTCTTCCCCAAAGCGGCCCATGGTGCCCACGGGCAAATAGTGAATTTCGCCGCCGCCTAAAATGACGTTGACGCCTGAGTCTATAATCTGTTCGGTAATGCTGGTAACGTTACCACGACTTTCGACTTCTGCAAGGAACGCGCCTGTGCCAGGTTCGGCGATAAAGCCAGAGTTGATTACTGCCGTGGACTTGCCGGCTGCGATCGCCTCTTCTAGAATCGTCACGCCGCGCTTACCCGAGCGAGAAACCACCGGATCGCCAAATTCATCTAGCCCAAAAGAACCTGACTGTGCCTTAACGCCAGTCGCATGGGTGACCGCACCCGCATTAGAAGTGCCCACTAGCTGATCGCGCATGTGGCCTAGATACACCCCTGAATCAGACATCAAATCGTAGTTCAACCGTCCATCTGGGCCAACGCTTTCAAAGCGAGCAAACCCATACATCGAAGGGCTAGTGCCATCTGGGTGAATAAAGATGACGTTGCCAGTGTCCTCAGTCGCCGCCGGGGCCGGAACGAACTCCGGGACAGGGCGATCGGGCAGTTCTACCTCAAACAAAGTCTCGTACATAGCCCGATAGATATCGGTATTGTCCACTGTTTGTGGCAGCCGATCGGCATTCAGGCCATGCGCTTTGGTGACAATCGCCCCGGCAAAGTCAGGTCGCCCAGCCCAGGCCACATCGAAGTTGTAGACATTACCACTCTCTGAAGGCTGAGCGACAAACGCCGCTGTGCCCACGCCCTGCTGGCCGTCGTTAGGGTTTTGAAAAGTGGGAAAATCGGGCGAGTCGATACCGGTTGGGTTAGTCGAAGTCGTTCCCGCTGTTTCGCCCGTATCATCGGTTTGCAAGCCGCCCGCATCGCTGTCAGCAGCCGTGATGATTAGCGTATTAGGATGGCGCTCATAAAAATCTAGCGCTACGCCAACTGCCTCATCGGTTCGTAGCAATCCCTCTAGCATGCCAGAAGCGCTGTTGATATTGCCAAAGTTGTCAGTGCCTTCTTCTTCGAGCACCACCAAAGATCCTTCTGCAAACTTAGGGCTGCGCTCTAAGACGACCTGCCCTGCCGCGAGCATCTCGCCCACCGTTGGCGCAGAGGGAACATAGGGCGGAGTATCTGTATTAACTAGGTTCTCATCGAAGCCGGGGAGCCCTCCATCTGGCGTACGGCCCCCACCTAGCGTGCGAATAGTGTCATTGAAAGTATCCTCGTTCGCGAAGATGCCCAGCACTTTCGTCACGCTTAGGTCGCTGGCCACCGCGTCTAACTCTGCTTTCGTGTAGACCACGGTGTAGCCTAGACTTTCGGCTAGCTCAATTAGGTTGGTGTCCGGGCGAATGTTCGACCCTGTAGAAATCGCGTCTAGCTGCTGAGCCGAGCTGGCATAAACCGCACCTGCAGGCGGTTCGGTGCCTACTGGCAGATAGTTCACCAGGCCGCCGCCCAAGATCACATCGATACCAGATTCAACCACTTGACGAGTGATGTCTGCGAACTGACCGCGCGGGAACGCCGAGAATCCTTCTGCATCTGCGGGTACATCTGCCTGTCCAACTTCGGCAGCAAACGCAGCCGTCCCTGGCTCTGCAATCACTCCAGAGTTGATCAGCGCGGTCGCTTTCCCGGCGGCAACGGCCTCTTGCATGATGGTCTGGTTGGTGCCGGACAGCGCGATTAGCTCTTCTTCAACCGCTCGGCCCGTGGCTTCATCGATGACTGGATTACCGTCTTCGTCACGAACCACCTCAAACCCGAACGATTCGGCGTAGACCTTCACACCTGTTGCGTGAGTGACCGCGCCCCCATTAGACGTGCCCGTAAGCTGGTCTTCCATGTGGCCTAGATAGACAGCCGCTTCGTCTAACTGATCCCAGTTGAGCCGACCGTCGGGGCCTGCTTTAACAAATCGCGCCATGCCGAAGTGGGCGGGGCTAGTGCCATCTGGGTGAATGAAAATAACGTGGTTGGACATGTGATTTCAGTGAAATG
Organism: cf. Phormidesmis sp. LEGE 11477; assembly: GCF_015207105.1. GTDB lineage: Bacteria > Cyanobacteriota > Cyanobacteriia > Phormidesmidales > Phormidesmidaceae > Phormidesmis. The sequence goes on from NZ_JADEXO010000026.1 coordinate 56,688, forward strand.
TGTGGGGGAAAAGCGGAGGCGATCGCAGTTGTTCTCCTGCCCCTCCATATTTCCAACACAAATTTAAGAAAACACAGACAGCACTTTAACAAAGCACTAAGAGGACATCAAGATTCCTATGTGCTAGCTATTGATAGCAACGTATGCGACAAAGCGCCGCTCGGAAAGCCCTCTCCTGATGAGAGGCTGTAAGACATCAAGAGAGCCAAGCTTAATCCGCCTGCTTAGCAAGAAGCACTAGCCCGACCGAACGTTCAGAATCCTTTACTATAGAGCGGCTGTAGGCGTCTGCTTTATCTGGGAATGAACAGAATGCTCCACTCTATTAGCTCAATCAATGAGCTTAGTCAACGAGTATTCTGCTTGTCTCTTCACTTTCTCATAGCTAGTTTTTCTTAGAATAGTCTTTAAGCTACCTATAGCTTTTCTTTCAGATAGCTCACCTAGAGTTTCTGCAATAAATAAAAGAAGCTGCTGATTTTCATATAAAAATAGGTTCTCATTCTTCTTTAGTGACTGAATGATGATGTCAGCAGCAGCAGGAGGCTTATAACGCTGCAATAACCTCAATGTCATTATAATTTTCGTGCGTGTATCTCGATGCATAACTTCAGAGAACGTCTTCAACAGGCTTATGTCTTCAATTGCCTTTTCTGCTACTCCAGGGTTGTTTTTTCTTATAATCGAGGCAACCATGTCTGAGTCTTCTTCTAATAAGGGAATTGTGTGCCCTTCTACCTCTATTTCATCAATGGATTGATATGCCCCTAATTCATACGCATCTGCCCAAGTATCTAGCATGCTTTCAATGCTATTGCAATAAAACTCAAGGGTGCCATCTTCTTCAAACAACAAAGAGATAAATGTCGTCTCTTTGTCATCTATATCAACGACTTGGCCATACATCTCATGAGTGCTTCCTCCCAACAATGGAATGAATCTCCATCCAGTATCTTCGCGCGCGCTCAAATAGTCTGAATTGTTGAGTAAGTCGTATCCATCAACGACATCGCTTATAGAACCCATTTGAGATCTCTAAGCGTTGGCAGCGAGCCGCTTGAGCATTAACCTAACGAAGCAGAAGTCCATTTGAGCCTTGGCATGTACCAGCGTTCTCTCGAAGTTCTTGGTCAAGCTCTTACAGCGTTCCATCCAGGCATTAGAACGCTCAATCACCCACCTGGTGGCAACAGGCACAAAGCCGCTTTTCCCCGCCGCCGCTTTTTCTGCTTTCGATGGCTTCGGCGATA
>NZ_JADEXO010000262.1 GCF_015207105.1 cf. Phormidesmis sp. LEGE 11477
GTGTTGGGAAGCTCTTTCGGCGCGAGGACCTGCGGACCGCAGTGATTGGAAAGCTGGAAGCCGGCTGGTCGCCGGAACAGATTGCCGGACGGTTGAAGATCGAACCGAAAGCCAAGGGTCGGGTCTGTCACGAGACGATCTACCGCTACGTCTATTCACCAGAAGGACAACGGCAGAAACTCGCTCGGTTCCTTCCGGAACGGCGAAGAAAACGTCGACCGAGATACGCACGCAAGCCGCAGAACCCTGTTTTTCCGGAAGCGCGCTCAATCAAGAATCGACCGAAAATTATCAACGAACGTAAGGAGTTCGGCCACTGGGAAGCCGACCTGATGATCTTCGAGAGGGCTCAGGGCAATGCCAATGTCGCGACCGTTGTTGAGCGAACAAGTCGGTTCACTGTGCTGTTCAAGAACAATGACCGGCAGTCCAAACCGATCATGGACCGGCTTATCAACGTTCTCGGCCCCCTGCCCAGGCAGGCCCGGCAAAGCCTGACTTTCGACCGCGGTTTTGAATTCGTTTCCTGGCGGCGGCTCAAGCAAGGCATGGGGACAGATGCATGGTTCTGCGATCCGTCCGCTCCCTGGCAGAAAGGCTCCGTTGAGAATATGAACCGGCGGATCCGTCGCTATCTGCCCAGAGACACTGCTGTCTTGTCAGTTCCTGAGGAATCGATACGATCCCTGATCGATCAGTTGAATAACACGCCGAGGAAATGTCTGGGATATAGAACGCCAAGTGAAGTATTCCGCCACAAGTTAGACAAGTAATTATATTTAAATTACCTAGACGATCATGCGAGAATTGCAGAAAATTTAATTACGACATGAAGACAAGGCTAATGACGGATAGAGTCCCTTACGAGTGTATTGCTTTGATTGTCGCGAAGCACATTTATCTGAATTTATACCACGAGGAAAAGAGAATTAATCTTCCGCCAATAAGAACATTTGACAATGGGTGTGCGAGCGCCTTGCAAATCGCCGCGGGTGTACTTTCAAAGCTTGATGTGATTGAGTTCATTGATGAAATAGAACGGAGATCGGTCTTCAAGTGCGAGCCGGACGAGTTTGAAGATGTGATACTACAAAACATGGATCAAGGCTGCGATTACGACACAGTCGTATTAGCTGTTGTCCGTCTCGCTGAATACACACCACTAACGCAGGAAATAGTCGACTGTCTGTCTCAGTTGGAATTATGCAATCCCGTTCAGTTTAAAACTACTGAGCGAAAAATACCTGACTGGTTCGCTGAAAAGATTGGTAAAGACATCCCAGTTTTGGAGGTCCCGGACTTCAGAATAGAGTGGACTTCAAAGAAAGAGTACTATGACGAGCTAGCTCGAAACTGGGTATCTTTGATTCAATAACCTCAATCTCAGTTTTTACATGACCAATCCGCCCCCGGACAGGCTTAGCAACCCCGACCAGCACACCTGACCGGGGGCTGACCTCCCTGCCCTGTGACAGCTTTTAAGCCATTGTTGCATTTACATTAGAAGTCACACGCCGGACTAAAATGTCTCACATATGCAATTCAAAAATGTCACGCTTCCTGCGTCCTTTAGGTTGTCGGGAGCATGGACATGGGATGGGTTTTGATGAGTGAGCTTGATTTGAATCGGGTCGAGATCCTGGCGCAGGTCGAAGA
>NZ_JADEXO010000263.1 GCF_015207105.1 cf. Phormidesmis sp. LEGE 11477
GAGCGGCTGCTTTGGCTGGTGTTTGTCCACGTCTATCCGAACAAAGGCGTTAATTGTTAACAACTTACTTGACTATCATCATCACGCTGAGAAATATCTCTATTTTTTTAAGCCTGAGTAGTTACAAACTATTAAAAATAATAATGTGCCGAAGGGCTCAGGTGCGATATGCTCCGGCGGAACGCCTCGCCAGCGACAAAAGACTAAGCCATAACAGAGTCTGGAAACTTCGTTAGTCATTTTTTTCGATTATGGTAAAAAGCTTACATTTACATTAGATGGCGATATATCTTCGATGTCGCTTTGCAGCGGCGCGGCGGAGCATTCTCACTATATCGTATTCATTCGTATTAAGTGCGTACAGAGCAGAACCGGATAGGGCGTAGACTTGGTTCATAGCGGTTCTCACTACGCCACCAGCCGTATCGATATTAGATAAGGTAAAGGATAGCCACAAAGACTATTCTTTATTGACGTAGCGCAATCTTCGCAGATCTTTTGTAAGATAGGCTTAGATGACTGATAAAATCACTTGCAATATCTACTAATAGCAACAACTATCAGATCGGATAGCCATATGATTGACAACGTATCCACCGTATTGATCCAAAACCTTGGGATAATAGGCTTGGTAGGACTATTGGTTTCATACTTTTTGTATGGTAACGAAAAAAAACATATAAGCATATTTGCGAACTGTCTTTACGTAGTTTCTTCAATCATTGCCTTCACTGCTTTTTGCCTCTCAGATACACCGCCATCCTGGATGAAATGGTTAACGTTTGCTGTACTGCCATATTATCTGTGGTTGCTAATCGCGAAATGGCGATTCTTCAGTGATGACAAGACAATGCCTGAGCCTGGAGCTAGCTTTTCTGCAATGCCTATCTTAGTTTATTCCTTTTTCCTTCTGGTCTTTGGACTTATTAAAACGCTTCTTGAAATTTTCTAACTGGTACTTTGTTTTAATCCACGAGGATGCGGCGTGCTTCTGGTGGCTCAAAGGCTTGATATAACGAGGGAAAGGTATGGGTGTTGAGATTGTCACAGATATGGGTGATTCAGAGCAATAACTTTGCTCATTGGTATTTATCCGATGCCGCGAAGGAATTTGCTCAGCAACATGGTATTCCAGTCCAAGAAAGATTTTCGCGCAGGGCTGAGAGAGCGCAATAGAGTCTGAGGCTACAGAGTTTTAGATGCAGTTGCCCCTGCTCTATTCCATTTAGAGAGCGATCGCCTTTAGTGCTTGCTGGCGCTGCTGTATAAGTTCGCATTCTATAAAGGATTTGAAATCAGCATGATCGCCCTAGAGTCTCGATTGCCTACGGCGCTATCACTGCAAGCATGGATGTTCTTTTTGCAGAAGCCTGCTTTAAGGGATTGATAGGTAAGCTGAGTGATCGCTGTGAGATGATTGATGGGGAGAAGGACTCGCGCTTCACGCACGGTGTTGACAGAGGCGATAAGATTACTCAAGCTGCTTAAAACTTGGTTGAAATATCTATGCTTTTAGCTACTTCGAACACTGAAGAATTTTTGATTTCTGTAATCACTTATATGTCATATATAGCTGGAATATTAGCGGCTACTATAGGAGTTCTCTGCATTCCATATCTGCCGAGTGTATATCTGTCT
>NZ_JADEXO010000027.1 GCF_015207105.1 cf. Phormidesmis sp. LEGE 11477
TCTTTAATCTCACGCTCGACGCAGTCTGCTTCACTTTCTCCGGGTTCAATTTTGCCGCCTGGAAACTCCCACAGACCTCCCAGCAGCCCTTCTTGCTTACGGCGATCGATCAGGATTTTGCCTTGACTATCGGTGATAACGGCGACGCCGATGCGTTTGTGCGGGAGAGGCTGGCGAGATTCTGTCATAGGAAAGCGGGTGACTGCATTTTGATTGTACGCCGCGCACTCGCTTTGCCAAGGGCAGAGCAAGCAGGCTGGATTGTGCCGGGTGCAGAGCGTCGCCCCCAGATCCATGATTGCCTGGTTGAAGTCTCTAGGATGTTTGGGATCTAATAGCTGTTCGGAAAGCTGCCATAGAGGCGCGATCGCTTTGTTCGGAGTGGCAGGATAGGCAATCAAACGAGACAACACTCGTTTGACGTTGCCATCAAGAATAGGAACAGGTGCGTTGAAAGCAGCGCTGAGGATGCCGCCTGCGGTAGTTCTTCCGATACCTTTAAGACTGATCGCCTGATCAAGCTCACGCGGAAACACCCCATCAAAGTCAGCTACGACTTGCTGTGCCGCCTGATGCAAATTCCTCGCCCTTGCATAGTAGCCGAGCCCCTCCCACAGCTTTAACACTGCCTGCTGATCGGCGATGGCTAGCGCTTGAACCGTAGGCAAGGCTTTTAGCCAGCGCTCGTAGTAAGGGAGGACGGTCTTGACCTGGGTCTGCTGAAGCATAATCTCCGAAATCCAAATTGCGTAAGGATCTCGGGTTCGTCGCCAGGGAAGGTCTCGTCCCTGCTGTTGATACCAAGAGAGTAGCGATCGCCTTAGATGAACAATCTGCTGATCAGATATAGCAAAGCTCGGCGGGATAGATCCTGCCGAGCCCTTAGATTGGCGCTTAGGACGCTTGGTCTGGCGCTTTTGATTTCTGATCACTGATGCCTAAGAATAGCGATTACGAATCAGACTCTGTATCGAAGTCTTCGCCAAATAGCGTATTGCCGAAGCGCTCTTCAAAAGCAAGCCGCTGTTCTGCGCCCCGAAGAAAATAGCCGCTCATCATCGCAGAAGCAAGTAGACGGCCTAGGTTTTCACGGTTTGTAGTGACAGAGACATCGAACTGACCAGAAGGAAGACCCCCTAACAATCCAATTACGTTGTGTTCCATAACCTGCATCACATCAGATGAATCAGGGCGCGATAGCTGAGTGATAGTGTCCGGGTCCATGGACTTTACATAATCAAGCAGTGAATTGTCTGACATAGGTTTTGAATCGGTAGTAAATTCTGGGATTCTTCCGGTTACATCATCCATGCTGATACCTTCTATGAACGGCTAGAACGCGATTCTACAAGTGGTTTCGCTCTAATGTGTTCTGTGATGTGTCTGATAGGAGCAGGTGCGTCCTAGTCTCGGATACTACTGTAACAATGCTATTTACATATCACATTGGGTGAAACCGAATGGTAACCGAACACACGACTTCGATTTGTCCAAGTGCTGAACAAGGTTTATCTCAACCCATCTAGGCTACGCATCTAGGCTCATATCTAGAAGATAAGGACTTCACTTACCAAGTTGGATCGTCTAAAAGGTTGATTTCTATCGGATGGGTGGTATTCGGAATGGCGGTGAGACAGGCGCGCACTGATGTGTCTAAGTCGTTATTAGCTCCCGTATCTGGGCCCGTATCTGGGCCAGTCATCTCAACTTCACAGGCATAGCAGGAGCCCATCAAGCAGCCAGTAGAAATATGGATGCCGGCTCGGTGAGCCACGTCTAAAAGCGCTTCACCCGGTTCGGCGGTAGTAGTGATGTCGTCAGGGAGAAAGCGGATCTGAACAGTCACAGAAGGTACTAGATACTAAGAGGCTAAATGAGCAAGGCAAGCCGGAAAGGCTAAGCAAGGAAGACTAAGGGCGTAGCGAGGAAACTTAAGAGCGCAGCGTAAGAAAGACTAAGGCGCAGCGCAAGGAAGATTAAGAGCGCAGCATGGCCACTAGGGTAGTGTGTGCGTCGGCGGCATCTTTGAGTTCGTGATCAAAGGCAATCCGCAAAGGTAGCGTTTGCCCCTTGACTTCGGCGGTAAGATCCATGCCAGCCTGGTCGATAGTGGTGAGGGTAGCAGCGGTCGCCTCGGTCTGATTGCCGTAGCGCTGGGCGTAGGTCAAAACCGCTTCGGCGTGGTCTTTGTTCATGTGTTTGCAGATGCGATCGCTAACCTTTGCACTAATTTTTTCAGCCGCTTTCTTTTCAGATTCTTTAGTCGCCGTATTTTCTGACATAATTTCGCTTCTAGACCTTACAATTTCGACAGCTTCTGACAGACTTCTCTGTTGTCTGAGCTTGATAGGCTGTTGACTCTCTTTCGACTTATTGTAACCGGATTGTAAATTCCCTACTGCTACTTGGCTATTCCTATATACGCCAATTTCTATGAGCGCAAAACTATGAGCGCAAGACTATGAGCGCAAGTTCTCACCCGCTACCCACAGGCACTGTCTTTGAAAGCCCAGGTGCCCATCTTACCTATAGAGTGATTGGACCCTGCTGTCGGCTGTATGATCGCGAGCAATTGCCTTGGCCCTGCTGCCGAATCCAGTGGCGCAGCAAAGAGCCGAGCTGGCGACGGGTTGGTAAACGGTTTACAGTCGATCTAGCGACGCGCAAGCATCCTTCCTATTGTGTGGAAATTATCGGCCAGAGCTATCGCAGTGAACCCATTGTGATGACGCTATATCCGATTGGGCTATCTGCAGCGCAGCAGCACTGGTGGCACACGAAACGGGTTGATCCAAGAGCTGCTGACGCTCTTTGTGGTAGTTCTATGGATAGGATGCTCTTCGTGGATAGTAAAGCTGCTAACGACGGATCTGCTCAGGCACAGCCACCTCACAGCCTCGGCGATATTCTATACCCGACCAAATGAGCGTGCTGCACGTGCTGGCGCTAGAAAAGTTGGCGCTTAAGGGCAACGTGTCTCGCAAATCGGCGCTGTCTAAGATAGTGCGATCAAAGATGGTTTCGTCTATGTACGATTCGCGTAGGTCTGCGGCAATTAGAGAACTGTCGCTGAGATCGGTGCGATCGAGAATGGCATAGCGCAGGTCGGCGCTGTCGAGAATGGCATAGCGCAGGCTGGTATAGGCTAGGTTTGCATCCACCAGGTTGGCTCCGTGCAGCTGGGCACCGTCCAGATTGGCATAGTAAAAATTGGCCCCTTCCAGGTCGGCTCCAGTCAGATCCGCGCCCGATAGATCTAGCCGACGAAAGTCAGCACCGTTGAGGTCGCATCCCGGACAGCTATTGGTTTTCATTAGCTGTTGAATGGCGGTTGGGTCGGCTGCGATCGCGCCTTCTATCCTTACTCCTAACCCAGCGAAGGCAACCGTTGCGGCTGTGCCGACCGCGAAAGCGCCCCTGCGGTAATAGCACGTACGAAACAGATCTTTTATCTCTATATATATGAGATGCATGAGGCAAACAGACATCAGGCCACCCAACCTTGTAAAACTAGCGACAAACAGCCTCATTTACAAAAAGCTGTGCGTTTGTTTATAAACTTGCCCAGATCTCATCGGCGACCAATCTAATCCTCTAATCAGGCGCACTCACACAGCTCACTTAATCAAGTCAACCCGCTTAACATAAATAGCCATCTTGAAGTAATCCATCTTTAGATAGCTACCTCAAGACGCTCACCCCCCACGGAAATTCCTCATAACATATCTTGAAATGATTTGGCTGGCTTTGCAGGTAATCTGTACTCAGTCAAATCAATAAAGTTAAAACTGTTAGCTAACCTTGTGCCCCGTTAGCTTTAAGCTAACCTTACGCACTGTTAGCTTAGATTCCTGTGTCCTAATTGTCGGGTGTGCAACCCTCACGCTGTCGCCGACCATCGTGAACTCTACTAATCATTTAAAGATATGCAAATGAAATCATTTCGACTTACGGTTACTGCGCTTGCGACTGCTGCTGTTGCCGTTACTGCTAGCAATCTACCTGGTGCGATCGCCCAGAGTCAGCCCATTGCCCAGCGTGCAACTGAGGCGTCTACTGCTGTTCAGTTAGCACAGTCCTCTACCTTTGGTCAGCAAGAAACGGATCAAGATCCTTACCTGCTGGTGGCCAACCCCACCTCTAATATCGGCGGCAGACAGCGCTATGGTCTGATGATTCTAGAGCAAAGGCAGCCAGTTCCCCCGGCCCAGCCCTGCTTTTCTACAACAGGCTCCAACCCAACTGCCGTTACCCCTTTGACCTTCAATAACCCAGCTTGTGGACGCAGCACGGATACTAACGGCTATCTACTGCGGACGGCTGGCGAAGACATTAGGTACACCCCTGTTTTGGAAGCAGAAGAAGGCGTTTTGGTGCTCTACGCCAACCCTTCCCCCTTTGCGGGTAGCGGTGCGAGAAGGTTTGTGATTGGCCAGACCGATGGGATTGTTCCTGGCGGCTATACTCAGATCTTCTTAAAGCCTGGCTGGCGGCTGGCTAAGCAAACTTTTGAAGGGAATGTAACGGGCAGAACCTACATTGCCAACGATATGACGACAGCAGAACTCATTGCACAGGATGAAGATATTATTGCGGGGCCTACCGACCCAGATGTCCCGACACCTGTTGTTGTGCCTACGCCTGCACCTGCCTCATTCCCTGATGCCGTAGGTGACATCTATGAAGATGACATCAACCGAGCAGTTCAGCTTGGCTTCATTTCTGGCTTTGCAGAGGACAATACATTTAGACCAAGAGCAACACTGACTCGCGAACAGCTCGTCTCTATTGTGGTAGAAGGCTTGGAAGTTGCGCCTGAGCAGGCAGCACCTGTGGGTAATGTGCCCTTTGCCGATGTTCCAACTAGCCGCTGGAGCGCTGCAAAAATCGCTAGAGCCGCAGAGCTAGGTATCATCAGCGGCTATCAGGACGGTAGCTTTAGACCCACTAACCAGGTAACTCGCGCTGAGCTGATTGCGATTATGCGTCGCGCAGCTGAGTACGACAGCGAGACCACTGACCTTGAAGCCAACCAGACCGGGGCTACTTTTAGCGACATCAACGGTCACTGGGCAGAAGGCGCAATCTCTGAGCTATCCACTTTCTGCGGCGTGGCTACACCACTGAACGAAGTCGGTAATGAGTTCCGACCAGATTCAGCGGCTCAGCGTAACTATGCCGCTGCTGCTATGGTGCGTCTACTAGACTGCTCTCAAACTGCTGAAAACGAGACGTAGCTTTCTTGGAGAATACAGTCTGGGTAGAGCCTTCTCCTCTTATTTCTGCTTTGAGTAAGTAGAACTAACCCTAGTCGATAGCTATCGACTAGGGCTTTTTTAGCTCTTAAAGGAGTGGATAAGTGGCAACTGCAAAAAGGCTTTTTACTTGGTGCCGCTAAGGATGCCGTAGCGAATGAGTCCTCGGTTGAAGCCGGTCGTCATTAGTGCGATCGCAGCCGTCCCCCGTATGGTTTCTTCACCCGCTTGAAAAATACCTGTCACTGCCTCAACGCTAAGAGCTGAGCGGATAACGTCTTGCCAAAAGAATTCTACCTGCTGTGACCAATCGGCCATCCTCACATCTGTAAACCCGACTTCTTTGGCCAGAATGCTATAGTCATCCAAAGAAATGACATAGGGCAGGTGATACAGCTCGTACAGGCGATCGAGGTGCTGGCCTTCGCTCTCGGTCAGTGGGCCAGCCAGCGTACGCGTGGACCGATGACACCACGTTGCCATGAGGAAAGTGCCGCCCGGTTTTAATACGCGATAGCACTCTTGCAAGAAGCCTTGTTTGTCCGGCATGTGTTCGCCGCTTTCCATTGACCACACAAAGTCGAAGGCATCATCTGGGAAAGGTGTAGACAGGGCATTAGTCACCTGGAACTGGACAGCCGGTGCCTGCGCGGTTTCAAAGTTCTCGTAGGCAAGTAGATCGACGCCTTGTTCGGCAGCGCGTTCGCCAGCGCGTTTGGCTTGGACTGGGCTCAGCGTAATGCCGACGGCCTGAGCGTCGAACTTTTTAGCCAGATATAGAGTACTGCCGCCAATGCCGCAGCCTACATCTAGAATGGTGTGAGCAGTCGTAAGATCAGCCCACTTCAGCAGCGCTTCGATCAGATCAATTTGGGCCTGTCTGCGATTTTTACGATGTCGACCATTTCTGCCATAGTAACCGTGGTGCATGTGCTCACCCCAGGTTTTTTCCCACAGCGGCGACGACGTGTCATAAAACCGTTGAATTTTTTCGGCAAGGGGTGTGCTGTCAGTCATCATAGGTCTTGGCTCCGCTGTAGAAGCGTTGTAGGAGACTGGTCATATGGTAGCTTCCTTCATCCTTCTGAGTCTGGGAGTGAGCTCAGGCGAACACGTAGGCTAGTTGAATGAGAATCGTCGCCTGCTACGCTGCTGGCGCAACCAGCTTTCTTTTGTTTTCCAGCAAGAGCTTTTAATTTAAATTTATGACCGTCCCTAGAACAATCTGCTTTGGTTTTTTGGTACTGATTGCAGTGGGCACCTTGCTGCTGCTGCTGCCATTTTCGACGGCTAGTGGGGAGTGGGACAGCCCGCTAGTGGCCCTATTTACCGCGACTTCGGCAGTCTGTGTGACCGGGCTGATTGTGGTGGATACAGGCAGCTATTTTTCTGCCTTTGGTCAAGGGGTCGTGCTGCTGCTGATTCAGCTAGGCGGACTGGGCTACATGACGGCGACGACGCTGCTACTGCTACTGGTGGGGCGGCGGCTGTGTCTAAAAGACAAGCTGGCAATTCAGCAGGCAATGGATACCTCAGAGCTATCGAATGTAAAGGCGCTGCTGGTTTCAATTGTTTCGATGACAGCGATCTTTGAGCTGACCGGAGCGTTCTGCCTGATGCCGACTTTCTTAGAAGACTTTGGCCTAGGTCGGTCGCTATGGCTATCGATTTTTCATAGCATCAGCGCTTTTAATAATGCCGGGTTTAGCTTGTTTTCAGACAGCCTGGTGCGCTATGCCGAAGTCGCTTGGCCGATGGTAGTGGTGTCGGCGCTGATTATTCTCGGTGGGATTGGCTATCAGGTGATTATGGAAGCGTTTATGTGGGTGCGATCGCGTCTGATGGGACGCAAAACTCACACTGTCTTTTCCCTGCATTTCAAAATTGTGACCAGTACAACGCTAGCGCTGCTGGCGGTAGGAACGCTGGCCTTTTTCTTGATTGAGTTTGATAACTCAGCGACACTAGCCAACAAAAGCTTTGGCTCTAAGCTACTGCTAGCAGGGTTTCAGTCAGTAGTGATGCGAACGGCTGGATTTAATTCAATCGACATCGGTGCGATGGAGACGAGCGCTTTATTCGTGGCGATCGCACTGATGTTTGTCGGCGCTAGCCCCGGCAGTACTGGCGGTGGTATCAAGACAACGACCGTTCGCATTCTGATGGTCTGCACCAAGGCCGCGCTGCGAGGCAAAGAGGAAGTGAATTGCTATCAGCGGCAGATTCCGATGGCAAGAGTACTCAAAGCCCTGGCTGTGGTCGTGGCTTCGGTGATTAGCGTCGTGATCATCACGACCTGTCTATCGGTGAGCGATCCCGACTTAAGATTCATTGCCATCCTATTTGAAACGGTGTCTGCCTTCGCAACGGTAGGGCTTTCAACCGGTGTCACTGGCGATCTGTCTGTTTGGGGTCAGCTATTCATCATCTGCACGATGTATATCGGACGAGTCGGCATCTTGCTATTGATGTCAGCGCTGTTAGGCGATCCTAGCCCTAGCGCTATCCACTTTCCAGAAGAAGATCTGCTGACAGGCTAAGCGCTATTAATTTGCCCGAGCTGTTTATCTGCCTGGCCTAGACGATTCGATAGGATTGTAGCCCGCTGGTTTCTAGCGGTAAAAAGACAGTCCAAGTCATGCTCTGATCTGAGCGCTCGCGCACGGTCAGTTTGGCACCTAGCGCATGAAAAAGATTTTTAGTGGCTTCTAGATTGAGACTAAGACCACCCGTGTCAGGCTGAAACATCAGCAGATGTCCTAGCGACTGCAGTGGCGGCGCAGTGCAAGACTGCGAGTCGGGCCGGTTGGGATCGCCCTGGGATTGGAACTGCAGCTTTAGTTGATCGCCCGCGTGAAGCACATTGAGCTGAATGTGACTGCCTTGAGACACGCTGTGGGTAAAAAGTTCGACTAGGCCGGTGAGCACATGCTGGAGCATGGTGGGATCGCTAGCGACCATTGGCAGATCTGGCGGTAGACCGACTTCCAAAGAAAGGTTACGACGTTGAGCGGCCTGCTGCCACTGGGGAATAGCGTCTTGAAAGACTTGGCTAAGCGCGATCGCACTCAAAGGTGATTTCAGTGACTGACTAGCCGCTTCTAACTCTACCGCCTTAAAGATCAGGCTAAACCTATCAATTTGCTGGGTGCATTCGCGATCGATACTTTTTAGCCGTTTGACGACCTGAGGGCTGAGATCTTTACGCTTGAGCAGCGACCGGGTGTAGGTGCGAATAGTGGTCAGCGGCGTGCGGATCTCGTGTGCCATCGCCTGAAGAAAGGCACTATCAGAAGGCGTCTCGGCAGCTTTCGCACTCGCATTCTGGTGACTAGACCCCAGATTTTGAGACGGACTATGAGAGGAATTCTCGAACTTGCTGTGTGAGTTACTGCGTAGATTGCTTTGAGAGTTGCCTGTTTGAGAACTGTCTGATAGATCGCTTGCAGCATCACTTTGTTGATCGTGGGATTGGCTGTGAGAAGAATGAGTCTGAGACGAATAGGTCGATGGTAAACAGGCCAGCATCCAGCGATTGAACTGGCTGACAATTCGATAGCTAGGCGCTTTGGGCTCAAACTTTTCCACCAGCGCTTCAATAAAATCTAGCTGCTGCGGGCGAGTCAAAAGGATACGCGATCGCAGTAGTCGCCACACCGAGCTGACCACTTCAGGCATGAATGAAAACTGGAAGCTCAACTCGCTATCCGCATCTTCACCTAAAACCAAAACTAGCGAAAATTGCTCCGTTAAGACCAGGGCGAACTGCTCTTGAACTAACGGATCGTCTTCTAAAAGCGGCAGCAGGCGAGTCGCATGGGCCTGCTTTTGAAAGGTCTTCTTAAAGATCCGCTCTACTGGAGAGAGGGCATTGAAGGCAGATAGTTCTTCTGAAGCGTGAGGAACAAATGTCCAGCTAGAAATCTGAGAAATCAGTCCAGGATCGCTGAGCAGAGGAACCGGACCAGTCAGTAGCAGGGCCTGGGCCTGCTGTTTGGGTCGCTTTTTTCTGTGAGAAGATGTTCTAGACGAAGCGACTTGCGTCCGCTGATTGAGCAGTTGGGTCAGCGCGGCGATCGCCCCTGTCCATTCGTGCTTAGCCCTTTGCTGCCGAGCCTCTGCGGCCAGTCCTTCGCTAAGCGTAGGAATGTTGGCCACATCGCCATTCTGCGCGTCCTGGGCAAATTCTCCCAAAGCAACCAGTGCGCTAATAGTCGGTAAAAGCTGATCGGGTGCGCCCATAGACTGTACAAAAAGATGTGTCAGGTGCGAGTTACCTGCTGTATTCACACTACCTGCAAGCCTTTTGTCTTGACTATGGGTAGAACCGAACGTTTGGATTCGGTGGTGCTAGCGCGATCGGCGAATCTGGCGCATCGCCATCGACATAGGGTTATGAACAACCATCAAGTCAATAGTCAACTGCCAGTGATTGTATGTCCTGGCTTCAACCCGGATGAGCTGACCGATGGACTGGTGCGATCGCTTCCCCCGTTCGCTCGCCCCTATGTCGCGCGTGGCCTACCGATTTCGCCTTTGGATATCTATCAGTGGATGACTGATACCTTTGGTAACCCTGCTACCCAGCCGCCGCTGGTCGGGATAGGGTTTAGCGCCGGGGTGATTGGCTTAGCTGGCGCATTGCTTTTGTGGCAGCAGGCGGGTGGAAAGGTGGCGCGGCTGTTTGCGATTGATGGCTGGGGCGTACCTTTGCTAGGACTTAGCGTTACTCGTATCAGCCATGACCAATTCACGCATCTGACGACGTTGCCGCTAGGAGCTGGTGAGCTAAATTTCTATGCCGATCCAGGCGTGGATCATCTGAGCTTGTGGGGCGAGCCAGAACAAGTCATAGGCCGCGCTGTCCCCTGGTGGCAAATTACCGAGACAGCAGGAGAAATCATGAGCGCTCAAGACTTTTTGGTGCAATCTCTTAAGGTTATTGCTCGGACTAACTGCTGAATCAAAGCTTTGCCAACAGAAAATCGATCGCTAAAAAGTAAGCGTTAGGAGTAGATGCCTAAAAGCAAAAGTTAGGAAATGGCAACAACCTAAATAATGCAATCTTGTTGTTCGCTAGGCTACAACTTACACTGATTTAAAGCTATTTCTGAGGAGCGCGATCGCGGCGCGAGTCACGAGCAGTCGCTATGAAAAAATCCTTTAAGGAATAATAAAAAAGTAGCGCCTTGTCGTAGAGACGAGCCGCTTGCTGATTATGATCTAGGGTCTTGATCAAAGTATTGCCCCACAGAAAAACTAACCGTCTTCTGTACGGAAAGCCTTTCTGATAAACAAGTTTGAATTCCCTTCGGTATCGTCTATGGCCTCTCCTGTTACGTCTACGTTAGATTCCTCCAAGGCTACCCAGCGAGTCAGCGGTGCCCATGCCCTGATCGACAGCCTAGTGCGCCACGGCGTCGAGCACATTTTCGGTTATCCAGGTGGGGCGATTTTGCCGATTTATGACGCACTCCACCACGCTGAAGCCAAAGGTCAGGTTCAGCACATTTTAGTTCGGCATGAGCAAGGGGCATCCCACGCGGCAGATGGCTATGCCCGCGCCACCGGTAAGGTCGGTGTCTGCTTTGCCACCTCGGGGCCTGGTGCTACCAACCTGGTGACTGGGATCGCGACCGCTCAAATGGATTCAATTCCCATGGTGGTGGTGACCGGGCAGGTGACTCGCGCCGCTATCGGTACTGATGCGTTTCAAGAAACTGATATTTATGGCATTACGCTGCCAATCGTGAAGCATTCTTATGTGGTCCGCGATCCCAACCAGATGGCACAGATTGTGGCAGAGGCGTTTCATATTGCCAAGACAGGCCGCCCCGGTCCGGTGCTGATTGATGTGCCCAAAGACGTCGGCGTTGAAGAGATTGACTACATTCCTGTTGATCCCGGCGATGTCAGCATTCCAGGCTATTCTCCTGAGCTGGCTGTCGATGACAATCTGGTGGACGAGGCGATCGCGCTATTGCAGGCGTCAGAGCGGCCCTTGCTGTACGTGGGCGGTGGTGCAATTGCTTCAGGTGCCCACGGTGAGATCCAGGCACTCGCCGAAGCATTTTCCGCGCCGATGACCAACACCCTGATGGGTAAAGGCGCTGTAGATGAGCACCATCCGCTTGCTGTTGGCATGTTAGGCATGCACGGCACCGCCTATGCCAACTTTGCCGTTAGCGAGTGTGACTTGCTAGTTGCTATCGGCGCTCGCTTTGACGACCGGGTAACTGGCAAACTAGACGAATTTGCCTCTAGCGCCAAAGTTATCCATATCGATATCGACCCGGCTGAAGTTGGCAAGAACAGAATGCCTGAAGTGCCTATTGTTGGCGATGTCAGAGCTGTGCTGGTGCGGATGATTGACCGTTTGCAAGACCAATCCGCTCCAGATGCCAACAAAAGTCAAGCCTGGCGAGATCAAATCGAAACCTGGAAGCAGGACTTTCCTCTAGTTGCTCCGGTGTACCCAGACGATATCTCACCGCAGTCTGTCGTCGTGGAAATTAGCAAGCAGGCCCCTCATGCCTACTGCACAACCGACGTCGGACAGCATCAGATGTGGGCCGCCCAGTTTCTCAAAAACGGTCCGCGTCAGTGGATATCGAGCGCAGGGCTTGGCACGATGGGCTTTGGACTGCCAGCGGCCATGGGCGTTCAGGTGGCACTGCCCGATGCTCAGGTGGTCTGTGTCAGTGGGGATGCTAGCTTTCAGATGAACCTACAAGAGCTAGCAACACTGGCCCAGTATGGGATCAAAGTGAAGACCGTTATCTTGAACAATGGTTGGCAGGGAATGGTGCGCCAGTGGCAAGAAACATTTTTTGGAGAACGCTATTCTTCTTCTGAAATGGCCGCTGGGATGCCGAACTTTGAGCTGTTAGCTCAAGCCTTTGGGGTGAAAGGAATGGTGGTTAGCGATCCCAATGAATTAGAAGGTGCGATCGCCCAGATGCTCTCGCATGACGGTCCAGTCTTGCTAGATGTGCATGTTCGGCGAAACGAAAACTGCTATCCCATGATTCCACCGGGTAAGAGCAATGCAGATATGGTAGGACTGCCTGATAAGCCTAGACCACGGCGTTAATCTTGATTCGAGCCAGTGTTTCCCTAGCTTGGAGATTAAACAAAGGCATAGATTCGCCGCATGCGCTAGCTGTAAAAACAGTTGGCGCATGCTTCATTTTACCTCGCCGGGGATCTACAGCTTGAGTCGCTTGACTGAGACACATCTTACTAGCTAAGAGCCTTATATAGCTTTCCGCACTTTGCTTACTACACCATGAAAGGCTACAGCCCTTGTCATACAGCGCAAAGTGCCTCCCGGTTTCCCGTAGGCATAGCACGATCCCTAAGTATGCATTTGGAACCTGCTATAAAACAGCGGCTTATACCTACCGCTTTGATATTATCCATCAACCGAAACTAGGCACTTTCGCGGAACTCTAGGCCCGACCCATAAAAAAAATTAAGAAAAGCGTGGTATTAACCTTGTTCTTGTCCCATTTGCAGGGTAGTATTCGCGTAATTTGATATGAGGAATCGCTACAGTAGCGCCCGCCGAGCAACTTCTCAGCATGGCGTAGCCTCCTTGACAAAGAAAGCTTAGTTCTTCTTATCCGTACGTCGCCACATGGTTTTCGCTACTGTCTCCGATCCTATGCAGCCCTCTCAGGAGCCGTCTCATCAGGCTCTACCCGATCGTCAGCTCACTCCTAGTCCTAGATCGGCTCGCCGCTCTCCCTACCTAGCTATCCGGGCTGCACAAGCTCGCACGCATGCCCAAACCGCGATCGCCCAGCGCCCGAACCAGCGCTTAGACCCAAGCCTAGAACAGCATTTGGATCAGCATTTGGATCAGACCGAAGAGACCCTCGTAGATCTGCATGTAGCGCCACCCGCTAGGCGAGTACGAAGAGACGAACTGGTTGACACCTCATCCGTTCTAGCCCCAATCGAGCTACCCAAACAGCCCCGGCTACCGTTTGGTCTGAGGCTGTTGCATCGAGTTCAGCAAGGATCTACGGTTTTGACGGGTCTGCTAGTCACTAGTGCTTTAGTTGCCTATGGCTCTAGCGTCTATATAGATAGATCCACGAACCAGGCACTGGCTCAGCTAAACGCGCTGCAAAGTGAATCGCAGCAGTTGACCACGGCGAATGAGTCGATCAAGCAAAGTTTGGCAGAGCAGGCCATTGAGGAAAACTCTGGCCTAGAGCCGTATGCCCCGGATGATATGTTGTTCATCACGCCTGAGCCTCGACGCGCGCCGGTAAAGGACGTCGAAGAGAAAAAGCCAACTCAGCTACAGCCACTAGGCTACTAGGCGAAATATTAGCTACTCTTTTTGTCTCGCTAGAGTTGTCTCTTTAGATTTTGACGAGTGAAGAAGGGGCGCGAAGGAGAAGGCCGAGAAAAAGAGGAAAGAAAGCGGTAAGCAGGCGGAGTTTCTATGCGGGCATCTAGTGAATCCGAGCGTCAGAAAAAATCAAAGCCGCTGCGGCAGCGACGGTCTAGCCGCCGAATGAAAGCTGACATGGCTATCGGCAATATTGGCAATATTGGCAAAACAAACGCTGATACAGCTAATACTGCCAACGCTAGCACTGGCGGCGGCTCTCGGATGCATGCAAACGTCAGGCCAAGGGCTACGTCGTTAGAGACAATTCGCAGCACGCGGCGACAGTTTCCTCGGCCCCGTCTAATCAGCGTATGGCTGATGCTGATGGTGGCGATGATCGGACTAGGTGGACGACTAGCCTATCTACAGCTAGTTGTTGGCTCTGACCTACGGGCAATGGCCAAAGAACAGCAGACTATCCAAGCGACCCCTCGCACTGCGAGGCGGCAGATTGTAGATCGCCAGGGGAACGTGGTGGCGATGGATCAGGTGCTGTATACGCTCTACGTCCACCCGATGCTGTTCAAAGAGTCGACAGCGGCGATCGCAGCGGCAGTTAGCGACGTGATTGACGAAGACGCCCAGTCTTTAGAAAGGCAGTTTCAATCGCAGGAGAGCGGCATCAAGCTGGCTTCGGGCATTTCAGTCGAGACTGCCAAGCGGCTGCGATCGCTAGGGTTAGATGGACTCGATCTACTGCCATCACCGCAGCGAGTGTATCCCCAAAGCGAGCTATTCTCGCAGATTACCGGCTATGTAGATCTAGAGGGCGTACCCAAAGCTGGGATCGAGCTCAGCGGCAAGGATCAGCTAGCATACGATCCGCCAAGCGCTAGAGAAATTGCGACTCTGCAGCCGGTAGCTCAAGACGATTTGAAGCTACAGCTAACGATTGACAGTCGGCTGCAGCGAATCGCCCAAGAAAATCTGGCAGCGACGGTGACCGAGTATCGGGCCAAGCGCGGTGCGTTGATTGTGATGGACGCTCGAACAGGTGAGATTCTAACGCTAGCAGTTGCCCCTACTTATGATCCGAACCGCTATTACGAGGCGGACTTAGCACATTTCAAAAACTGGGCGGTCAGCGACCTGTATGAGCCAGGCTCTACGTTCAAGCCGATCAATGTGGCGATCGCACTAGAAAACGGCAGTATCGGCCCCAATGACACCATCTACGACGAAGGTCAGATCCAAGTCGGTGGATGGCCGATTCAGAACGTTGACTATCACTGGGGCGGTGGCCGTGGCACGCTTTCGATTACAGACGTTTTACGCTATTCGAGCAACGTCGGCATGGTGCATATTATGCAGGCGCTAGCACCCGCCGACTACTATGCGTGGCTAGAAAAGCTAGGACTTGGCCAGGTCACGGGCGTAGAGCTGCCTGGCGAGACTAGCGGCCAGCTCAAGAACAAAGGGCAGTTTGTAAGTAGCCCAGTCGAAGCGGCAACGACCGCCTTTGGTCAAGGATTTTCGCTCACACCTTTGCAGCTAGTGCAGCTGCACGGCACCCTAGCCAATGGCGGTGAGATGGTAACGCCTAGAGTCGTACGAGGGCTAGTCGACCGCGAAGGAGAGCTGAGCTGGACCCCAGAGAGAACTGCGCCCAAGCGAGTCTTTTCACCTGAGACCGCGCAGCAGGTGCTGACGATGATGAAAGAAGTCGTCGATGACGGGACGGGTTCGGCAGCGAAGGTTAAAGGCTATCAGATTGCTGGAAAAACAGGCACCGCGCAGAAAGCAACCGCGTATGGATCGTACGGCGATCAGCGGATTACTAGCTTTGTGAGCATCGCCCCAGTGAGCGATCCCCGTTACGTAGTCTTCGCGGTGGTGGACGAACCTCAAGGCGAAAATGCCTATGGCGGTACCGTTACCGCGCCGCTAGTCAAAAAAATGCTGGATTCTCTGGTAGTACTAGAAGGGTTAAAACCAGACCAAGACTCGCCGTCGCCAACAGCCCCTTGAACCCCTCTTGGGTTGGCGGTAGTAGAAGCGGCGCTTACAGCAGCGGGGAGATATTAACGTTTATAGCGTTCCTTGGATGCACTAGAGGGACGTCAGTCATTTGGCCCGCCTATGAAATATATCCTTGGAATAGACATTGGCACGAGCAGTACTAAGACAGTTGCGTTCGACACAGAAGGTCGTCAGCTCGCTCGTAGCGCTCAGGGATATCCACTCAATGCGCCCGTGCCAGGAGCGGCAGAGCAGGATGCGGATGAAATCTTGCGAGCAGTGGAGCAAACGGCTGTAGATGCGATCGCCAACGGTGGGCTAGATCCATCACAGCTACTGGGGCTTTCGTTTAGCGCGGCGATGCATACGCTGCTGCTGCTAGACGCAGAGCACCGACCTCTGATGCCTTTGTTGACCTGGGCCGACAGTCGCAGCGATCGCCTGGTTCCAGATATTTACCAGCAAGATCCCGGTCTCTATGCGCGCACAGGCTTGCCGATTCATCCGATGTCACCAGTCGTCAAGCTAGCGTGGCTATCTCAGGAACAACCTGACCTTTTTGAGAAAGCAGCGCGAATCGTTTCGATCAAAGAATACGTGCTGCATCGCTTGTGTGATGAGTGGGTCGTAGATCTATCGATTGCATCGACGACGGGTTTATTGAACTTAGAGCAACAAACGTGGGACAAAGGGGCTTTGCAAATCGCCCATATTCGGCCCAACCAGCTTTCGAGAATCGTGCCAACGACCTATCAGCTCAGCTTGCAGCCTGACCAAGCACGGAAGCTGACTATTGCAGCAAGCACCCCTGTGATTGTGGGCGCAAGCGATGGCGTGCTAGCCAACTTAGGCGTAGGTGCGATCGCCAGAGGGACAGCAGCCATCACTTTGGGTACCAGCGGCGCTGTTCGTCAGGTCATAGACCAGCCCAAGCTTGAGCCTAACGCGCAGCTATTTTGCTATGCACTCACCGCCGATCGATGGGTAATGGGCGGTGCGGTAAACAACGGCGGATTTACGCTGCAGTGGACACGCGATAGCTTAGTGCCCTACTCAGTGTCGCCGGACGAAGTCTGTGAGATGAACGATGAATTCTGCGAGATGAATGTAGAGCCAAGTTCTTCTACGTATGAGCGGCTAACCAAAATGGCAAGGGGGGTTGCGCCTGGCGCTGAAGGTCTCATTTTTCACCCTCATCTGCTGGGCGAAAGATCGCCCCTGTGGAACGCTCAAGCGCGGGCTAATTTTTTTGGGCTAGGTCGCCATCACGGTCAGGCTCATTTGGTGCGGGCGGTGATGGAAGGCGTGATCTACAATCTGCAGTCTGTTTTTGCCGCGCTAGAGTCGGCGGGCGGTGAGGTAGAAACGCTGCGTGCTTCGGGTGGATTTGCGCTCTCGGATCTGTGGCAGCAGATACTAGCAGATGTTTTTGAGCGGCAGATATTGGTGCCAGCGGTGATTGAAAGCTCAGCGTTTGGCGCGGCGGTGATTGCGCTAGTGGCTTTGGGTGAGTGGAAGACGCTAGAAGAGGTTGAAGAGAGGGTTGCGATCGCCCACATCCGCAGTCCTATCTCAGAGAACGTGAAACAATATCGAAACATCCTGCCAATCTACAAAAATTTATTGGCTGACCTACAACAGCACTACGAGAGCCTTCACCAAGCTATTCAAAATTAACTGCGGGGTTTTGAGTGCGGCCAGAGATGTCTAGAACTCAAAGTCGTATACTAGATAGTGAAGCTAGCCTGACGCGCTATGGTTTCTCAACTATCCAAATCGAATGAAGCAGCAGAAATCTTCTACCCCGATTCTGACGATCAGCCGATGGCGAGTAATACAGAGCAGTATCGCTGGATTGTTATCATTCAGCAGAATTTGAACTGGCTGCTGCCAGATGCCTTTGTAGCAGGCGATCTGTTTTGGTATCCGATCGAAGGCCGCGCCGATATTTCGGTTGCTCCAGATGTGATGGTGGCACTAGGCCGACCCAAGGGCAAAAGACCTTCATACAAGCAGTGGCAAGAAGAGAACGTCGCGCCTCAAGTCATTTTCGAGATTCTCTCACCGAGTAATACCAAGCGAGAGATGGAGCAAAAGCTGTTGTTCTTTGAGCGGCATGGTGTCAAGGAATATTATCTGTATGACACTGAAAGCCATCTCTGTAGCGGATTTTTACGAGGTGAGTTTGGCCTAGCTCATATCTCAGAAATGGCTGGATGGGAAAGTCCTTTGCTCAAAATTCGGTTTGATACGACAGGTGATGAGCTACAGCTAATTCGACCGGATGGAACTCCTTTTCTAAGCTACGAAGAGGTGATCGCGCAGGCTGAACTGTTCAAGCAGGAAGCAGAATCGGCTAAGCAGGAAGCAGAATCGGCTAAGCAAAGGGCGGACAAGCTAGCTGAGAAATTGCGATCGCTCGGCGTCAATCCAGACGATTTGTGATCATGTCTGTGAGATTGATTTGTGACGATTGAGTTCAAACAGTACTTTTGTTGACTTTGGGGCACTAAAACATCTGAAATGAATCCCAAAACGCGCTTAAAAATCGGTGAAATCTCAAATCAAACAGGCGTTGCAATCGGTGCTCTACGCTATTACGAAACGCTGGAGTTATTGACTTCTGAGCGTGGCAGCAATGGATATCGCTACTATTCACCAGCGGCGGTGCAGCAGGTTCTATTTATCAAAAAAGCGCAGGCTTTGGGATTTTCTCTAGAAGAGATTAGAAAGGTGCTAGCCGTATCCGAAAGTGGACAGGTGCCCTGTGGATTAGTGCGATCGCTGCTTCAAGAAAAAATTGAGAAGCTCGCTGCTCAAATCCGTAGCATGAGTCAACTGAAAACAGAGCTAGAACAGTATCAAGTGCAGTGGATTGCCACCCAGCCAAGTCCGCAGTCAGACGATATCTGTCCGCTGATTGACACCGTAGAGATTCATTCTTAAAGAAATTTATCCCTAAAGCTGCTGCTGCAAAAGTGATCAGCTAGCGGTGGCTACATTCGTATCGCTAGCTATGTATGGCTATAGGTATATGGTGATTTTGACTAGTGATTTTGAAGTTTTGGTGTAGAGAATTCTACTAGTTTACTAGTAAATATACGGCGGGGAAGCTTGATCAAAAGATGCTCCTTGCAGGAAAAAACAGTAATGGTTGATATTCAGCTTGCCATAGATCCAGATACTCAATATGTCACGGTTGAGGATGCTTCTCCTACCGTCTCGGTTCAGTGGGATAGAATCGTGCAGCAGGCCGTTATCAATACTAACGTTGGGCCAACCGTTGCCTCTCGCGCCTACGCAATCATGCATACGGCTATGTTCGATGCCTGGTCTGCCTATAGTTTGGAGTCTGTTGCTACCCAAAGTGGAGACGATCTCCAAAGGCCCCATTCAGAACACACCGTTGACAACAAGATCGAAGCGATGAGCTTCGCTGCCTATAGAGTCCTTTCAGAACTCTTTCCAGACAGCGAAAACATAGCTCGCTTTGATCAGCTTATGACCTCGCTGGGTCTAGATGTCAACAACAATACGACAGATACTAGCACTGCTGCGGGTGTTGGAAATGTCTCGGCTGAGACCCTGATGGTTTTCCGCCGAGCTGACGGTTCCAATCAGGTCAATGGATACGCCGATACTACTGGATACCAGCCCGTTAACGTAGATGCAAATAACATTGTTGATCTACAAAAATGGACGTCCGAATCTATCCCCATCGATGCCATTAAGACTACCCTAAACGCATCTGGATTCTCAGGGCAGCACCAAACTTTTCTGACGCCTCAGTGGTCTATCGTCACTCCTTTCGCGCTATCGTCGCCTGATGCTCTGCGCCCCGAAGCGCCTGAGCCTTTTTTGTTAGTAGATGCAACTGTCGACTTAGAGAACGGCACAATTACCCTGGCAGGAGAGACAACTACTAGAGCAATTACGGCTGATATGGTGGGCGCTGCTGGCGAGGCGGGCAAGTTTATCAACCAAGCCTTTATCGATCAGGCTGAGCGGGTCGTCGCGGCTAGCGCCAATCTTACTGACGAGCAAAAGCTAATCGCCGAGTTCTGGGAAGACGCTGGCGGCACTTCGTTTCCGCCTGGAACCTGGCACACGTTTGGAGAGTTTGTTTCTGCTAGAGACAACCACAGCGTAGATGAAGACGCGCTGCTTTTCTTTAGCCTTAGCAATGCCATTTTTGATGCCAGTATCGCCACCTGGGAAGCGAAAGTCTTCTATGACTACGTTCGTCCTGTTCGCGCCATCAGAGAGCTAGGCAAACTGGGGCTGTTGAATAGCGCCACCACGGGAAAGGATGAAATTACCGGCGAAACGGGCTATGTGATTGAGGCTTGGGGTGGGCCGGGTCACGGAACAAAGACAATTCTAGCGGACAACTTTATCACTTATCAGACGCCTGGCGGTCATCCCTCGCCGCCGTTCTCGGAGTATACCTCGGGCCATAGCTCTTTTAGCGCGGCGGGTGCAGAAATCTTGAGGCGCTTTACAGGCAGTGATGATTTTGAGGCGATAATTACGTTTGCAGCCGGGTCTTCTCGCTTTGAAAATTGGCTAACGCCAGCAGGTGAAGTGACGCTATCTTGGGACACCTTTACAGAAGCGGCTGACGAGGCAGGTCTTTCACGGATCTACGGTGGAATTCACTTTGACGATGGCGATCTGAATGCTCGCGTGCTCGGCAGGCAGGTGGCGAACAGCGCCTGGGACAAAGCGCAGGCGATCGCAACTGGTGCTGAGATTGTCACGCTTGATTTTCAAGCCGATAGATTTAGCCCTGATGCGGAAGTGGGATTTTTCATCGTCGATGACCAGACGGGCCGTGTAGATGGGCTTTCTCCGGGTGAGGCCGGCTATTTGACGGCGGCCCTGGCACGGTCTTCTACGCTTTTTTCTATGCTCTCTAAGAGCGCAGACTTTCAGTCTAGTTTGACGGCGCTTAGCACCCGCTCTTTATTAGCAGGCACCTATATCAGCTTTTTCTCTGTAGAAGGCGGCACGGTCGATAGCTTTTTAAGAGGTGAGCAGGGCCAGATTTCAATCGCATCTACTGAGCAGATCAACCAGACCACGAGCTTGAACCTGGCGCTGGCTGGACTAAACGTAACTGCTTCGCCATCTAGCTGGGCGGCAATTGGAACCCATTTACAGGGCAGCCCTGAAGCTGAAGTTCTAGATCTTACTGAGTCTCTTACGGGGCTAGGTGCTGATGTTGAGGCGACTTTTACGGTTCGTAGAGAAGCGGCCTTTAGCAGCGTGGTTGGATTCTACGCTGTCGATGACCTCACCGGCAGAATTACTGACTCTATGGGCAATAGCTTTTTTCCTGCAGATACAACAGAATATGTTCAAGCAGCGTTAGAAAACAGAATTGCTGATGTGGCTTTGTTCGCAGACGACAACAGCACTAGCGTATTTTCTAAAACGCTAGCGACTGGTCAAATTCTAGCGCCGTTCTTGATCGTAGAAGGGACGGTCGATGAGCTTCTAGATAGCGATGCCAACAACGATCCTGATATCTACTTTCCGTTTATCGGAGCGAACTCAGACGGCGTCGACCATGTTCGCCTATTTGGCAACAACACTTTCGGTTTTGAAGATTTAGCGGGCGGCGGCGATCGCGATTTTGACGATATGGTGGTTCAAGTCGAGTTTGTCTAGGGCACCTGCTTCTTCGGCACAGGATGAGACATAGACGTTGCTGGGCTAGCAGAACGCTGGCCCAGTAAGAGGGGAATACTCAGAATGCCTAGCAAGGTAATCAGCGCTGTTAATACCCAAATGGTCCAACGGTCGGGGCGATACGAACCCCGCTCGATCTGATGAAAGACCTGGTTATAGCGCCAGCCGGCCAAGACAATGATAGCGATCCCTGAAATGACTAGCCCTAGCCCCAATAGCTGCGAATTAGCCGCAGAAAGCTCAGCAGATCCGTTGTCGGATTGAAATTCTTGTAGGAAGAGGCCAAAGCGGGCGATCGCAAACCCAAATCCGATCAAAGAAATTGACGTTCTTAGCCAGGCTAGAAACGTTCGCTCATTCGCCTGATGCTCTCTTTGTCGGTCCATAAAGAATTTCCCACCGAGAATTTTGCCTAGGCCAACGACCGCATCAGCATACCTCGAAAAGCGGGTTCAAAGCCTGTTTCTCGACAGCAGAGCTTTCAAACAACAGCGCTTCTAGACAACAAAGCGACTAAACAACAAAGCGATCTAGGGCAGTTTTCAGCGCTTCTATTTCTTCTTCGATGTTGCCTTCTGCAGCGGCTCTGGTAATGCACTCACTTAAGTGCTCATCCAAAATTATTCGGGCAACTCGATCTAATCCACCGCGCACGGCTGCTACTTGAATCAAAACATCAGGACAGGGTCTATTTTCTTGAACCATTGTCTTGATGCCGCGAATGTGACCTTCTAAACGCGATAGTCGATTGACGAGCTTCTTTAAAGAGTCCTCGCTATGGATATGAGCATGGGAGTCTTGAGGACTAGGTGGGTTCAATTGAAAGCATTTGAGAAAATCAACGATAGAAGGTTTTTATAGGAGTTTATAGCGAAGAATGGTGTCTCTACACAACACTACGTTCAAAATAACGAAGTCAGCTCCAAAATTGTGATCTCTTAAAGAAGGCTTTATCTCTCAAATACCCCCCTAGGGCATTGCAAAGCCTAGAAGCAATGTCTCATGATGAGTCGAACTCTATCGCAGAAATGAGAAGACAGCATGGGTAATCGGATCTTGCCAGATTTGATCAAGCAAGAAAACGGGCTATTTCGCTCAAAAGGTATTCTCTTAAGCACCTCCCTAAAAGGCGTCTCGAAAGTCGTCTCAAGAGGTACGGCGCTGAGTATAACGACTGCGCTAGCGATCGCAACGTTTGGCTGCAGTGACACCTCTACTTCTGTAGACACCCTAGACAACAGTCAGGCCGATAGCGCGGAAACTGCCGCAGATGCTGCTGGAACGCTAGAGATACGGGCCAATGGAGAAGACTTTGTTCGTCAGGGGTTTGTCTCTAAAGATGGCTGGGAAATTGAATTTGACCACGTTTACGTCACCCTAGCAGATATTACCGCTAGCCAAAGCGAGCCACCGTTTGAGCCTGGCAAAGGTGAACTCGTCGCGCTGCAGCAGGTGGAACTCAGTGAACCAGTCACAGTGGACTTAGCCGATGGGGATGAGACGGCTGAGCCCGTTTTGGTCGGTGAGATTGAATCGGTTCCGGCTGGTCGCTACAACGCCCTGTCTTGGGCGCTGACCCCGGCGACATCAGGGCCGGCTGAAGGCTATCCGTTGGTGCTAGTGGGCAGTGCGACCAAAGCCGACGCCGCTGATGCCACCCCGATTGACTTTCAGATTCGGCTGAGTGAAGCCCCTGCTTTCACTTGCGGTGACTTTGTCGGCGACGCTCGGAAAGGAATCTTAACCGCCGATAAAACCGCAGATTTAGAGGCAACTTTCCACTTCGACCATATTTTTGGCGACGCAGACGCGCCAGCGACGGATGAAATCAATACAGGTGCGTTAGGCTTTGAACCTATCGCCCAGCTCGCTGAAGATGGCGTGGTGGATGTAGATAGTGAGCAGTTAGAACAGTCACTCTCAGCCTCAGATTATCAAACGTTACAGACTGTGTTGCCCAGCCTGGGTCACGTCGGGGAGGGCCATTGCGAACTGATCGATTAAAATCTTTAGCGGCTGTATTGTGCTTGAGCGTGGGCCTGACGGTTGGCCTCTCGGTACTGCTAAAAGTGCCTAGCGCTCAGGCTCACGGTGCCGTTGTTGAGGTCAATCCGGCTGCGGTTGAAATCGAAGCAACCTTTGATACCGGAGAGCCTATGAGCGACGCACAGGTCTTAGTCTATTCGCCTGCAGACCTGTCAACGCCCGTAGTCAGCGGTCAAACCGACAGTGAAGGGCGGTTTTTCTTCTCACCTGATCCTAGCCTGATAGCCGCTGGGTCAGAGAGTGGCCGTTGGGAAGTCACGGTTAGAAAGGCGGGGCATGGCCAAGCGACGAGCTTTGAGCTAGGAAATGGGGGGGTGCAAACGGTGGCAACTGATGGGGCCAATGGGAGTTTGTCTCGGCTGGGGCTGCAGCAGTGGATTAGCATGGCGGCCATCATCTGGGGCTTTGTAGGTACGGCGCTTTTCTTTAAGGCTAATGCCCAGAAGACCCATGATGAAGCGTCTGTGAACAATCTTGCGCCTAGTCACTCGGCGGCGATCGCGCCCGATTCGACCGCTAATGTTCCTGTTTCTGATATGCCCAGGAGTAATGTTTCAAGCAGTAATATTCCCCGGAGTAATGTCTCAGGGAGCGATCGCTAGTGCATATCCCAGACGGTATCGTGCCAGCGCAGGTCTGTATCGCGGGCTATGGATTGACGGGACTCTTGACCTGGTATTCGCTCCGTCAGATTAATAAAGGAAGCGATCCTAACGCCAAAATTCCCAAAGCGTCTTTGCTAACGGCAGCTTTTTTTGTCGCCTCTTCTATCTACATTCCGATTCCCCCTAGCAGTGTGCATCTAGTCTTGAATGGCCTGCTAGGCGTTGTGCTAGGCTACTTCGCGTTTCCGGCGATCTTAATTGGGCTATTTTTTCAGGCGCTAGTCGTTGGGCATGGCGGACTGACAACCCTGGGGATCAATGCCAGCATGATGGGTATTCCAGCACTGCTGGCCTATCATATTTTTCAGCTGAGGACGGTTGGCAGGCGAAAAAAAGATTTGTTAGACGAGCGGGTCACCAAAACTAGGGTGGGTCTGTTCGCTTTTTTAGGTGGCGCGGTAGGTCTAGCCCTCGCGGCGCTGATTTTTACGGGGATCGTGGTGACGACAGTACCTGCTGACTTCGACTTTGAGACTGAGCGAGCGGCGATTGTAACGCTGCTATTTCTCCACATCCCCTTAGCGCTGTTAGAAGGCACATTCACGGCGATGCTAGCCGTCTTTTTGCACCGGGTAAAGCCAGAACTATTGACGGAGAGATAGCAAAACTCATGGCTATGGCCAATTTTGAAACTTATGTCAGCGGGCGATCGCGTCTCCATACCTGGACACCTAGGCTAAAGCTAGTCAGCTTGGGCCTGCTGATGTTTGCGTTTGCTGCTATCAGCCATCTTTCTTTGATCTTGCCTATGCTCTGGCTGACGGCGATTTTGTATCTGCTTTCTGAGCTGCCCTTCTCTTTCTTGCTTAAGCGACTACGCTATCCGGGTTTGTTCATCTTTATGGTGGTGCTGGTACTGCCCTTCTCGTCTGGGGAGATGATTCTCTGGCAGTGGGGAGCGCTAGCTTTGCGGCAAGAAGGTCTCGAAAGTATGCTGCTGATCGTCGGTCGATTTCTCTCGATCTTGACGCTAGGATTTATTCTGCTAGGGACTACGCCTTTTGTGACTCTGCTGCGGGCACTGCGATCGCTCGGTTTACCTACTCTCATTGCAGATATGACCCTGCTGACCTATCGCTATCTGTTTGAGACCGCAGATATGCTCAGCACGATGCAGCGCTCAATGCGGCTAAGAGGATTTGGGCAGCAGCAGCGCTGGTTTAGGCTGCAGCGCCGGGATCTACAGAGACTAGCAGGGCTGCTTGGTACTTTATTAATCCGCAGCTATGAGCGCTCAGAGCGAGTGTACAAGGCGATGCAATTGCGTGGCTACGGTCAGCTAAAGCGGCCTATGGTAAAGCCATTGGTCGATAGCAGCAGCGTACTGCTGACTGGTTTTTGTGCGATCACGGCGCTAGGTTTTGTGATTGCAGAGTTTTCTTTACCCGCGCCAAACTTATAGATTTTCTTCGACTAAACTCCGTTTAATATGAACCTCTTTTAAGAACTCTTCTAGCTAGTATTGAAGAAGGTAAACTCTTATTTCTCTCAGCTATTTACCCCAGTTAAAAGACCAGTTAAAAGACCAGTTAAAAGACCAGTTAAAAGACTGTTTAAAACTGCGCTTAAACCCGCTTCTTAAAGTAAGGTCAATGTAGACATCAAGGATAGTCATCAATGAGTCCAGCTTCCACGCAGCAGTCTGTAAACAGTGAAACACCTTTAAAGGAAAGCCAGCTAGAAGAAGGCCGGCTAGAAGAAAGACAACCAAAAGAACTGCTTCAGAAAAGCGAGGAAAGTCGTACTAGAAAAAGCGGTGCGATCACCACACAGCACCTTACCTTTCAATATCCCAACTGCGAACCTGTTCTCAACAATGTTTCTCTGTTCGTTCATAAAGGTCAGCGGCTTGGCATTATCGGCCATAACGGCTGTGGCAAAACCACTCTATTTATGCTGCTCTGTGGCGTGCTGTCGCCGACTGCTGGCGAGATCTCTCTTCTCGATCGGCCAGTTGAGCCGGGGCAGTTTCGTCCAGAAGTGGCGATGCTGTTCCAAGATCCCGACGATCAGCTATTTTCTCCTACGGTCAGAGAAGACATCGCCTTTGGGCCGCAGAACATGGGCCTAGATCCAGAGGCCGCTACCAGCAGGGTGAACCAGGCGCTAGCGGTTACCGGAACCGATTTTCTAGCCGATCGGACGCCGCATCATCTATCGGGCGGGGAAAAACAGATGGTGGCGATCGCAGGTCTCTTGGCCATGCAGCCTGAAGTCGTTTTACTAGACGAGCCTACCGCCAGCCTGGATATGCGTACCCGTAGGCGGCTAATCGGCTTCCTGCAAAAGTCTGCTGAAACGCTGCTGATCTCTTCTCATGACCTAGAGTTTGTGCTGGAGGTGTGCGATCGCGTCTTGCTAATCGACAATGGTCAGATTATTGCCGATGGCGATCCGCTCGATATTATGGGCGATTCAGAACTGATGGAGGCGCACGGATTAGAAAAGCCCCATTCGCTGATTCCTCACGTTCGTCCGCATCATCGTCGCTTGTCAGTCGCGGGTCAGATGCCCGCCATTCGCGCTACAGAGCGAGCTACCGACCTAGGGAAGTCGCAGGCTAAACGCGGCAAGGTCAAGAACAATCAGAAATGAAGAGTCATAGCAAAGGAAGAATGTATCCGGCATAGGCTATATGCCTTTAGACATTCGCTAGATGTCTGTGGACAAACTGCACGCAGATTGAGCCTTCTCCTACACCTGAGGCGACTCGCTTGATTGAATCATGGCGCACATCACCGACGGCAAAGACACCGGGCACATCCGTTTCTAAAAGGAAGCGATCGCGCTCTAGCGGCCATCCCCGCTCTTTGCTGACATCTGGACCTGTGCAGATAAAGCCTCTTTGGTCTCGCTGGACAGTGTCCTCTAACCATTCTGTCCTTGGCGTCGCCCCAATGAAGATAAACAAATAGCTAGTAGGAAATGTCTTCGTCTCTCCTGAGCGAGAATCTTCTACAAGAATACGGTTCAATCGCTCGTCACCCTGCGCTTCTACAACGCTGTGAAACGGCATCACGTTGATATTGTCAGTGCTATCAATTTGGTCGATCAGATACTGCGACATGCTCTTCACCAGCGATTCGCCGCGCACTAGCATATTCACCTTACGAGCATATTGAGAAAAATACATCGCTGCCTGACCCGCAGAATTGGCCCCGCCGACTACGTATATCTCTTCCCCTTTGCAAGCAGGTGCTTCTGTCTTGGCTGCGCCATAGTAAACGCCTCGCCCGGTAAATGCTTCGACGCCCGGCATTTGCAGCCGTCGCCACGATACGCCCAGCGCCAAAACCAGCGCATGACAGCTAATCTCACTGCCGTCAGCTAGCGTCACGATGCGATAGTCATCTTCGATCCGCAGCCCTTCGACCGACTGCGGGGTCAAAATCTCTACGCCAAATCGCTTCGCCTGAGTTACTGCCCGCCGCGCCAGATCGTCTCCACTAAGCCCAACCGGAAAGCCTAGATAGTTTTCGATACGAGAGCTAGTACCCGCCTGTCCGCCCGGCGCTTCGCGCTCGATCATCACCGTCCTTAGTCCTTCAGATGCGCCATAGACAGCGGCTGCTAGCCCAGCGGGGCCGCCGCCGACAATCACTAGATCGTAAAACGGTTTAGCCGCTTCGGTTTGCAGTCCCACCTGCTGGGCTAGCTCTGTGACGCTCGGCTTGATTAGCTTTTCGCCTTCCGCAGTCAGCACCAGCGGCAAGCACGAACTATCCGGCACTGAGTCAGCGTATTCGATTAGCTTCTGAGCTTCTTCATTAGTTTCGATGTCTAGCCAGCGATAGGGAATCTGATTGCGCGAGAGAAAATCACGCAGATCATGAGACAGCGGAGACCAGCGATCGCTGACGACTTTCACCCCTTTGAACTCTGGTTTGAAGCTAGCTTTCCAATCTTGAATCAGATCGTCTAGAACCGGATAGAGCTTTTCCTCAGGCGGATCCCACGGCTTTAGCAGGTAGTAGTCAAGCCGAGCGTCGTTGATAGCTGAGATTGCAGCATTGGTGTCGGCATAGGCCGTGAGCAGTGCTCGCTTTGCCGCTGGAAAAATTTCGCTTCCCTGTTCTAGAAATTCAACCCCGCTCATGCCTGGCATCCGCTGATCAGCAAGAAACAGCGCAACGGTATCACCGCGCAGCTTCAGCTTTTCGGTCGTTTCTAAAGCAGCCTTACCCGAATCAGCCCGGACAATGCGAAAGCGATCGCCATACTGCTTTCTTAGATCTCGCGAAATCGATTGGAGTACAGCCGGATCGTCGTCAACGGTTAAAATAACTGGCTTGTCCGCCATCTAAAAATCCTTGATTGTCTTAACGTGCTTTTTAACTTAATCCTTATAGCGCAACCAGCGATAAGACGGCTAGAACCTGTGCGACTGAACAGTCACTATCGATACAGCTAGCCAAACGTAACCAGTTGATATCGACTAGCTAGTCATCGACATAGGTGTTATCGATATAGCACCACAGCCAGTCTTCACCCGGTTCAAAAGATTGAACGATTGGATGGCTTGTCTGGCCAAAATGCTTGCTTGCGTGCTTATTTTTAGAAGAGTCGCAGCAGCCTACGTGGCCGCAGGTTCGACATAGCCGCAGGTGAACCCAGGAGTCCCCCATTTTCAGACATTCTTCACAGCCTTTGGCGCTAGGTTCAACTGTTTCGATTTGGTCTGTATGAGCACATGAAGTTTGTGGCATGGTTTTGTTTTTGGGTGGGGCAAGCCAATACAAATTAAGATGCGAAATATGGCCAGATATTATCAACCTGTGGTGGCTGACAATACCTATCAAGCGGGAGATTTAGTTTCGTGCATTTTAGAGTATCGCTGCTGTCAGTGACGGCGCTGACAGAGCAATAGACCAAACCACTGTTAGTCTGTGTAAGCTTCTACGGCGTTGAATTGATGCCTGCCTAAGGTCTGTGTTATGTCTTCGAGGTTGAATTTGCGAGAGATTTCGCTAAGAATGCGATCACCTACAACGTTAGGTCGATAAGTTATTATTCTATTAAGCTAACCTAAAACATCAGCTGTAAAACATAAGCGCTTTATAGTGGCATCGAAAAATGACTCCAAAAGAATTGCTTACCCAAGAGATTGATAAACTTTCCGACAATGCCACAGAAGAGATGCTGACTTTCTTACGGTTTGCCAGAGTAAGACACTATCGACAAAAAGAACAAGACTAGTCCTTCCCATCCTTCATAGAAGAACTGGTCTCAGATATTCCGACCCACGTGATTGAGGCATTGCCTACAGATAGCGCAGCCGAACATGACTACTACATATACGGCACGCCGAAGCGGACATCAACTAAAGCATGAGTCGGGTCTTTGCCGATACGTTACTTTATTCAGGAAGGATTCGAGATTGCATTCCGCGATGAAGACAAAATCTCTGAATTATTATGAACTTGACTCTATGCTACACGCTGATAAAGTAGAAGCCCAAACCACTGTTTCGTGTCGGTAAAGTTGTTCACAATTGTCAACTTATGGCGGCTCAGTACTGAAGACATTTCTTGTAAGTTCAATTTTCGAGAGATTTCACTGAGAATGCGATCGCCCTTCTCAAACGCAACCGTTAGATCTAAGTCTTCTAATCTTACAGTTTGCGCCATCATACTCTCTAAATACATCTCAACTTGACTTTCTTGTTTGTTGTATTTCGCTACATGGGAGAAGTTTTCTAGGTCAAAGTTTCCTCTAAATCTTTGGTTGAGGTGCTGTAGCATATTCAGATTGAAAGCGGCAGTGACGCCTTTGCTATCGTCGTACGCAGCTTCTAGGATAGAAATCTCCTTTTGCAGATCTATCCCTAGTAAAAAATAATCACCCGCTTCTAAAGTTTCGCTGGTAGAGGCTAAAAACTTGTCGCATTCTTCTGGGAGAAGATTGCCGATGGTGCTGCCAAGAAACGCGATCATCCTGGCGGGCAGTTGTTTCTTCGGTAAGGCTTTGAGTGCGGGTTCGTAGGTGCTAGCGATCGCATGAATTGATAGCTGAGGATACTCCTGTAGCAACTTTTCAGCAGTTTCGGTAAGCATCGTATCGCTGACATCGATAGGCAAATAGCGCAACGGATAGCCTGCCTGCTGATAGGCATCTAGCAAAATTCGAGTTTTAGTAGAGCTGCCGCTACCGAGTTCAACTATCTCACAAGGGCCAGTGGCTTGGGCGATCGCCCGTCCATTTTCTCGTAGAATAGCTGTTTCTGTTCGCGTCGGATAATATTCTGGCAGCTCACAAATCTGTTCGAATAGCTGAGAACCCTGCTGGTCATAGAAGTATTTAGGGGGCAAATATCTTGGATTAGAGGACAATCCAATCACAACATCTTGTCCTGGCTTTTCAGATGAACTAACAGACTCCATTAGATTGGAGATAGTTAATTTCTGTTTCTCTTTTGGCTGCTGTCCTTCTAGCTGTTGCTCTTCTAGCATTACTTCCTTCAAGTTGACTGCTTTTGCCCGTCTACAAACTCAATTTCGATCAGTTTCAGATGATGAGATGACACAGCGAAATCCGGCAAAGACTGCTCGCCGATGTGGATGATACCAGTTGCGAAAGCTGGGCCGCCTCACCCATTTAGGGGTTGCCCAACTGCCGCCTTTTAGCACTCGATGCTCACCGTCGAAGTAAAGCTGCGAATAGCCTTTGTAAGGAAAGGGCTGAAAGCCTGAATAGGCAGAAAACCAGGTGTCTGTCCATTCCCAAACGCTACCGACTTGAACGACACCATCTTGAACAATGCTATCTATGGTGCGATCGCGCCTATCTTCTAGCGTCTTCTTCGGTGTCTTCTCTGGCGTCTTCTCTGGCGTCTTCTCTACCCTCACCGCCTTTTCCCACTCAGCTTCTGTCGGTAGCCGCTTACCTACAAATCTCGCATAGGCGTCCGCCTCGTACCAGCTCACACCACAGACGGGATAATCAGACTCAACCGTCGTGTTCAGGCCCGTTTGCCCCGATTCCCTACTTGATTCGTAGCGTGGTTTATCGACGTTGGCAGACTTCAGCCACTGCCAACCCGCTGGGCTCCACCACTTTGCATCCCGATATCCACCAGCCTCGATAAACCGCTGATACTGTCCAC
Source organism: cf. Phormidesmis sp. LEGE 11477 (assembly GCF_015207105.1). Lineage (GTDB taxonomy): Bacteria > Cyanobacteriota > Cyanobacteriia > Phormidesmidales > Phormidesmidaceae > Phormidesmis. Next base: position 31,129 of record NZ_JADEXO010000027.1, read on the forward strand.
AGGTTACTGGAGCGCGATCAATCCAATAGCTTTCTGTTGAGACTAAATGCGCTGGCCGCTCGTTGTCGATCGCCTCTGGTGCATCAGATCCTACAGTTGCACTGCCCGCTTCGATATGAACCATGTTGTTGCTTTCAGAGAAAGAAACTGGTTGAACCTTCGGATAAACAAACGCGCCGCAATTTGTCTGATGCATCGCTAGCACCATCGCGATCGTTTCGGCATGCTGGCTTTCGTGCTGAATCAGCCAGTGCCAAAGGCGAATATTTTCGAGATCGCTGCTGTTCAGATAGTCAAGCGTTTGCGATCGCACCGCCTGGAGATAGGCCAAGATCTGATCTAACGCGGGGAGATTTTGCCGTTCCGATTTTGGCAAGCCATCCGCCGCAAACAGCCGCTCGTATTGAGAGAACTGCCTGGGCAAGCCAGCCAAATGTTCTGCGACCCACAAAGACTCTGTGTAGGCAATATGTCCTAAATGCCAGCCAACCGGACTAAAGTCGGGATGCGACTGGGTGCGAAAGATTTGGGGCGTGATGTCTTTGACTAGGGTTAGCGTTTGATGACGGCAGTCTCGGAGTGCCGATCGAAGTACCGATCGAAGTGCCGATCGAATCGGAGGGATAAGCGAACTTTGCCCTGGGCAGAGAACAGAGTATTGCAATGGTCAGCAAGGATAAAACAACAGGCCAAACCAAAAGCTGCGCTAGTCGATGGTTGCATAGCTTTTGATCGTCAGCTCGCTATCTATACTAACGAGTTCACTTTGGTTATACGGTTGCCAGCTATCTTCTTGGCTATCTTCCCGGCTGTCTTCCCAGAGGCCTTCTGAGCTGAGAATAACTGAATTGGGGAAGAGCTTCGAGTTTTTGAGTAGATAAAGTGAAGGCGCTGCTTGCTGGTTGTCATATCTGAGCGCAATCAGACGGTCCGGCAGCGATAAGATGATGTTGGCAGCGATTCTGACCTCAGCAGCGTTGGCCATACTCGCCAGCGTTTTCATTGTCTGGTGCAAGGCTTCAGCGATATCGATGCCCGGTTGCATTTCTAGGTAGTGAACTAGCAGCGCAAAGATATGCTCTGAATCGGTCAGCCCTTGAATCGAGCGATAGGCAAAGTCGCACAGCTTTTCTCTGATAGGCCGCTGCAGCGTCTTAGAAAAATTTTCAATCAGGCCGTTGTGTACAAACAGCATTTGCCTGTACTTGAAGGGCTGGCAGTTGCTGATATCGACAGGCATTTTGTGGGTGGCGCTACGCAAGTTGACTACAAAGCTACTGGCCTGGATATAGCGACACAGATCTTCTAGATTGCGATCGTTCCACATCGGCAAGATGTTGCGATAGACGAAAGGAGCGATATCTGGCGATCGCGTATCGTCGCTTGGGCTCTCACTTGGGCCATGCCAGCCTAATCCAAAACCATCACCGTTGAGCACCGCGCTTTTTAGTTCTCTGGGCTGATAGCTTTGTACCAGCATGGAATGGTCAGGGTCGAGTACTAGCCGATCTAGAGAAATTGGTGGGCCTAGATAGCCCAGAATTCGGCACATAAAGCGTCCTAAGGAAAAATAATTTTAAGATGGAAAATAATTTTAAGCTAGCTTGCCCCCAGCAATAGCTAAGCTGATCCAGCCGATGATGAAGGCTAAACCGCCCAAAGGGGTGATAGGCCCGAGCGCTTTGATACCGAATAAGCTCAATCCATAGAGACTGCCTGAAAAGAGAACTACACCCGCCACAAAGCACCAGCCAGCGGCTACCAGCTCTTTGATATCTGGATTTTGACTAATTAGTAGCGCGATGATCAAAAGCGCGATCGCATGGTACATCTGATAGCGGATGCCAGTTTCAAAGCTACTAAGCGCCGAGTCTGTCAGCGTGCCTTTGAGCGCATGGGCACCAAAGGCACCTCCCGCGACAGAAATAACCCCCAGCATGGACGCGATCGCAACAAACAAACCAGCCATAAACCCAGCCGTACCCAAAAAAACAAGCAGCAAAAAGGCCTCAGAAAGTATCGATCGCAGCGGCCTCCCGATAACAGGCCATCTAGAGCGATTCTGGCAAGCGAAAGCAGTAAATCATTGCCCCCGACTCATCGACATCAAAATCAGCATTTAGCGAACTTGACCAAGCATCCAAAAACGCTCTGGCCTCATTCAAAGACACCTGAGATAGCATAGCGAACTGAGCCGCACTGATGCGACCGTCGTTGGCCTTAATTGCCTTATAAAGCAGCGACTGAAGCTTTTTTGACTGGAGCAATGTGCGATCGCGCTCTAGACTTTTCAGTATCCACAGCGACCCGGCCCCCGTCGGCAGTCCGATCAGCACGCCAGCCAGCACTGTTTCTCGCTTGCCCTGTCGATTCGGATTGCGATCGAGCGCGGTCTCCACAGCTCGTCCGAGGCACAGAAAGCTCAGCACTAACCCCAGCGCAGATAGCCCTATGCCAGTTATTCGTTTAGCACTGTTCATTGCTGCGAGTCGCCTCTAACAGTCTAGAAAAATAAAACGGCGCTTTGTTAAGCGATCGCCGTCCGATCTGCCAGCCATTGTCTTCGAGGGCCTTAGCCACATCAGACTCCCGATGGAGGTAGGCCCTAGTCGCCTTGCTAGGCCCTGGGAAAAAATCTCCTACCTTCTTTAAGGTGGCGTAAAAGCAGGTCTTAGGTGCAAAGCTGATCAAAATGCGATCGGTTGCCAGTGAGCTGAGATGTTTGATCATGTCATCGGCTTTTTCTTGCGGATAGTGAATCAACACGTCAAGGCAAACCACGGTGTGATAGCTGCCTGCGATCGCCTCCAAGTCCTTGGCCTCGAATTCAGGCATTTTCTCCGGTATCAGTTCATCACCTAATGCGGCTTGCGATCGCGCCTTCGCCTCTTCCACCATCTTCTCAGAGATATCGCTGGCAAATACCTTCGCCCCCATCTTCGCCAGCGGAATGCTCAAACTGCCTACCCCACAGCCCGCATCGCACACCGTAATCTGCGATAGATCCTCATCTTCTGCAAACCATTCGAGCACATTGTCAATCGTCTTTTGATGACCCGTGCGGATGTTGGCCTGCACCTTGTTAACTTCGCCATCACCATAAATACGCTGCCAGCGCTCAAAGCCTGTCGCGTTGAAATATTCGCGGACAACTGCCTTATCATCGATCGTGGAATTGGTCATAGCCACTGAGAATAAATGCTTAATTTCTAGAGTCTGCGACTCGATCTTAGTACGTTTTGCATAAGGTCAGCTCGATTTTTTGGCTACTTCGCCTTCAGACTTTCATCACTGGTTATACGGAGTTCGTCATAGATATTAGGATCATTCGCTCTAACGAATCGCTTACTGCCTAAATTTTCTATGCGATGCTGAAGAAATACTGAGAGAGCATGATCCACTTTCTTCTATCTTGTGAATGCATTGCTTTTATTGTATTTCAGTAGTTCATTGTGCTGATGGGACAGGCTACATTTTCGTTTACTAGTTGAGGAAATATCTCTCCTCGTAGACGCAGCAGTCAACCAAAGAGAAATCTTCTATGTCTGTTATTTTTGTGATCGTGTCACTCAGCAGATCTACTTGCATCTATCAAACTGAGAGATCCTTGGCTTTGTCAGCTCGATCGGCTTGGTTGCGGGTAGCCGCTGTAATACTTCCAAAAAGTAAAAGTCCCAAAACGGCTAGCAGTACACCAAGAGCGGCTTACGTAAGTACCTTCTAGTAGGAAATATGGCTCTTTCTTTTCGGTGTAAAAACTGTAGTACTTTTTCTGATAGTCGCTATGGTTGTTCTGTTGTCTATGATTAGGGAATGCTGTTTCCACGGTCGACAGAGTATATTTATTCTATAGTTGCCAGCAGTGGTCGGCGTGCAAAAAGAGAAATATAAAAGCGGGTTTTCATTTTAGTTATTTTTTCCGCCGGGTTTGGCCGAGGTGAGTTTGTAGTAGTTGAGTATGGGATTTCTTCAAGAGTAAAAGTGGAGTTGGAGAAACGTACGAAGAATAGGTTTATGCGAAAGCAAGGGCATGAGCGTGAAAAAACAGCGTATTTTTTGGGCGGGGTTGTTGGCTGCGATCTCGACGGGTATTGGTAGTCCAGGGCTCGCGCAGCTAGATAATGCCTACACGTTGGGCGCAGGCGATACTATCTCGATCGACATCTTCAATGTGCCAGAGTATAGCGGCAGTCAAAGGGTACTAGCAGATGGTTCTGTAAATTTGCCAGTGGTCGGTGCGGTGAATGTAAGTGGGTTAACACCGCAAACGGCAGGCCGCGTCATTGGTGCAGCCTATCAGAGCGAGCTGCGCTATCCCCAAGTAACCGTTCTGTTGGAAGGCTCAAGGCCGCTGCGAGTCGCTATCACAGGTGAAGTTGCCCAGCCGGGACTATATACAATGTCCTCGGCAGAGGGTGCTCAGCTGCCGACGGTGGCTCAAGCCCTACAAACAGCAGGCGGCGTTACCCAGGCTGCTGATCTACGTAGAGTGCAACTGCGACGTACAAACGGCCAGCAGGCTGATGACCCGCAATCTGTGCAGCTGATTAATTTGGACCTATGGGCACTGCTAAATAACGGCGATGTGGAGCAAGACCTGACGCTGCGAGATGGTGATGCCATTGTTGTTCATGAAACTAGCACAGTCGATATTACTGAAACCAATCAGCTATCGGCTTCTAATTTGGCGTCGAGCGTAGATGAGGAGATTGTCGTTGCGGTTGTGGGCGAAGTTTTCCGCCCAGGAGCCTACCGATTTGGGGGAGGCGGCAGTAAAGGTCGAACGACGGTCACTGAGGTTGTACAAGCGGCGGGCGGTGTGAAGCCCCTAGCTGATATTCGTCAGATCCAGGTACGTAGGCAAACCCGCAACGGGTCTGACCAGGTGATCGATCTAGACTTTTGGCAGCTGCTACAGTCGGGTGATTTTAGTCAAGATCTGGTGCTGCAACAGGGCGATACGGTGTCTATTCCAGTTGCGATCGCGCCAACGCCTGCCGAAATTGCACAGCTAGCGGCAGCTAACTTTTCACCAGATGGTGTGAATGTGAACATAGTCGGAGAGGTGGAATCGCCAGGTCAGCACAAAGTCCCGCCGGATACCACTTTGAGTCAGGTCGTGCTAGCAGCAGGCGGCTTCAACCGGCGGGCGACCGAAACGGTAAAGCTGATCCGATTTAATCCTGATGGCACAGTGACACAGCGCCAGATAGAAGTGGATTTGACAGAGGGTATTGATTCAGAGAAAAACCCGCTGATATTAAACAATGACGTCGTGGTGGTGGGTCGTAATATCGGAGCTCGCTTTACTGATTCGGTAGATAGTATTCTCGGACCTGTTCGACGGCTGCTGCCACTCAGCATATTTCTCCCCTAAATACTTCTTCCTTGAGTAGATTCCTTCTTGGAAGATAAGCTCTAGCGATTTATTTTCGCCTGTTTAACGGCTCTACTATCTAACGGCTTCACTGTCTAACAGCTCTACTACTTCAGCCTCTGTTTAATCTTCGTCTTTATTCCCGAACCTATGGAAACTTTTCAGACGTCTTTACCCCCTACCGAGCTCAACGGTCATAGTAAGAGTGCTAGGCCATTGCCTTTACCGCCAGTACAGCAACCAGAGTCTATTCTGACGACCTGGCAGCAGTACGCTCAGCAGGAAGAGGACTTGAGCCTGCGTAACTTACTCTCGACCATCCGGCGTAGAGCCTGGATAATTGCGGGCGTAGGCGCGGTGGTGATGACCTTTTTTACAGTAAAAGCGCTCCAGCAGGAGAAAGTTTTTCGAGGGCAGTTTCGGATGCTGGTAGAGCCAGTTAACGCCAGCGATGATCTCAGCGATCTCACATCGATTCTGGCTACGCAGAATACAAGAAGATCTGGCCTGGATTATGCGACGCAGGTACAGGTGCTACGCAGCCCCGAACTGATGGAGCCAGTGCTAGAAGAACTGCAACAAACCTATCCGACGCTGAGCTACCCAACTTTGCTACGCAACTTGCAGATTTCTCGCCCAGGGGAAACAAAGATATTAGAAGTCAGCTACCTTGGCTCAGATCCGGTTCAAATTCAGGTGGTGCTAGATTTTCTAGCTCAGACGTATCTAGAGTACTCACTAAAAGAGCGACAAACCAATCTAAGACAGGGTATCAACTTCGTAGAAAGTCAGCTACCAGATTTGCAGGCTCGGGTTGATACGCTACAAGATCAGCTAGAAGCCTTTCGTCGGCAGGCCAACTTTATTACACCCGAAACGCAGTCGGGCTCAGTGACGCAGCAGGCTGGCGAGATCGCCAGCCAAAGAATGGCGCTCAACCAGCAGCAGCGGGAGGCTGAGCAGGCTTTTAGCAGCTTGCAGGAGACGTCTGGGGCGCTAGCTACGCTCGAAAATGCGCCTATTTATCAGCAGCTGCTGGGTGAAATGCGGGCAATAGAAGTCAGAATTGCTGAAGAGCTTACTCGTTTTGAACCAGGTAGCCTACCAATTCGCGTTTTAGAAGAGCAACGAGAAAATATCTTGCCGCTGTTAAATCAGGAAGCTCAGCGGGTAATGAGCGCTGAGCAGGCAGCAGCGATCAACCGGTTAGAAATGCTAGCTGCTCAAAACGAAATACTAGAAGATGTTGAGCAGACAGGTTTTGAGAGACTGAACGCGCTGCCTTCTCTAATTCGAGAGTACACCGATTTGCAACGCGAGCTTGAAGTTTCAACAGCGGCGCTGACCCGGTTTCGATCGACTCAGCAGAGTTTGGCGATCGAAGCCGCACAAACTGAAATTCCGTGGCAGATTATTGAGGCCCCGACGCAACCAAAGAACCCGATTTCACCGGATTTAGAGCGCAGCTTGCTCACAGGCATGGTGATAAGTGTGCTGCTAGGACTAGGCGCAGCCCTGCTGCTAGAGAAGCTAGATAACGTTTATCACACTGTAGATGAGCTAAAGGCAGCAACGAAGCTGCCGCTACTAGGCGCGCTGCCGACGAACCAAACATTGAAAGACAGCCGCACGCCCGGACGCAGTGGGCTAGCTAAGATAGCTGACCGAGTATCTCGTATTCCTCAGAGCCTTCCTAGCGCCTTTGGCAGACAGTCGATTGGCTACGGATACGGTGGTAACAGCGACTCTAGCTTTTTAGAAGCGTTGCGGGTGCTGTATACCAACATTCGTATGCTGAGTTCGGATCAGCCAATTCGGTCAATTTTGCTCAGCTCAGCGCAGCCGGCAGAAGGTAAGTCTACGATCGCGGCAAACCTAGCGCAGGTGGCAACTGCGATGGGACAGCGCGTACTCATAGTAGATATCGATCTGCGTAAGCCTCAGGTACATGACCGATTGGACATTCCGAATGAAGTAGGTCTATCGAACCTGATTACAGATAGCCTTCCGCTCAAGGCAGCTTTACAGCAGGTAAACCCAGAGGGCTCGCTGTTTGCGATAACGGCGGGAAAGATTCCGCCTGACTCGACTAAGCTGCTGTCTTCTCATAAGATGCAGCAGCTGATGGCTACGTTTGAGAAAAGCTTTGATCTGGTGATTTATGATTCGACGCCGATTACGGGACTCGCCGATGTCAGTCTAGTAGGCCAGCAGACTGATGGCCTGGTGCTGATTACGCGCATGGGCGTCACCGATCGCACGGTACTAAAGCAGACAATTGAAACGCTAAAGCTCTCTCGCATTCCAATACTGGGTGTAGTGGCCAATGGGGTAAAAGCTACCGGGCTAAGCGGCTATCGCTATTACGCTTATGGCTATGGTCGTGATGCAAATGGTCACCACGACGAGGTGATTTCATTTGGCACACCTGCTACAGAGCATAGTGCAAACGGCCATGGTGCAAACGGCCATGGTGCGAACGGCAATGGTTCTGTCTCGTAATAGTCTATTGTTTTCTCACTTACTTCCACGTAGTTCATCTTCTAATCTGGCGATGCAGATACGGTGGCAGCAGCCAGCGATTGTTCAAGCTGGGATTGATCAAACCCGGCTGACTATAGCGGATGAGCCTACTGGAACGGTTCCTTTTTCATTCGCTGTCATGGGCGATACGGATGCGGGGTCACGAGATAGTAAAACTTCATCTAGTTTCTCTAAGGCATTTTCTAAGCAGCTACTGACAGCTTCAGCGGACTGTCGCTTTCTGCTGCATACCGGAGATGTGACCTATCCTACCGGCAGCTACGAAAACTATTTGAATGGATTTCTACGGCCTTACCAGGCGCTATTGTGTGGACTGCCTATCAGTCCTGACCGTGCAAGAGAGATTGTTTTTAAGACGCCACTGCTACCGGTGCCGGGAAATCATGACTATGCGGAAGCTGCGGGTTTGCGTGGGATTTTGGCGAGGCTAGTAAGGGTGATGTGCGATCGCCTACGACAAACCTTAAATATAGACCTAGGTCACTATGGCGGCGAAGGCGGCGAAGCCTACGGAAGAATCTTTTTAGACCATTTATCGTCGCTATCTACAGATCAGTTAGCGGCGCATCTGGCAGCTCACTATCACGACTTTTCAGAGAAAACAGATGCTCATCAGCCCGGAAAGCTAAGTCTAAACTACCGACCGGGACACTTCACACGCCTACCTAATCGATACTACACCTTTCACTACGCAGGAATTGATTTTTTCGCGCTAGACTCCAACACCTGGAATAGTGCGCCGGAGGATGCGGGATTTGATGATGAACAGCTCGCATGGCTAGAGCATCAGCTGATCTGCTCCTGGCGATCGCCAAATGTGATAGGACGAGTAATTTATCTGCACCACTCGCCTTACACAACCGAGGCGAGTCGGTGGCAACAGTCTGAAACGCTATGGGTACGAAGACATTTGCGAACAGTGTTAGATAAAGTAGTGACCCGGACAGGACAGCAAAAAGACTTGCAGCGAAGAGTTCCACTGGTGGATTTGGTGCTAAGCGGTCACGCACATTGTTTAGAACATTTGAAAACCGGTGACACCGGCCATGCTGATTCCTATACGGATTGGATAGTGTGTGGCGGTAGCGGCGCAAACGTGAGATATCGGAGACAGTCAGATACGGTAGAAATTCTAGAAACGGTTTCTCGTCGAGGGCGTCAGTATCCAGGCGTAGTAGCGAAGTCTATGTTTTACGCAGGCGCTCATGAGCGGCGGGGTAGACAGCAGCGGCTACACAGCTTTATTCGAATAGATGTAACACCAGGGAGCAGGCGACTGTTTAAAGTAGTTCCTTTCGTTGTGACTAGGAACGTTAGAAATTCTGGAGCGAACGCCGTAGGAGTTTGTGAGGACTGGCAAACTGAAACTGGCAGCGCGTTTCACCTAGGTAGTAGAGTGTTGAGCGTTCGTTAGAGTTCCCTTTAACGTCATCTTTCTCACAACAGTTTTAGCTTTCTATTGTGGGCTTTGTCACCAATACAAAAAACTGATAAAGATACCTAGTAGGGAAATTGATCGCCTGAGAATTTTACTAGTAATTTCAACAGCATACTGTTGTAGCTGAAAGCATATCATTGGTAGCAAACTTACTGTTTCTTTTTAATATTGAAGCCTTATCGTAGTTAAGTTAGGGGAATCGACCGGATCAGCCGACCCTAGAAAACACTTGATAATGGTGCTATCTACAAGCCTAAATAAAACCACCTAGGAAGTAAGTCATAAAAGATTACAAACTTAGATAAAAGCCACATAGCTTTAGTCGAACTGGATTGTTCTTCTCAAAATGCAAAAAATCTTTTGTGGTTTTTATCAATCTCCTTTTTAGGGCTCTATAGGGTGAGTGCAGCAGCTCTCGTAGTGACAATTGCTTGGCTGATTGTACCAAACAAAGACAATCTTAAAGAAAATCAGGCATTACAGCTATGGCGCTCAAACGAGCTTTGATCGACGGCGTTCTAGGAATTGAATCAGCGGCTGACGCAAGCGCTAGAAAGTCTGCGACTAGACGTAGAATTCGGAGCTCACATCTGCTGATTATGACGCAGTTTTTCCCGCCAGATTTTGCGGCTACAGGGCAGCTCATCGAAGAACTAGTCACTCAGATAGGTCAGCAGAATGTAGATGTAAGAGTATTTACCGGACAGCCGGGCTATGCGTTTGCGAAAGAGAATGCGCCAGAGGTTGAAACGCGAGGACGAGTGCGAGTGAAAAGATCGCGCACGACTCAGGTGTTTTCTCGGCGGATTCGCGGCAAGACGATCAATGGCTTGTTGTTTGCAGTGCGATCGCTTGCTCATCTAGCTATCAACTCGCGGCGCTATCAAACGCTACTGGTAACAACAGCGCCGCCGTTTTTGCCAATGATTGGCTATTTAGCAAATGTTTTCTTTGGCCTGTCCTATGTCTGTTTGCTATACGATCTTTATCCCGATATTGCGGTAGAGCTAAAGGTGGTGAAGGGTAATCATCCGATTGCGGTGTTATGGCGATGGATTAACTGTCGGGTATGGCGGCGCTCGGACAAGATTATTGTGCTAAGTGAGTCAATGAAGCAGCGGATTGCGCGACAGTGTCCTGCGGTCACCGACAAAATTTCAGTCATTCACAGCTGGGCAGATAGCGAAAAGATTGTACCCATAGCAAAGAAGGACAACTGGTTTGCGCGTGAGCACGGTCTAGTTGAGCCGTTTGTGGTGATGTATTCTGGCAACATGGGTCGGTGCCACGATATCGACACTATCTTTTTAGTGGCACAACGGCTGAAAAATGAACCTATTCTGTTTGTGTGTATTGGCGATGGTGCTAAGCGTACGGCGCTAACGAAGGCAGTAGCAGCAGCAGGACTGAAGAATTTCTTGTTCTTGCCGTATCAAGAGAAGTCGGCGCTGCCGTATTCACTGACAGCCTGCGATCTTTCTCTGGTCAGCGTGGCGGATGGTATGGAGAGCCTGGTGGCCCCTAGCAAGCTATACCCAGCGATGGCAACTGGCAGGCCAATCGGGGCAATTTGTCCGTCGCACTCTTATCTAAAGTATTTGCTGGCAACGGCAAGCTGTGGAGCAGCATTTGGTAATGGCGAAGTGGATAAGGTAGCGGACTTTATATTAGGGCTATCGCGCGACCAAGAAAAAGCAAAGACTATGGGCGCATCGGGCCGACAATATCTAGAGTCGCACTTTACACCCAAGATCGCAGCACAGCAGTATTTATCCGCTTTAAAGCTGTTTGAGATGAGAATCTAACAGATAGCTGTGCCAAGAAACGGCTGTATGAGCTGGATTAAAGCCTATCGGCAATCGTTTACGCTGGTTGGCTCGTCTCACAAGGACTACTTACGTATGCGGTGTGGCGAAAACAATTACTCTAATCAAGTTTTCACGGTTGATAGGCAGGTATGATCGCGGTTTAATAACTATCAGCTAGTTTTGTTCAGTTAGTTGCGTTCACGTAAGGGCAATCTCTATGGAATTGCGGAAACGGCGGAATCGAAAGCGGTCAAAGCGACGGGCGATCTATTGCCCTATGCACGGGTGCTATATCGATAGCGTCAGTCAGAAGCATCGACTATATGCTGATAAGGCTGAGCATTTGCGAGAACGAGGCATGGGTCGAAAGGTTTCGCTGCGGGTGATGTCAAGCTATACGACAGTACCGCTAGAAGGTGAGTGGCTAGAGGCTTTTTGGTGTGGCGAGTGTCAGCAGAATGAATGGTATTGGGTAATGCGATCGCCTGAAAATACTTACACTTTGAACAAAGTTCCTGAGGACCTGTGGCAGCAAGCGCAGGGCGTCATTCTGGCGACCGGAAATCCAACGGTGAGTGAGTTTACTAGAAGACAGTCACGACGAATGAACTACTATGGTGTAAAAGATTTTGTGATGGTGTAGCTGGCTATCAAATTCTCTCTTAAATTTCTCCTGAAAGCGAGAAGGAAGCTTGAAGAGTATAGTAGTATTCAATGTCTAAGATTCTTGTAATTAAAGAATCTTTTGACTAAAAATATTTTATCAAATGAGCGTGGGCTTTGATGGTCTTTTCAAGATCTCAGTCTCCTCAGATCTGGCCAGGTATAGGGCCGATTTTGAGGAATTCTTGTAACTTCAATTTACAGACAAACACATCCACTTTGATAAAAGACCAAATATGTAGAAGCTTTGGGTGCAATCATTATTGCTTCTGCTTATATTATTCAACTGCCTTGGGAAATAGTGAGAAATCTTAGGTCTACTTTGCGATCGCCCGCCTACCAACTAATTAGGTCAATCGCACGACGTAACTGGCCGCTGTTAGCTATTAATCTGTCAACTAACTTATGTAGCGCTCTTTTCGAAGGGTCTACTTTAGCAGTCGTCTATCTAGCTATATCATTTCTTTCACAAGAAGGTACTAGCAGCACACCTGCAAAGTTCAACTGGTTATTAAGCCGAGTGCCAGTCGATGGGACGCAGATGTTCCTGGTACTGCTGGCAGCAGCGGTACTGTTGCAAGTGCTGCTGAGCTTCAGTAACTACTGCAACAAAGTTAGTGCAGCATACTTTTCCGCTAGAGCACAGCCTCAGGTAACAGGGCTAGTATTTGAGCAGATTATGTCCTTCAGCTTTGGCTGTGCTAGCCGATATAAAGTAGGCGATTTGATCAAGTTTGCAATGAGTGCCGCCGGCGCTGTAAACAATCAGATCACAACAATAAACGGACTGATCGTCAGCCTGACTTTTGTGCTGACATACTCCTTGATTTTGATTAGTTTGTCGCCTCTTCTGGCAGTAGTTGCGCTTGCGCTTGCGCTTACGATTGCCGTGGTGCAGCGTGTATTAGTGCCGAAGATTTCTAAAGTTGCACGGCATCTGATGTCGGTGCAAGTAGAAACGGCTAAGTATATGACCGAAAGCATTCAGGGGCTGCGATTGTTGCATACTTTTGGAACTCAAGCGCAGACAGTTGAACGGACTGTCGAGTTGTTGAAAGACAGCCAGGACATACTGCAGAGGCGGGCGAGGCTAATGTCTCTGCCAGAGTCTGTCTTGGAGGTATTACCCATATTGGCGCTAACGGTTTTGGCTGCGATCGCTTACAGCCTGAGCGATTCGACTGAGGCGATCTTACCCATGCTGCTTACATTTTTGCTAGGTTTGCAACGATTAGCAATTCGCTTGCGAGGCGTAGCTAATGCATTTACTAAGTTTGCGGATAATACAGCTGGTTTGAAGCGACTTAATAGCATCTTGAACCTGAGTGATAAGGAGTTTTATGAGAAGCAAGGAAGAGACTTTGAGCAGTTAGATGATGACATTCGGTTCGAGAATGTTGCGCTTTCTTACACCAGCGATCAGACTTTTGCGTTGAAGAATCTTACCTTTAAAATTCCTAAGAATAAAGTGACTGCATTAGTAGGCCAGTCTGGCGCAGGAAAGTCTTCGATTGTGGATTTGTTATTAGGATTATACCAACCGACTCACGGACGTGTCATGTTAGGAGAAGCAGACTTACGTGATTATTCTCCTCATACTTGGCAGCGGCATGTCGGTGTTGTCAGCCAAGATACGTTTATTTTTAATTGCAGTATCCTAGATAACCTACGCTATGGACGTCCGACGGCGACGCTGCCTGAAGTGATAGAGGTTGCTAAGACGGCGCAGGCGCACCAATTCATTTTGGATTTACCCGATGGTTACAATACGGTTGTGGGTGAACGTGGATATCGGTTGTCTGGTGGCCAGCGACAACGGCTGGCTTTAGCTCGAGCAATTTTGAAAGAGCCCGAGATTTTGATATTGGATGAAGCGACAAGCGCATTAGATAGTGAGTCTGAAAGATTAATTCGAGAGGCCCTGCTACGATTTCAACAAAATCGGACTGTAGTTGTTATAGCTCATCGGTTATCTACGATTACAGAAGCTGATCAAATATTAGTCTTGGATAAGGGACAGATAGTAGAACAAGGTGACCACAGAGAATTAATACATACGGTAGGCCGTTACGCTCGATATTGGAGCTTGCAAACCCAATAAGGTATCTTCTAAGGTTCTCTTTAATAGAACGGTAATAAATCTAGAGCAGTGAAAATTCGTTACCAATGTTCAGTAACTTACGACTAGCAGTTCAATATGTAACCTTGACGCAAAAGTAGTAGGGGCCGCTCCAGCAGATAAGGAGTCGGAGTAATATAAAATGACTTCAAAGATTCAGATGATAGAGAATCTCACCCAATGGCTGAGTTCCGTGCATTCGGTAAACTGCTACGCTGGCGATCCTGAGTTGCAAAAGCATCATTTGGCAGATATCTTTGTCATCTCTCATCCAAAATCTGGCAGAACATGGCTTCGAGTCATGCTCCAAAAGTATTTATCACTAGTCCTAAATGAAGAATTCGATTCAAGCGGTGATATCAGTGATCTATCTAAGAAACTGGACAAAATTCCTTATATAGGACTAGCACACGACTTTTCTTCAATTACTAATCATAAAAAAAGAGTGAGATACAGAGCTGATAACTTACCAACTCAAAAAGGAATATACAAAAACAAGAAAATTGTCCTTTTAGTTAGAGATCTGCGCGACGTGATGGTCTCATACTATTTTGACTGTACACAGAGAAATAAAGTTTTCACAGGTACAATCAGCGAATTCATCAGGAATCAATACTTTGGTATTTCTAAAGCAGTCAATTTTCTTAACGCATGGCAAAAAAATAAAAGTGTTCCACAGGATTTCCTATTGATTAGATATGAAGATATGAGAGTAGATACTCTGAGCCAGCTTTTCAGGATTATAAATTTCATCGGTTCTCCTATAGATCTCGATACCGGAATAGCCGCTATAGAATACAGCGATTTTAATAATATGAAGCGGATGGAGCGGGAAGGTTACTTTAGTGGCAATGAACGATTTTCTGCAAGCAATCCTGTAGGAGAAGGAGTTCGTAAAGTTCGCCAAGGTAAAGTCTTGGGCTTTCCAAAGCACTTGAATCAAGCCGATATCGATTATTTAACCTCTTATGTTAACGATAATCTATCCCCTTTTTTTGGTTATACAGGATTCGGTCTAATCAATTAAACTTGAGCACGCTAGAAAAATATCAGATAAGATAAAAGAGGAATATCGACCTATTTTACCAAAGTTCTTCAGAAGTTGCTTTTGTCGACAAATGAATTTGAAAGCCAAGCAATGAACAAATTAAGCAACTTGTGCTTGTATGGATAGTATAAAAATCTTGAAGGAAAACTCTATCTATAGAGTTACTGATCTCGTATTTTGCAAAGGAATTAGATGGCAACAAGATAGAGAAAAAATACTTACGCACTCTCGATATAGAGATACAATACTTTATGATTATCTAACTCGAAAAAGATATGAATATGATCTAGCTACGTTTAGACGTGTGGTAAGGCGTCATCAAAAAAAGTACGAAAACCCATCTTCTAAATCTCTCGTTGTACATTTAAGATTAGGAGACGTCATGGATGATGATAAAAATCATGCTTGGCGTAGCTATGAAAAATGTAAGAGAGTATATCAACGCCTAGCGCTAGGGTCTTTACCAAACTTGACAACCGCAACGGTTGTTGCTGCACTCCACTTCGGCGCAAATTCATCGAACCAAAAGTTTTTCTATAGTGACAAGGCAAAGTTCCGTAGTTTTGAAATACTTCAGTTGGTCTCAGATAGGTTGAAGCTCGAGGGGTTAGAAGTTTCTTACAAGTCTACTGATAATATTGACGAAGATATCTGCTTTATGGCAGGTAGTAGGTATTATGTGAAAAGTTTTTCTGGCCTGTCCAACTTAGTTTCAGAGTGCTTAAGTTATGGCTCATGTGTATGGACGCCAGACAATGAATTTCAAAAAAAAACACGAGTAAATTCAATACGAGGTAAAATTTCCAAAATTGAAAAAAGTATTGTCAACGCTAATACTTGAAGCATTCAATCCTCAAAATATAATTTTGTTCTTCTTTCTGGTCCTAAATCTTTAGAAAGTTTAGCTAGAAGTGTTTCTTATCGCAAAACCTTACTTCCCAAATGCAGCTAATAAGGCCAGCAGTTGAAAAGCTATTATCAATACGTCAAAAGCATACGCTTTGCATGAAGAAGTCTCGCTACTACAAATATGCACGAAATAATGTTAGGTGTGATTGTCCTCTGTGCAAATGTCCTTATCGAAACAAAGGGCAATATAGTTTTGTCTTTGTTTCGGAAGAAAAAAAGATAATATATTACGATATCCCAAAGTGTGCTTCATCGACAATCAGAAAGCTATTGTTTGACAATGTCAATGAATTATCATTAAATAACCCTAAAGACCCCCTTTCTGAATACTTCAAGTTTTCTTTCTCAAGAAATCCATGGGACAGGATAGTTTCTAATTGGAAGATGTTTACAAGTCAACCGATGAGAATAGACCAGTTGAAGTCTATGACGGATAGAGACTTGTCAAGCTTTAGAGATTTTGTCCTCTTTGCAAAGCAAGTAAACAATCACCATTGGCAGCCGCAGTTTCGTTTTCTTCCCGATGAGTTAGACTTCCTGGGGAAAATTGAGAATTTTGAAGCCGATTTTCATACCTTGTGTGATGTCATTCAGCAAAGCGATATAAAGCCTAATGGACTGCGTCTAAATTCTACAACAAGACTACCTTATAGAGATTACTATACTTCCGAGACTATCGAAGCTGTTGCAGAGATGTATTCAGAAGATATAGAGATGTTTAAGTATAGCTTTGATGGATAATGAATGTTTTCATCTCTATTCTCTTTTCTTGACTGAGGTTGAGAATAGTCAATTTTAGAAGTGGCCGTAGCCTTGTCGGTGCTTTGTTCAACATTTATGGAAATGTCATAATTTCCACAATCTAGCTTGCCTTTGTAGAGAAAAGTATTCTGAACTGCAGTGGTAGAATTTTGTAGCTGGCACCGGCAGGTAGCGCAGAAAAGGTAGAAGTATTTATAGAATTACCTCGTCATATTTTCTGAAACAGGTAGTGCATTTTCGTAGAGAATAGAGGAAAAGTATAGTGAATCTGATTGCTTTACCGCTGGAAGCTTCCAACGGTTTTGTATTATTCTTCGTCCTTTATAAAATAGGATCACCTTAAAATAGAAGTGAACGGGCATTCCTTGATCAAGAAAATATGCCTACCCGTTTTGGCTTGCCAACCTTCGAAAGGTAGAGTAAGAATGTAGAAGGCGCTCTCCTGTAGTAGAAGTAGATCCGTGCGTCAAAATAAGCTCGATAACTTGGAGAGTTAAACATAGATGAAGAGAACAATTAAAGATTTTGTATTACGATTTCCTAGACTTCGGACTTTACTTTCCGACTTCGGACTAGAAGTACCTCTCCCAATATGGGATAAAAAGCCTGATAGAAATAACGGTTATTACAGTCAATATGGCCAAGATCACTGGATTGTTGAGCGCGTATTCCCAGATCGTTTAGAACCGGGTTTCTTTATTGAAATGGGCGCAGGTGATGGCTTGCTTTTAAGTAATACAGCAATTTTGGAAAAAAAGTTTAACTGGACTGGCCTCTTAATTGAGCCAAGCCATCAATTTGAGAAACTAGAAGAAAATAGGAATTCAGCATGTATAAACGCATGCATCTCGAACAAAAAAGGATATATATATATAGCAGAAATGCCTGCGCCATCATGCATGAAGGTTGATCCTAACAATGCGTTAAGATCAATGACCATAGACGCAACAGACGTTTACGATGCTAAATCAAAAGCCCTTTCTAGGTTGCCGCATAATTTCAAAGACAGAATTACTCAGGATATGATTGCCGTAAGAGAAGTAAAGTGTACAACAATGAAGGATGTCTTGCTAGAATGCGGCGCGCCTAAAACGATAGACTATATGAGCCTCGATGTTGAGGGACATGAATATGAGATTATGTCCAATTTCCCGTTCGAGGAGTACAAAGTTTTAGCTATGAATATCGAGAGACCAAACAAAGAGCTTCGAAGCTTACTCGGAGAAAAGGGCTACTTTTCAGTTGCACGTAATCAATGTGGGGATCTATTCTACATACACGAAAGTATGTCAGGAAGATACTATTCGAATTGATGGCATAGTCCCAATTAGGCATTGACCGCGCAGTGGCTCTCTTCCTCATCCCTGAACTGACGACTTGAATATTTATAGAAGAACTAGGCATACTATCGATTAGGATAAGAAGAATTTACTAGAAGTAAAGAGACGTGCATTTAGACCCCCTTTTTTGGGAAAATGTGAAATCTCTCTATAGTATCTTTTCTAAGTCAATGCGAAGACTAAAGAATTTCTTATTCAGAAAGCTATACGACCGTATCCAAGTAGAATCGCAAGTTCGTCCTGGATATCATAACCAGGAGTGGATCCAAATGTTGGAAGTCTGCAGTCATGGATTATATCTTGGCGGCTGTATAAGACCTAGTGAAGCTCGGTACGCTGAAATTGGCAATAGCTTTCATATTGGCGAAGGCATCTTCGTCAGAGCTGAAGGCGGATTGAAGATTGGTGACAATACTCACATCAGCCGCCACCTTGTTCTTTGCAGCAGTAACCACCAATACAAGGGAAAGCGGCTTCCTTCTGGTCTCAATGTGGACATGCTGATGGGATTGCTAGCGTGCATTCAGCGAGATGCCCCTGATGCCCTGACCCCCGATAGATGCAGAAGCTTTGCTAGTGCCCTTCACCAAAGCTCTATTTATGCTTATCGCAAAGGTGCAGAAACGATTCCGCTAGATGGTTTCAACAGGCTAGCGGAATGTCTTCTGAATTTGAGTATAGAGAAAGAGCTTTCTACAAACTTATAGCTAGTTCTACTGATCCTATGTTTGCTGAAGGCTGTCTCAAGCAGGCTCGTTTTATTAGAAATTTGCTAAGAAAGCCCTTTAATACTGCGGTGACAGACATGTCCTGAATAAACAAATAACTATGAGAATTGCTTTTGTTACCCCAGAGTATGTCACTGAGCCAACCTACTCCGGTGGTTTAGCTAACTATCTTGGCCGCGTGACGGTCGCGCTTGTTCAGGCAGGACATCACGTCAGTGTTTTTACGCGATCGCAAACTACCGAACACACAGACTTTCAGGGTGTGAAGGTCTATAGGGTAATACCACTATGGGATCGCCGGATGATTCTCGACCACATCGATCCGCTTATCCCTCGAGCGCTCTACAACCCCTATCAAGATCTCAAAGCAGCCTGGTGCCTGTGGAAAAAGTGGCAGCAGATACACAAAGAAGAAGCCTTCGACATTGTTCAAGTCGCAAATGTCATGGCTGTCGGACTATTCTTTCGCCAGGTCACGCAAGTTCCTGTTGTTACCCGGTTATCTAGCTATCGTCCCTTTTGGGATAGAGCCGCTGGGATAAGAGAAAATATGGGCGTTAAGGCGCGCTGGCACATGGAGAGACTAGCGATTACAGGCTGTAAAAATCTCTATGCGCCTACCTACTTTGTTGCTAAACAAGTAGAAAATGGTTATAGCACACCTAACGTAGACGTAATCGAGACGCCTTTTTTCCCAGAGCAGCCAACCTTCGATCCATCTATCTTTAATGAGCAGCTTGCTGGCAAGTCGTACGCACTTTACTTTGGCCGAATGACCCAGATGAAGGGCGTTCATATCCTGGCACAAGCCCTGCCAAAAGTACTGCTGAAATATCCCGATATGTACATGGTTTTCGTTGGCGGAGAAGGTTTCTCTCCCGAAGGTACGACGATGCGAGAGTACATTATTGAGCAATTAAAAGCGTTTGAGAATCGGGTTATTTTCATAGAATCTATTCGTCATGACAAACTGTATCCGATTGTCAAAGGAGCCAAGATTGTCGTCCTACCTTCTTTAATTGATAACTTGCCCAATACTTGCTTAGAGTCAATGGGCTTAGGAAAGGTCGTGGTTGCTACAACCGGATCTTGTTTTGAGCAGGTCATTGAACACGATACCTCTGGCATCTTGGTAGAGCCTAGCAATCCTGAGCGCTTAGCAGATGGAATTGCTGCCGCCTGGACACTTGACGACAACCAGCGCTCTAATATGCAGCGACGAGCTGTAGAAAGCGTCACACGACTTCATCCAGACAAAGCGATCCCAAAGCTGATCAGCTATTACCAAGAGTTGCTAAAAACTAGATAGTTCAAAGGCTGTTGTTCACCAAGAAAAGATCTCATTGCATAGGACTTCTCAAAGTATGTCTATAGGTTCTTTAGTACTGAATGTACGTAAAAAATACGGACACGGACTGAAAGTTGCACACTATCGCGATGTTGTACGCCTCCGCATCTTAGATACTCGGCCCATTGATAACGCTGTTGATACTACCTGCGAGATTCATGTACTTACTTCATCTAAAGATTGGCTAAATCTGATGTGGGCACTGAAGTCTTTTTACTGGGCTTCTGAAAAGTGCTACGCCCTGTGTATTCATGACGATGGAACGCTAGCTACCGAGCAAAAGGAGACCCTCCAGCAGCATTTTCCTAAGTCGAGAGTGATTGATAGACAAGCGGCTGATGCATACGTGCTAGAAAGCCTGACAACCTATTCTAACTGTCTTGAGTTTCGTAAAACTAATCCCTTATCGCCTAAAGTATTTGATTTTTCTGCTTATCTGAGAAGCGATCGCATGTTGCTGCTCGATAGCGACGTTCTCTTCTTTGAGAATCCAACAGCGCTGATCAACCGCATTGAAGATCCTAGCTACAAACTAAATACTGTCAATGGTGATGCTGCTAGTGCTTTTACTGTCGAGCCAGCCATTGTGAAGGCGCAATGCGGATTTGACGTTCTGGAACGATTCAACTCAGGGCTAGGACTTATCCACAAAGCGTCAGTTGACTTGTCATGGATCGAAGATTTCCTGAGCTTACCCGGTATCATCGGTCATTTTTGGCGTATAGAACAAACGCTTTACGCTTTATTTAGCTCCAAGTACGGTGCTGAGCTATTACCTTCTATCTATGACGTACATCTAGAAGGAGACATCAGCGGTGCGCCTGTCCGACACTACGTAGGCGCGATTCGCCACTTGATGTATGGAGAAGGCATACAGCATCTTGTTAAACGTGGGTTCTTGAAGGACTTTGCTTAGATGAAAGTACTCACTATGCCAGACTGTCGTTCAGACAATCCCTATCAAGCCTTATTAGAGAGAGCCTTAATCGACCAAAATGTGGAGATGTTCTTTCCAGCAGGTTATCGTCGTTTACTGCCTTTTTATAGAGCAGTTGCTGAGCAGTCAGGGAGAATCGATGTTCTTCATCTTCACTGGTTAGGACCCTATTTGAAAGGTGGCCCTGTTCTTGCGCGATGGTTCTACGCTGCTAAGCTTTTGTTGGACATCTATATCGTGCAAATGTCAGGCGTTAAAGTTGTGTGGACAGTGCATAACCTTATCGCCCACGATGCTCAGCATGTTCGATTACAGCGGTGGATACGTAGACGATTAGCAAAGATCGTCGACCGGATGATCGTACATAACCACTCTTCGAAAGCATCTGTGGTCGAGCTTTACGAAGCAGCAGACAACGCCATCAGCGTTGTCCCGATTGGTCATTATCGAGATGTATACGCTCCTCCAATTGATTCAAAAGAGGCTCGTAGCATCCTAGGTCTGCCGACTACTGGAAATCTCTATCTATGGCAGGGCATTCTGCGTCCTTACAAAGGTGTTGAAGCTTTGTTACAGCTTTGGTCTGAGCACGAAGATCTTTTGTCTGAGCATACGCTAGTAATTGCAGGTGCAGCTTCTGATCCTGTTTACCGTGAACAGATAGCAAGTGCTGCCGCTGGTGTGCGTGGTGTGCAGATGCGTTTGGAATTCATTGCAGATGATCAGATGCACCTGTTCTTTAGCGCCGCTACAGCTGTTGTGTTGCCCTTTAAGCAGATCCTAACGTCTAGTAGTCTGGTTTTGGCAATGTCTTATGACAAGCCTGTGATCGCGCCGCGCCTGGGTGGTATTCCAGAAACACTGCAAGATGCAGATGCGCTTCTATACGATGCGGATGATGGGCTGGGTTTACTGCACGCGATCAAGATGAGTATGGAATCAGACCTGTCATCGCTGAGCAGTACGGTGAATCAGATTTGCGATCGCTTGGACTGGAGCGCGATCGCTCACAAAACCTCTCAACTCTATAAATCTGTCTTGCACGAAAGATCAGATGAAAAACAAGTCGAGTGTAATAAAATAAGGAGAAACCGACCACATGCCTAACTTTGCTGCGCTTATCTTCGTTGGTCCAGGCAATATAGAAGCATGTCGCCTTAGTCGACTGTGTGAGAGCCTATTGATTCACGAACCTACTGTGCAGACACTTGTCATCATCGACGATAGTTCAGAGCATAACTTCAAGGAGATTCTGCCAGCTGAGTTACAAGAGCGTACAACTATTCTACCCAATCCTCGTAACAAGCGCGGTGATTGGTGGCAAGGGGGCTTGTGCGTTGGTCTTGCAGAGGGTCTGCGTTGGCTGGGAGAAAATCGACAAGTGGAATTTGTAGTTCGGCTTGATACAGACGCATTAGTGATAAACCGATTTTCAGATCGAGTTATGGCTGCTCTTAACGCAAATTCAGAAACTGGACTACTAGGAACATGGGACAAATATCCATTGAAGGGAAATCAGCGCTTACCTCACGAAGGTATGAGCAAAACATTGCCTCCTATGTTTAAGAAGTCTATGAAATATTTTGCTATCTGGCGTCATTCTGATTGGCCGACTCGAATTCAGTGCGTTCTGAATAGAAACGACCGGATAGTCCGTAATGTTATCTCTCGTGCTATTCGAAATGGCTATCGGCCTGGAGACTTTATTCAAGGAGGCGCTTACGCTATTCGCGGACAGCTAGTGCAGGATTTGTATATTCATCATCTTACGACAACACCACTGGCTTTTTTGTCTCAACTGTATGGCGAAGATATTCTTGTGACACTCTTTTGTTACGCAGTAGGTTATTACCCAGAAGGCTGTAACCAATCTGGAGACGTTTTCGCAGTTCAGAGTAAGGGTATACCCGCCCCCATTGACGAACTCAAAAATAACAGCTACTCGATTATCCATAGTATAAAAGGGATAGAAGCGTTCAGTAGCAAGTTTAAGAGTATGACGGTTCCTTCGGACGTATTATGAACGCCTATCAAATGAATCCAAGGTTTCTGTAGAGCTATCGAATAATGAAAAATATTTTAATCAAAGCGCTCCCTCCTAAGCAATATTTAGAACTGAAAAGACTTCACTGTAGGGTTACAAAACCTGGAGAATTTTCTCGACTCCAGGAAAAAAGGGAAGATGTGACAAACAGTTCGTATTCCTGTAGACCGTTCGTAGAATCGAAGTCGATTTTCATTCATGTTCCTAAATGTGCTGGTAGTTCGATATCCCGATCTTTGTATGGAAACTTAGCTGGTGGCCACATTCCAATAGATGGATATACAACTATCTTTAAGCCTGAAGAGATACTCTCTTACTTCAAGTTTGCTTTTGTGAGAAATCCCTGGGATAGGCTTGTTTCTGCATACCATTTTCTGAAAGATGGCGGACTCACCAGTAGAGATGCAAAGTGGGCTCGTCAGGAGTTAGGTGACTTCGACAGCTTTGATAAGTTCGTCCATAACTGGCTAAATGAAGAAAATATTTGGAAGTACTATCATTTTCAGCCTCAGAGCTATTATATCTGCAATCACCACGACAAATTAAACCTTAACTTTATCGGCTTTTTCGAAAACATAGATGAAGATTTTGACTACGTTACTAACAAACTGAATAAACGTTGTGACCTGAAGAAGATAAATACAAGTAGTCAGAAGAACTACCAAGACTATTACGATGACATAACAGAGCAGATCGTAGCAGACGTCTATGCCGAAGATATAGAAATGCTAGGATACGATTTTGCAAACTCTAATATCAAGAACCAGCTGAAAATGCGATCACATAAGTTGGAATATAATCGTTTATGACACAACGGGCGGGGTCTATCGTAAAAATGACACAACTACAGCTTTATATTCACCATGAAGAATATTTGTATCGTCGCGCCTACAGTTGAGCACCTCATATACACAATTACTCGTGCGATCGCCTCCGACGATATTCGTGTTCACGTGCTCACTGATCCCAAGAATTCCGTTTCCTATCGAGGTCACGCTTTTTACTATGACCGCATTGAGAACGTTAATAATACATTCATTATTCATGAGCTAGCGTCCATCCGCTGGGACTGGATGTACTTTCATATCATGCCTCAACTGAGACAGCTCGATCTGCGGGCACTTGCAAGTAAAGCCCAGAATGTAGGGATCCTTTCCAGTCGTGAGAAATCTTCTTACTTGAAAACGATATGGCACGAGCTCAAAGAGATATTCAACTACTTCCCAATCGTTTGGAGAAGTAAGCGAATTTTATTTTCAGAAGGATACTACGGCTTTGATGTATACAGTCTGTTTGCTTTTAGGCAGCCAACTGGGATTGATGTTCATTCAAACTTTCTAACTAATGAAGCTCTCAACAGTAAAATGTTTTCGTTTGACTGGTCTCCACAAGTAGATAGAAAATATAAGCTCAATTTCATCGGGAACAGGAATCCTTCTGAAAGAACGAAGATTAACAAATTGGTAAAGGCTAGCTTAGAGGAAAATGAACAATTCAAGGAAGCTTTGGTGTGGATAGAGTATGGAAACGAACCTGATAAACCGAGAGGTGTAACACCACAGGATTTTATTTACTATCTAGAAGAATCAGACTTTACACTCTGTCCGCCGGGATACAGTCAAGTGACTCATCGAGTGATGGAGGCTCTAATCAAAGGAAGTATTCCTATTCTATGTGAAAACGACTTGCCTCTCTATGACGTTGAGCTTGAAGATGGTGTTAATTGTATTGCAGTTAGAGAAAACAGCTGGGACGTAGCAATTGAAACAGCACTCAGGCTGGAGTTTGAAAAAGTTAAAAAAATAAGAGAAAATATACTAGCTATGAAAAATACATTCCTATCAGAGAAAGCCTTTTCGACCCGGCTACAGATAAAAAC
>NZ_JADEXO010000170.1 GCF_015207105.1 cf. Phormidesmis sp. LEGE 11477
GGCTATGCGGTGAAGTCTGGTCTTCATTCTAGCGATTGACGGGTATCCCTCCGCGATATTCCTAAGAGATGACCTACGTAGGGTAGAAGTCTGTTAGCTTGCAGGTATACATAAATTTTTCTTTAAGAATTAGGAATCGTCAGACATGGATTTTGGTCAACTGCTAGCCCAAAAAAAGCGCGTCATCATCGATACTTGGATGGTGCAAGTCCGTAATAACAGACACATTGAGAGCACCCAAGATCTGACCTATGAGGCGGTTCTAAACAGCTTGCCGGCGATGCTAGATGCGATCGCACACCTGCTTGGCGATCCCGATCTCTCAGACGTTCGCACTGCCATTGATAAAGCCAATGTTCACGGCGAACTGCGAGCCGAACAAGGCTACAGCGCTGGCGAAATCGTGCGAGAGTACAGCATCTTACGCAATATTATCTTTGACGAATTAGAAGCAGCGCT
This sequence comes from cf. Phormidesmis sp. LEGE 11477, assembly GCF_015207105.1. Lineage (GTDB taxonomy): Bacteria > Cyanobacteriota > Cyanobacteriia > Phormidesmidales > Phormidesmidaceae > Phormidesmis. The sequence goes on from NZ_JADEXO010000170.1 coordinate 460, forward strand.
GCTAGCTAGCAATACTCAGCTAACCTTGCGGACAGCGCGGCTGATAGATGGCGTATTGGATAAATCGATCGCCTTTTGTCTAGATCGCTATACCGACGAACGCCTGCGCGAGGTGAACTGGCTGTACGACGAGATGATGGTCAGCAATCAAGAGCTAGATCGTCTGGTGCGTAACGAGCAGAGGAACATGGCCTATCTCGCTCACGAGCTGAAGAGCCCGCTGAGCTGCATCATTGGCTATTCCGATCTGTTCTTGCGGCAGCAGAGTTCGTCGATGAGACCTAATTTGGATTTTATTGAGCAGGTACTCGCGAACGGCAGACGGCTACTATCGATGATCAATGAAACGCTAGATGCTTCTTATTACAAGTCTGGTCAGATGGCACTCAAGCTTGAGCAGATTGATGCTTGTGGCGTGATAGAAGAGGTTGCTACTGTGCTAAACGCGCTGGCTCAGCAGAAGGCATTGGCGATCGACGTGGACTGTCAACCTGATATTGGGGCGATGACCACAGACCAAACGCGGTTTAGGCAGGTGCTGACTAATTTGCTGAGTAATGCGGTCCGCTATACAGAGAAAGGCAGCATTAGCATTCAGGCGCAGCTAGTACCAGACGAGTCAGGCGATCGCGTCGAGATCTCTGTAGTAGATACTGGTCTAGGCATAGACAGTGCTGAGCAGGGTCGGATCTTTGAACCGTACTATCAGGGCGATGCCGGACAAAAATCAGATAGCAGTACGGGGCTGGGTCTAGCGATCGCTAGCCAAATGATCAAGCTGCTTCAGGGCGACATCTATGTGAGCTCTGAGCCGAACGTTGGCTCAACTTTTACCATCGTTTTGCCACTTCACTATCAATTAGAGACCCAGCCAGAAGCTCAGCTAGAGATTCTCTCAGAAACTCGTTCAGAAGCTGCTAACACCTTTCAAAGCGCATAGCTGCGCGCCTGCTCTGAACTGGGTCGATTCTTCAACTGTTCAAAGAACAAAATTTCAGGCCAAGACTTTAAGGGGCGACATTGGCAGCCTGTTCATAAGCTGGAAAACTACAGCAACTGGCTACCAGAAGACTACGTGCGATTGGCTCACAGCCAGTTCCCGACTAAAACATAGGCAGCCCAGTAGATGGGATGCCGATAGTTGGGATCTTTTAGAAGCGTAAGCTGAGCCGATCGCAGTGCGTCTGCTTTGGTGATGTTTGCCGGTGCGATCGCCCGATAAAAAGCCTGTACAAAAACCGCTCCTGACGCATCATCTAGATTCCAAAGTGAAGCGAGAGTGCTGCGAGTGCCTGACTGGAGGGCTACGCCTGCAAGTCCTAGGGCGGCGCGATTGTCTCCGTTGGCCGTTTCGCAGGCGCTGAGAACCAGCAGCTCAATTGGCTCGACCCGGCTGTCATCTCCGGCCCGAAGCAAGGCACTGAGTTCATGCACTGGAATCGGACGATCCCAAGCCAAGATAAAAGTGTCTTCTGCATTTGAACTGAACTGACCGTGCGTGGCCAGGTGTATGATCGGTCGCTCGGTCTGGGTGACTTGTTGGGTCAACTGTTCGGTAGTGAAAGATTCGTTCAGTAGCAGATTGCTGTCAACTAGGGTTTGCACAGTTTCTAGCTCGTCTGCCACATTCAGCAGCGGGCTAAAGCCGTGGCGTGATTCTGTTAGCCCTGCGAGCAAAGCTGTCTCGTTGGTTTCTTGGAGCGATCGCGGCCCCAAAAGCTGCAATCCCGGTGACAGGGCGACGGCGTACTGTTCGATCAAGTAGCGTTCACCATCGTAGAGTGCCGCCATGGGCACATTACGCAGCGCGCCATCTAGAACAAAGGTCAGCGTTTTGATATCGGCCTCGATCAGGGCGGTTTGCATCGGCTCGATTAGCCAGCTATAGATCTCTTGTCCGAGCGCTTTACCTTCGGGGGCGGTGAATGGCTTTTCGATGTTTTGTCGCCAGCTTATGAGCGTCTGTTCTAATTTGGCTTGGGCAACAGGCGTCGTATATTGCTGCAAAGGCTGGTTGGGTAGGCTGACAATCATCTCTAGGCGATCGGGCAAGATAATTGGATAGATAATGGCAGCAGAAGTTTGTTCTACCTGATCTAGATCTACCTGCTGGGCTTCTAGACAAGCGGTTCTAAAAAAGTTGTCTAATTCGGCGACTTGCAGAGATTCAATGACTTTTCTCGCTTCTACGAGCCGCGCCTGTCGCTGTTCTGGGTTTGCTAGCTGAGACTTTGTTTGTCTTATGGCAGTCTGTTCTAGTTGCCGCTGTTCTGATTCTATTTGTTCTGATTTTGTTTGTGGATAGGGATCAGCCCCGACAAGTTGCTCAGAGGTGGGCTGTAAGAGCAGGTCAACCAATTCTCGATAGACCGGTTCTACGCTGTCTCGAAAAGAAAACTGTAGATCTTGGCTGGTCGTGACGATATCTTGTCTGAGCAGCTGCAGCGTAGAAAATGCTTCTCGGTAGGTCTGAAGCGCTAAGTCTCTTTGCCCCTGCTGTTTGAGCAACCTGCCTAGCTGCCACTGCCACTGATAGACAATATCGCTAGCGTTGATCGCTTGGGCAATCCTCAGCGCTTCTTCGGTCATCGCTTGCGCGTCAGCCCACTGCTGCGAAAGTTCGTAGGCATGGCCTAGTGCGCCTTTGGCATAGGATTCTGCTCGGCTATCTTGTAGCTCGATACTTTGTTGAATCGCCTGGGCAAGCCAGCGGACGCCTGTGGTGATTTCAGCGGCTGACTCTCGCTGAAAGAGACTGGGCTTAAAGAGACTTTGCGAAGCGTGAATGTAAGCGTATATCTGCGATCGCCCTGGCGTCATCTTAGGAATATCAAGCGATAGAGAAGCAACAATCGGCGATACGGCAGTGGGTTCTGTCTCTGCTAAGAGCTTTAACTGGTTGAGCTGAGCTTTGACTTGGATATCGGGGTGAGTGCCTGGGCTGCTGCTCTGACTAGAGGCGATCGCCTGCTGATAAAACTCTAAAGCCGTTGAGGTATCTCCTTCGGCCTGAGCAATATTGCCCCGCTCTAACAGGATAGGCGCTGTCGGGTAAGCTGCTGTCTGGGCCAAATCGAGCGCGGTCTGTAGGCTTGCTTGCGCCTTAGTCAAATCTCCCGTTAGGCGATAGGCTTGGCCGAGCCTTTGATATCCCTGAATTTGTACTACTGCTGACTGTGTGGATAGTCGCTGCTCTAACCGATCAATTGTTCGACGAACCTGATGGTAGTAGCCTAGCGTTTGCTGCGCCTGAATCTGGTTGAGCAGATTGTTAAAGTAGCGTGAGTCTGCGTCAGTTTTGGCATAGAGGTCAGCGGCGACCTGCCAGATTTCGAGCGCCTGCTGGGTTTCGCCGAGGGCAAAATGCAGGCCACCGAGCGCGTTATGCACCTGGGCGCTGACCTGCTGTGCTTTGACAGAATCGAGCCTGGCGGGCAGTAGGCTTTGGCTTTGGCTGAGGGCGCTACGAGCAGATTCCCACTGGCCGAGCTGTTGGTAGGCGGCGCTAAGGTAGCTAAGCGTCAGGGCCTGGTCTAGCGGCGCAAGCTGTGCTGACGAGGCAGATTCGGGGGGGCGTTGGACGCTGACCACTTGCGACCAGGCCGCTACTGCGTCGGTAAAGCGTTGGCTGTTGTAGGCGGCGCGGCCTTGCTCGATCAGAGCTGAAGCGGTCAAGTTCTGAGTAATCGAATCTGGAGTGGTCGAGTCTGGAGCGGTTGAATCTAGAGCGACCAGGCTAGACGAAGTGGATTTTGCAGATAGGACAGGCGCGGCGGCCAGCACAGGCATAGAAGACAGTGCTGAACCTCGGCTGAGGACGCCTGCTAAGAAAACGCCGAAAAGTAGACAGAGCAATTGTTTGAGCGGTCGGCGCATGCTGTGGCCTTTGTATCCAAGGTAAAGTTTGTGTAGCAATCATTTGGATTGCTACTGTATGTCTTTCGCTGAATATATGCTATGCGATCGCGAACAACCCTTTTGGATCTTTTTTCGGCGGTCTTTTTTCGCCTGTCATCTGCTTTGAACGCTGGCTTAGCGATCCTCGCTTGGTCAAAAGTGGCGAACGCTATAAGTTTAATTCCGGGGAATTTCAAACTATGAAACGATCTGTTCACTCCATAACATCTGTTCGCTCTATAAACAGAAAACCTGTGAATACAAGGCACGTACATAGAAGAGCTGTAGGCTGTTTGTTTGGAATCATGATGCCCGCTTGGATTGCGATCGCCCTTTCGGCCCAAGCATCTCCCGCTCAAGCTTCCTCCGTCCAAACCCTTTTAGCTCAGAGACTGCTTGCTCAGTCGTCATCGCCGCCATCAACCATTCAATTTCTGCCCACGCCTCCCGATCAGGGCGCACCCGACGGACGGCAGCGCGGCGGGGCCAATCGTGGCGACTGTCTTCCCTATCAGGACCTGACCGCCCTCGTTCCAGAAATAGACGGTACCGTTTGGAGTCAGACGGCTAGCGAGAATCCTTCCTTCTTTTTCAACATTCCAGCCGCGCTGACAGAATCAGTTCCGGCTGAGTTAGTGATTCAAGATAGCAACGACAACTATGCGTTTCGCAAAGAGTTTGCCATTGAGACAGCGGCGGGGATATTAGCTGTCCCGGTCAGCGAGCTGATGCCTGGCCAAAGCTATAGCTGGACGTTTTCAATCTATTGCGATGCAGCCCGCCCGTCGAATTCTGTTTCTGTTTCTGGCACCATTCAGCGGGTTGCGGATTTGGCGATCGTACCGATTCCGGCAGAGGAACAATCTACCGAACCTCTTTCTACTGAACAGCTTTCTAATTCGCAAAAGCTGAACTTGCTTCAACAATATGCTGAGAATGGTATTTGGCACGAGGCGATCGCGTTAGCTATCTCAATACATCAGTCTGAACCGAGCAACACCGAATACGCTGAGATTCTAGAAAGTCTACTAGCGCAAGCAGGGCTTTCTAACTTTTCTTTGTCTACGACTATTTACGAAGTGCCATGAAATGTAGAGTAAGGAAGATTTTGTCGGATGGAGTTGATAGTAAGGAATACGATTGACGTTTTACCTGAAATTTTCTCTGTCTATATTAAAAGACAAGTCATACTAGTGCTCTACCTCGCAATAAATGACAGGCTGTCAGCTTCTAAAAGCATTGCTGTAAAAGCACTTTATAAATCATGCGCCTATCATAATCACAGAGATCAAGCACTAGTCAGCAGGCCAATATGAAAATCCTCTATTCGACTATCTTTCCTTCTGACAAAGCCCAGTTTTCGGAAACGAACTCACAAGCTATCTTAGGTTCCCTGATCCTTTGCATGTACCTAAATATAGGAGCTTCGATTACTCCGTACAGTTTCTCCGCATAAAAAAGGTAAAGCAGAGCCACCAAAACTGAAGGGGCGGTAATTAGCAGAAGACTAAAGGTTCCTTCGGTTACGTTAGCTTTAGCTATAGCGTATCCAGTTAGAATAGTTAGGAAAAGTACTATGGATAATAGTACCACAGGCAAGAAACTATATTTGAAAGCCTTCTTTGTCTCTCTGTATGATATTGATCCTCTCATATATTGAATGAAATATTCTTTGGATACCCTCTTAACTCTGTTCTTCTTTTTGTTGTAGATAGTGCCTTCCACAGAGACGAAATCTTCTACCTTTCCTTCATGAGCAATCTTTATGACAACGCCATCTCCAGGATCTAGATATTTAAAGTTTATCAACAGGTTTCCGGCTTGGTCTATCTTGGGTAAGATTTCGTTGGTTTTATTGTTTGCATACAGAAGATAAGATTCGATGGTTTTGTTCGGAGCAGCAAACGAAACTCTTAGAGGGATCTTCTCCACGAAGCTATCTGGCTTTATAGTTTCACTACCACTATTCCAAATAGCTACTTTAGTTAGAATAAGTTTCCTTATTTCCCGATCGCTAAAGTATAGTTTAAGACGATTGTCTTGTGGAAGATCCTCGATAACGGTGATACTTCTTGAGCAATAGAGTATCCTCTTTACTGACTTAGATTTTAGATAAAAATAGACACTTATCAAGATGCTAATTACGGCAAGTAGGAGTGAAGTTATATTAATAAGATCCATCGAACATATGCAAATCAACATTTTGATAATAACCTGTCTTAAACAGAGTAAAGAGGGTTATTCTCTTATGTTGGCGCAGTCGACTCAGCATATGCGTTCTCTAGCAACCTTCAGGAATGTTGTGCTTCTAGCCCGTCAATTTAATTCATACTTTCCTATTTTAGGATATCAACTCGTACGTGCCTAGTTGTTCTTTGGCAAGAATTGATTGAGTAGTGGCTGCCAGTCGGCGTCGGTTTGCTCTTGAATCACCTGGGCGCTAATCGCTTCTAGCTGCTGATCGTCGTTGGTTAGGGCAAAGGCATAGCGGCGGGCCTGAAGTCCGGTAGATTCTATAACAAATCGCCTTTGAAAGTTGTTGTTGTTGATATAGCTCAAAAGCGCTGCATCATCGACGAAGGCGTCTATCTGGTCGTCGGCGATCGCATTCAATCCATCTTCTGGCACGTTAATCGGCTGAAAAGAGATATCTTGTTCTTTTAACGCTTCAGCCGCATTCGATCCTTCGACGCTGCCTACTTTGAGCTGTTTGAGCATTGCTACCTGCGTGAGCTGGCCGCTATCGTCCGCAGCGAGTACAGAGGTAATAGAAGCCGTCAAAGTTGCCGCCACCGCCAGTGCCACAATCATCCAAAACAGCGCTACTAGCCGACCGCCAAATGTAGTAGGCACTTTGTCGCCATAGCCCACGCTCGTCATCGTCACCGCCGACCACCAAAAGCTGTCCCACAGCCCACTCGTTATCCCTTTGCCAAACACTTCTTCGTCAGAGCGACGCTCAAACAGCCAGACAATCGCGCCCACCGCTATCAGCAGCGCAGAGAGCCACAAAACAATCCACAAAAACCGAGGCGATAGAACCGCTCTTACATTGTCTAGAATGCTGCGCTGCGCGGTTTGGGCGATGCCGATAGAAGTCACGTAGTAGCTTTGGGTAAAGTCTACCCGCTCTTCGGCTGAAGCGGTGGCAGCAGCGGTGATGGCAATATCTATTGTTCCATTTTCTACCTGGTCTATGGCTTCATTAGGAGAGATCTCTTGCCACTCGTAGGAGATATCTAGCTCTTCGGCCACTTCTCGCCACAGGTGAACGCCGATGCCGTCCCAGTCGGTGCCCGATTCAGTTTTGGTTGCGATCGCAAACGGTGGCAAATGACTAACGCCGACGACTACCGACCCTCCTTGAGGCTCGGCTGCTTGAGTATCGGGCCTGTCAGCTTCACGGGCAGCTTCTTCGGCTGGCGGCGCAGGTGCTGCTGTTTCAGTTTGAGCGTTCTCAGGCTGAGCATTCTCAGTTTGCACATTCTCAGGCTGTGCGTTCTCAGTTTGCACATTCTCAGGCTGAGCATTCTCAGTTTGCACATTCTCAGGCTGAGCATTCTCAGTTTGCACATTCTCAGGCTGTGCGTTCTCGGTTTGTGTCTCCTCTAGCTGAGCATTCGCGGGTAGCGCCATCGGTAGGCACAGGCCCAACCAGAACAGCAGCGCTATTCCGTACTTCCTTCTGCTGAAGATCTGGTTGAACTTGCTTGAGTGGACGCTAGCTTGCTTTTGTAAAAGGTACATATGCAGAAATCGTTCTAAACCCAACCTGGTATAAACTTTTGCCTTTCTAGCATGATGGCCCATCCCCATCCATCCATCACCACACAGACATAATTAAGCTGCCTTTTCTGTCGCTGACTTCAGTGGCTACTGTTCATGAGCCGATGCAGGGTTTGTCAGCCGATGGACTGTACCTCAACTTTGTAATTAGGCTATAGTTAGCTTTGGCTTCAACGCGCTGTCTCGCCAAATGCATATCAGTTAAACCCTTTCCATATGTTCTATTGAATGGTTGTTTCACGGTGCGTCAGTATGAGTTTTTTTGTTGATCTAACAAAGTCGCTGCTATCACCGAGGGCTCTACAAGGCTTTGTGGTGGGTCTTTTTATTGGCGGTCTTGTTGTTCTAATGAGTAGTCGTCTTTTGCGTCCTTTGGTCGCAGATGACACCCTTCTAGCTGTTATAGGAAATCTAATCGGGGCCGCTTGCATAGCTTGGTACGGTACGCGATTTGCCAGTAAAGCTCAAAGAAGAAGAAAATCTGCGGTTGCCGTATTCCTGATAGCGGGCCTAATAGGATTATTTCTGATTCGCGATGTGGTTGAGCAGGTCTTCAATCTTCCGCCTGATCAACTGACAAACAATGTGATTAGCTATGCCCTCAGTTGCGGGATTGCCTGTGCTTTGGCAGGGGGTGTCTATGAAGCGATCGCGCCATCTGATTGATCGCAAGTACAGTCCATAGATTCAGTTCCATAGATTCAATGTAGAGCACTGAGATCCGCTCAACTTCCGGTAGCATTACTACGGGTAGCTGGCGGTCATTGTCGCGATCGTTGACGGGTGACAACTTCAGAGGATTTGCGCTATTGACTGATCGTGAGGCTTACTTCAGTCTTAGTCACCCGGTCTTGGCACATAGCTAGCACGCTGCATTAAAAAACATTTTTTCCTTATGGACTCAAATCTACTGACTGCTGTTTTTCTGCCCTTAGCCCTGTTCATCATCATGCTAGGGATGGGCCTAAGCCTCACATTGGCTGACTTTAAACGCATCATAGTCTCGCCGAAGGCAGTGTTGACTGGCTTAGCCGCTCAGCTGATACTCTTACCACTCGTCGGATTTCTTCTGGCTTCTCTTTTTCCGCTAACGTCGGAGCTAGCAGTCGGCGTAATGATCTTAGCGGCTTGTCCAGGTGGGCCTACCTCAAATCTGCTCACCTATCTAGCGGGTGGTAATGTTGCGCTTTCGGTGACGCTCACCGCTATCAGCAGTTTGATTACTGTATTCACCATTCCTCTGGTCGTGAATCTAGCGACGCAGCAGTTTGTTGGAGAAGGGGTTGCTCTGCAGCTACCTTTTCTCGGAACGGTTCTTCAAATCGCTGTTATCACCCTAATTCCAATCGCATTTGGTATGTTGCTGCATCGATATGCGCCTTTATTTTCAGCCAATGTTGAGAAATGGGTAAAGTGGCTATCGCTATTTTTCTTAGGTCTAATTATCTTTGGGCTTTTACTGGCAGAGCGGGCTAATCTAGCTAGCTACATTGTTCAAGTCGGCTGGGTGACGCTAGCGCTCAATCTGACGACGATGGCTTTAGGCTATCTGCTGGCTACAGCAGCCAAGATCGATCCCAAAGGCACCACCGCGATTACTTGTGAAGTGGGCATTCAAAATGGAACGTTGGCGATCGCAGTGGCTACCGCGCCTACCCTACTCAACAATCCAACCATGTCTATTCCAGCCGCGATATACAGCCTGCTGATGTTTATTACAGGCGGCGCTCTAGCCGCCTGGGCCCGTCGTAAAAACGTGGCAAACAACCCAAT
>NZ_JADEXO010000171.1 GCF_015207105.1 cf. Phormidesmis sp. LEGE 11477
AACGCCTGAACAGGCCAGAATCATTGACGGTAGCGGATTGACGCTGCTACCTGGAGTGATCGATTCACAGGTGCATTTTCGCAGCCCAGGGCTAGAGCACAAAGAAGATTTGTTCACAGCTTCATGTGCCTGTGCCAGAGGGGGGGTGACTTCTTTCTTAGAGATGCCCAATACGCTACCGCCAACGACTGCTCAGGCTGATTTGACGGATAAATTGGCGATCGCGGCTTCTAAAAGCTTGGTCAACTATGGATTCTTCATCGGGGCCACCGCCGAAAATCTAGACGATCTGCGTACTGTCAGCTCGGCCTGTGGCATCGCAATTTCGATGGGCTCAGCCAACGGCCCGCTTTTGGTTGATACGGCTGAAACCATCGAGCCGATCTTTGCGAGCGGCGATCGCCTAATCGTGGTCCACGCTGAAGATCAAGCTCGCATCTTTGCCAGGCAAGAGCTGTTTGCAGGTGAAACCGATCCCGCGACGCATACCCAAGTTCAAGACAGTGAAACGGCGCTGCTAGCCACTGAACTAGCGCTTAGCTTCTCAAAGAAGTACCAGCGACGATTGCACATTTTGCACTTGTCAACTGGCGACGAAGCTGAGCTGCTGCGTCGAGATAAGCCAAGCTGGGTCACCGCCGAAGTGACGCCTCAGCACCTGCTGCTAGATGTCAGTGCGTATGAAAAGCTAGGAACGCTAGCGCAGATAAATCCGCCTTTGAAGTATGAGCGCGATCGCGACCTACTCTGGCAGGCGCTGCTAGATGGCGTCATCGACTTTGTTACCACCGATCATGCTCCACACACCCTTGCAGAAAAAGGCAAAGGCTATCCCAACGCGCCTGCTGGTATGCCCGGCGTAGAAACCGCCTTGCCGCTGATGCTGACCCAGTCCCAACAGAGTCGCTGTAGCGTCGCTCAAGTCGCTAACTGGATGTCTACTGCCGTGGCGCGAGCCTACCAAATCCCTAATAAGGGACTGATCGAACCGGGCTATGATGCTGACCTGGTCTTAGTGGACTTATCTACCTATCGCCCAGTTCTGCGCCAGGAGCTACAGACCAAGTGCGGCTGGAGTCCTTTCGAGGGCTGGAATCTTACTGGCTGGCCAGTCATTACTATCGTCGGCGGTCACGTTGTCTATGACTACGGCAAAATTGATACTACTGTTCGGGGCAGCGCGCTTACCTTTGAGTAGTGACTTCTATTAACTTCGACCGCGCTTGGCCACCACCGCCGTTCTCTTTTCTCCTCACTTGGATTTTTGTATGGCCAATCCATTTCGTTCGCTCAAATATCTCCCCTGGACCGACTTAGCACTCAGCGCGGTGGTGACCGTTGCGATCGCCAGTGCCATAGACTACCTGCTGCGAATGGGGCTGTTGGCGCTTGGCACCTCAGCCGCTGCTGCTAGCATTTCTAACGGACTTTTGTTTCTAGCTGCAATGGTTCTGCCACTGGCCGTTTACTTTGGGCTAGGCGCACTCGGCGTTATCGTCACATCCCGCCTTTTCCATCAGGTCATCTTGACAGCTAATACAATGTGGGCGCTCGTCGCCTGTATCTTATTAGCGCTGTTTATTCGCTCTCTGTTGCCTATTCCGGGCCTATTTATTGGCGGCGTAAATTATTTCGTGATCATGGGGACGGCGATCGGTACCTTTGTGTACGGACGCCGCTATTGGCGCTACTGATCTGGCACTGCTGACTTTATATGACCCAAAGCATATGACCCAAAGCATATGACCCAAAGCATATGTTTCTTCCAGCCTTGGGGCTGTTTAAAACAAGTTGTATCGCACAGAAAAGTAAATACCGCTATCTTGCAAGCTGTTGCTAGTGCTATCCAAATCAACTAGCGGGATTCCCCAGTCTAGTCTGGCCGATAGATCTTCGTTTTGCTCCCAAATGAGGCCAATGCCCGTCCCTGCCAAAACATTGGTATCAGCAGAATCGTCGAAGTTGTCCCAGGCAGTACCCACATCGAGGAAAGGGGCTATTTGAACAATGCTGTCTCTCGAAAAGCGAATAATTGGCAAGCGAGCTTCTGCGGAAACCAGAGCGCCATTGTCTCGCAAGAGCGCATTTTGACGATAGCCCCGAATGGTCTGCTGTCCGCCTAGGCCAAACTGTTCTGAAGAGAACAGCCGATCGGTTGCTAGCTGCAGATCGCCTCTGAGGAAAAAGAGCGCATCTTCGCCGAGCAGTCTGACCCACTGGCCCTGCCCTCTCCAAGAAAAGAACTGACTGTCTGGAATGCCGGTTGCGTCATTGTTGGTTGCGCCTAAAATATTGAGCCCTAGGTTGAACTGCGATCTAGCGGCCAGCACCTGCCTCTGGTCTCGCTGCGTCCAGCTCTGAGAAAATCGTAGGGCGCTGACTTTACTTCTGCCATCGCCGTCGGCCCCCGGAACTAGCGGAGCTGGCCCTAGATCATCAAGTCCAGAACGGATTTGGTTGTTGGTATGAGAAAGCGCTAGGCCCAGCGAGATTTCTTGGGTAGGGCTTTCGATCAGTGGATGGGTGATGCCGATTTCGTAGTAAAAAGCGTTAGAGCTGAGATCTAATACCTCGAAGGTATCTTCAATTACCCGGCTGCCTCCATAGCCTCCCTCGAAGTTGAGGCGCGTGTTGTGAGGGCTGAGCGGAATAGAGTAGCTGGCGTCTATGCCGTTGCTGCCGTTGGTGTTGGTGTAGCCCAAAAAGATGCGATCGCCTAGCCCAGATACATTGCCTGCTTGCAGATCAAGTCGCCGACTGACGCTGCCGATATTAGGCGAACGGCGGTTATCTACAGAGGCAGTGATATCGAATGCATCTGCCTCGCTTACCTCCACCCGGAGCACGCTGGTTCCAGGTCGTACCCCCGCCTGCAAGTCTGCGGACACTGTCTCGATTAGCGGATCAATTTTCAGCCGCTGCAGTCCAGCTAGTAGCCTATTTGTATTGATCGGCGGCTGCGCCACTAGCCCTAGCCGACTGCGAACATAGGCGGGCCTTAGACGGCTGGTCCCCACGACCTCAATTTCTTCTATAGAGCCTTCCAAGACCTGCACGGTGACCACACCGTTTTCCAAAGTCTGCGGTGGAATAAAGGCTCCTGAGGTGACAAAGCCCGCTTCTACATAGCGCTGAGTCACCGCCGAGCGTACCTGTAGTAGCTCGTTGAACGTGATTGGCACATCCGTAAATCTGTCAAAGAGTTCGGCAAAATCTTCATCGCTAAAAACGGTGCTACCTGCTAGCTGAATTTCGCTGACAACAAAGGTTTCTTCCCCGCCCTCTAAAACGCCAGGAGGCAAGTTAGGATCGCTAGGCTCGCCAAAGAGTTCTTCGAGTGAGGGCAGTGGCGGTAGCGGCTCGTCTGGCAGATCGTCGTCTGGTGGCAGCTCTGGCAAGATATTTCCCGCTGGCGGCAGGTTGGGCGGCTGCTCGGGTAGATTGTCAGGCGGTGGAACTTGCGCGATCTGTTTTGTAGGATGAGCTAGAGAATGATTGGTAGAATCACTGGGTAGAGGACGCGCGATCGCCTGCTCTGAACCAGTTGTTGCTAAATAAGCTGTCGCTAACAAACCGACAGAAGCAACCGCAGATATCCAGCTAGATATCCAGCAGCGATAGGAAGAAGACATCACATCAGTCATACAAAGGGGCTTACTGTGCAATATGACTGAACTATCAACGCTTGTCTACAGCGGCGTAAACCACAGCGGCACAGGGAAGAAGTATGGCGGCATGAAAGCAGACGAGCTTACCTAGCAACTAGCACTGCTCGCATCCCTACTGATCTAGCACCAGCATAGTCCTCTGCTTCACTATCACCTACGTGCCACGCCTGCTGCGCTATGCAGTTGTGCTTTGCCAGCGCCGCTTTGAAAATCTTGGGCGAAGGCTTGGCCGCACCAACTTCGGTAGATATCGTCACCGACTGAAAATATGTGTCTAATTCTAGAATGCTGAGCACGCGGTGCAACCGAGAGTCAAAGTTAGAGATCACACCTAGCTCGATGCCCATTGACCGCCAGCGATTAAGCGATGAAATTGTGTCGGCATACACCTGCCACGGATCGCTAGTTGCAAAATAGTTATACAGCCCCGCATAAAAGGCGTCGAAATCTTCAAACCGATCGATCACACCTACTCGCTCAAACGTCTCTGCCACAATAGCTTTCCACCAGCGATACTCCAGCGCCGGAATATCAGCCGGACTGGCCTTAGGAAAAGCCAGCCGCTCAGCCGCAGCGAAGCTTTGATAGAAAGCCTGATTGACGGCCTTAGGATCGCTATCTACCGCAGCCGAGCGTGCAAGCTGACTGTAGAGGTGGCCCACACTGCTTTTGACACCGAAAAGAGTTCCAAAAGCATCGAGGTAGATAACTTTTGGTAGCGGCTGTGGCGATGATTGGGGTAGCGGCGGCTGCGAGAAAGAAGATAAAGGCATCGGGGCGTCGTTCATACTTCTGACTTCAGTTACCTTTTTACTGGTTGGATTACTTGTTTGATCCTGTCAGTAGCGCCTGCACTGGCTGAGTTAACCAATTGACGCCAACGCGAATTTGATGATCGAGGGTGGGCATGCGGTAGAGATAAGTAAGGCGACGGGCCACGTAAGCGAGATTGCCTTCTAGCTTGATACCGAGCCCACTCAGCGTGGCATTGTCGGTGCCTAGAGTCATCATCTCACCAAGGTGCTGGTAGCGGAAAGGAAGCAGCGGTCGGTCGGTGAGGCTAGCCCAGATATTCCAAGCGGCGTAGTCAGCCTGCTGAAGCGCAGACTGAGCGGTAGGTGGGACGGGCTTGCCATCGGCGTCAGGCCCGTCAGCAAGATCGCCTAAGGCGAAGATATGAGGATAATCTATCACCTGCAGGGTCGGCGAGATGGTGAACTGTCCGCGTTCATTGCGAGGCAGATTAAGAGCGTCTAGCGCAGGGCTGACTTTGCTGCCAACGGTCCAGAGCACAATATCAACCGGAAGCGTATCAACCTTGTCTTTGTAGCTAAGCGAAAAGCTGTTAGCGGTGACTTCTGTAACAGTGGTTTCGTAGTCAATCCACACGTTTTTCTCGTCAAGTGCATCTAGAGCCGCTTTTTGATTGAATTCGGGAGAGGTTTGGAGAATCTGATTGGCCCTTTCAACGATGCGAACCCGACCTTTGTCGCCTAGTCGCTCGGCAACTTTGCAGGCAATTTCTACACCGCTATAGCCACCGCCGACAATGGCAACTCGAATCTTCTCAAGGTTGGCCGCCTCTAGCTGACGTAGCCTATCTTTTAGTCGATAGGCATCTGCTAACGTGCGAAAGGGAATGGCGTGCTCAGCGACGCCAGGGGCCATATCCATTGGCGTCTCACCGCCGAGCGCTAGCACGATACGGTCATAGCTGAGGCTCTTGCCGTCAGTCAAATCAACCGTTTGCGCGTCAATGTCGATACTGTCTACGCCGCTTCGGTGAAAACGAATGCCTGTATTGGCAATGAGCTCTTCGTATGGAGGCGCGATTTCCCAGGTTTGTAGTTCGCCAGTGACCAGTTCGTAAAGCAGCGGCGCAAAAACGAAGCGATCGCGCTGGTCAATCAACACAATCTCGTGCGGTGTATCTTTCCAATCGAGTTTGCTGAGAGCAAGAGCCGTGTATAGGCCGCCGAAGCCGCCACCGAGGATACAAATAGAATGAGCCATGAGAGCCGCTAGAGATAGTGAAAACACAGAAGCTAGATTGCGCCTATATAGAATAGCGCCAGTTAAGGTGCGGTGCGGTCCGTCTGTAGGTCAAAGTCTAGAAGTCAAAAGCAATTGCGTGCGTAGAACATGCTGTGAAAAACTACAAAAGTTCGACTAAAGCTCAAGAGATCGAAATTTTATGACTGCTCAATTGTGGCGTAAGGACATTTCTCTATTCTGTGGAAAATACCTGATGTACTTCCTGCCGATTATGTTCTTTGGCTATTTAATGCTAGATAGCTATCAAGTAGATTTCAGGGCGATGTATGTAAGTGGAAAGGCGGCGCTCTTGGGCTGGGACCCCTATTTGAACCACGTCGGGGTCAGACCTGATTTTTATGCACCTCTTAATGGGGACGACGACCCCGGCTCTGGCTATCGGTATCCGCCGTTCGCCGCCATCTTTCTATTTATTCCTTTTTCGCTGCTGCCCTATCTAACGGCTAAGGTAGTCTTTACCGTATTGATGGTGGTTGTGTTTGGGATGTTGTGCTTCTTTGTCGCTAGGCGCAGTGATTTCAAAACGCCCGAATCGGCAATATTGTTTGCGCTGGTGAGCTTTCCGATGCTGGCGCTGATCGATAGAGGCCAGATTGATATTTTTGTCACCTATTTAGCTGTGCTCTCTTTTGGTTTTTGGCAGCAAAGGCAACAGACCTTACTAGCCGCTTTTTTACTAGCAATAGCTGTGATGACCAAGCTATTTCCTATCGTTCTGCTATCGTTTTACTGCTTTCGTAGACAGTGGCGAATGGTCAGCTACACCCTGATGTGGGCGATAGGTCTGTTTCTGCTGCCGCTTCCCTACTTTGGCCGGTCGACATACGAAAATTTCTTCAAACAGCTATTACCCGATCGGCTAGGGGAGGTAACTTCTAATCTACCGATGGATTTGCACGGACAAGGCGTCGGCCCCTATCGAATTGTTCAGTCGATAGAAACAACAGGGCTCTCTTCGATGAAAGATTTTGGCAATGGATATATGACCCAGATTCCTCCACATCACCCGTGGACACTCATATTGGTGGGCCTGCTGCTTTCTGTTCTATTGCTGATAGCTACTCACCGATGCCCAACAGATTTCCAGTTCTATGCGTTTTTGAACATGGTTTTTCTATTCAATCCGATTGCGTGGATTATGGGCCTAGTTTGGTATATTCCGTTTTTTCTATATCTATCCTCTTCGGTGTCCAAAGTAGGGCTATGGCTGCTTCTGCTACCGCTATTCCTGCCGCCGTTTTTAAATGCGAATGGGATAGCTGCCTACGTGATGTGCATCGTGCTGGCTTTAGGGTGGCAAATTCCATCGTGGCAAAAAGTTTTGTTTAGAGGACAACCCGCTTTGCCTTAATTTATAGCAGCACTTAGAAGCGCGGTTAAATATCGACGTTCAAGTAGGTTGTTTTCTAATCTCGATCGTGTAAGACTATGCCCTATTTTGAGATAATTTATGGCCTATTCAATTTGGCGTAAGCACGCGCTGCGGCTGTGTCAGGGCTCAGATATTTGGCAGTTTGTGCGGATCTACGGGGTTTGTTTCTTACCCATTATTTTTTTGGGCTATATCACGCTAGAGAGCTATCAGATCGATTTTCGCTCGATGTATCTAGCCGGAAAATCTGCTTTGCTAGGACTAGACCCATATGTCAACTATGTGGGCATGCGGGCTGATTTCTATGGACCTATTAATGCCGAGAGTCAAGCTTATTCTGGGTTTCGATACCCGCCCTTAGCCGCGCTGTTCTTTTTGCCTTTGGGCGCTTTGCCTTATCAGAGCGCTAAAGTTTTGTTTACGCTGGTTATCTTGGGCTTGGCTGTGCTGCTGAGCTTTCATTTTGTTAGACGCAGCGAATTCACAATGCCGGATACCGCTATTCTCTTTGTGATGGTGAGCTTTCCGGTGATAGCGACGGTAGAACGAGGCCAAGTTGATATCTTAATTGTTTATTTGAGCATGATCTCCTATCACTTCTTGCAGTCTGGCCGCAGGTCTAATCTGGCGGCTTTTCTATTGGCATTTGCGGGCATGCTCAAGCTATTTCCTTTTGTACTACTGATTTTTTATGGCGATCGCAAACAGTGGCGATTCGTAGGCAAAACACTTTTGCACTCTGCCGTCTTGTTTGCCTTACCCTATCCTTTCTTAGGCTTGGCCAGCTACATCAACTTTTTCAGGCGGACGCTGCCGGGCTACTTTGGGCAGATAGAAACAGGGCTATCTACTAGCTTGCAGGGTCAAGGGGTAATCGATGGAATTGTTCATTCTGTTGATTCGACTAATCTATTGGCGGCTCGTCGTTTTAGCAGTGGGGGAATGAACCCGTGGATGGCGAACAACACGGTGGGCGCTATTGTTTGCGGACTGTTGCTGACTGGACTGCTGTTAATAGCAACCCGCCGAACTCAAGCCAATTTTCAGTTCTATGCCTTTCTCAACGTAATTAATTTGTTCAATCCGGTCTCTTGGATTATGGGTTTAGTTTGGTATATTCCTCTATTTTTCTATCTGTCGCCGCTGGTTTCTAGGTGGGGGCGATTCTTGCTGCTAGCTCCGCTTTTCTCTCCGCCTGGGTTCAATGCTAATGCGGTGTTGGCCTATATCTTGTCTATTGTATTTGCTCTCTCATTTCAAATACCTCGCTGGAGAGACGCTTTATATCGCTCTGATACTCGTCTTTTAGCAGAAGCCTCGTCATTCTAAATTCCACTCTGAGAAATCATATTTCGTATATTGCCTGAGGCTGCTGATATCTTCTGCGAGAGAATCTACCAGCCTTTTTCGAAGATTGCTATCTATCTTGGGGCGCTCGACTTTTTGAGAAAAGGGACGATAGACAATATCTTCAACGGGCGCTTTGATCTCATTAGGCATCCATGCGATCGCCTTAGAAAATGTTTTGGCAAACAGACTCTCTGACGATATCGTTCTGCGGGTTTTGCGAGCAGACTGATGAAACTTTTTATCGAATTTTTGATCCGAGCGCATCGTCGATCCAAACCTCACTACATTCACCAAACTTTGATCTTTCACATTGAGGTCAAATTCACTATCTACGCCTAAAAAAGCAAACACTTTCTCCATTGTTTCCGCAGGGAACTTAGAGAGCTTTTCTGAGGTAATCACCAAGATATTCGATTCTGGAAAAACCTGAAGATATTGCTGTAGTTGCAAGAAGTACTGACTGCGCCTAATATACCAGTTCTTCTCCAAAGGCTTGGTCAGGGCTGCTTCAGCGCTTTTGTTTTCTATTCCACTAGAGTAGGAATGGAGATAGTGAGAAATCATTCGCTCGATCGGATCGCGCAATAAGTAGATAATCTTGGTGTTTGGCACCACAGAAAACATTCTCTCGGGCACCCCATCCCAGCGAGGATAGTTGGTGTAGTTAGGTGAGGATTCTCCATAAACCTTTGCCGATTGGCCAGCGAAGTTGGTTTTGTACCACTCAACTCCTTTTTTCCAGTTTTTGTGTTCAACAAAAAAATCCAACTCTTTCTGACGAGACATGCAGATATCTGGATGGAGGTTGAGATAGTAATGCAGGCTAGTGGTTCCAGACTTCATCGCCCCGATGATAATCAGATTTGGTAAGTTTTCTGACTCGGAGAGATTGCTCATTGATTGTTTATCCATTTGCAATGCTTTGATAGAGGGCTATGAGATCTTTTCGGCAAAAGGATCTTCGTAAGTCTGTTGAACCCGAACTCTTCAACGTGATTCTCCCAACTTTTCTACTATTTTTATACTGTTCTTCTGCTCATCAGCTTTGCCTAGTCTTCAATCATAGCGATCGCCACTTATTTCATTACAAGTTAGCTCACTACAACTTAATTCACTGCATCGGTGCTCACTGTATTGATGCTTACTCCCACTCACTAAAATCTTGCGAATATGGATTGTCACCGTAGTTGTTGCGATAGGGTTGTTCTTTGGGAGCGGCGGATCTGGCGTAGGTAGAGCCAGTTCCT
>NZ_JADEXO010000172.1 GCF_015207105.1 cf. Phormidesmis sp. LEGE 11477
GGAATACAGTGACTTCTGCGGTTTGTTTTGGAGCAATTCGGGGATTGTTTTGAACGGACAGGCAAACGTCTACTTTGTTGATGAGGGTTTGAAAGTGAGCGCTTGCCTTTTCAATCTTCTGGTGTACATGACTACGGATCGCGTCGGTGATCTCGATATTTTTCCCCTGGATTACTAGCTTCATGAAGCAGCCTCCCCTGTGGCGGTTTAGGTTTATACTTTTTAACCCTAGCATCGGCGTTTTGATCGATTGGCAAACTGTCAAGATTTTAAGCATCCGTTGATAAATCTTGACTTGAGCCGATGTTCTGATCTGTGAAAGAAGTGCTAGCAAGTGGGAAGGCGACGGAAGCTGCAATGCATCGAGGTCTAGAAAAGAGCCCAGTAGAAGAAAGCCCAGTAGAAGAAAGCCCAGTAGAACAGTTGGATGCGCGACTAGGCTATGTATTGTCGCTAGAGGCAGCTATTCCCTATGCGATCGCCTGGAAATGGCAGCAGCAGCTCGCTAACAGATACAAGGGCACTAGCGACGAGAGTACTGATGCGGGCAGTATGAGAGATACGCTGATATTGCTTCAGCATCCGCCTGTCTACACATTAGGGCAGGGGGCTGATATAAAGTTTTTGAAGTTTGCGCCTGAGTCTAAGCACTATGAAATCCATCGAGTAGAGCGAGGTGGGGAGGTAACCTATCACGCGCCAGGTCAGGTAGTAGGTTATCCCATTTTGAATTTGAGGCAGCATCGGATGGATCTGCACTGGTATCTAAGACAGCTTGAGGAAGTGATTATTCTGGTACTAGCAGAGTATGGGCTGAAAGGCGATCGCATTCCAGGAATGACGGGTGTTTGGGTGAACGGTTACAAGCTCGCAGCAATTGGGATTAAAGTGAGTCGCTGGATTACGATGCACGGGTTCGCTTTGAATGTATGCCCTGATATGAGTGGATTTGAGCGGATTGTTCCCTGTGGCCTAGAGGGAAAATCTGTGGGGGCGATGGCGCAGTTTATCCCAGACATTCGCTTGAGTGAGGTTCAACAAACCTTGATCAAACGGTTTGAGCGGGTATTTGGGCTCGCTTTTCAGCCTGTTTCAGTATCCGATCTAAATCTATAGGCTAATTCCGTAAGCGTTGGGTATCGGACGAGGCCGAGTACGAAAGGCTAGATGGTCATAGACTGAAGCGGGCTAGGTTGAAAACAACTAGGTCTGAAAGTCGACTTCTAGTAGAGACAAGTCATCTTCAAATTGATTACCGCCAAATTTGCTAACCCGTTCGATAAGCGTGCTGATAGTGAGCTGTTGTCTAGCCTCTAACTCGGTCAAGATGGTTACCAGACCGGTCAGTCCTAACTGCGAATTAGCTTGGGCAACAGATGATTTCTGCGGATAGATTTCGTAGATACCATCGCTGAAAATATACAAACGGCTACCGGTTGAAATAGTGCATTTCTCCGATCGATAGCTGCTGTCAGGCATCATGCCAATCGGCATACCGGGGGTTCTAAGCTGCTGTAGTTCGATAGCGCTGTTTGAACCCTCAGCCGTCAGCCGCCTTACGGTAGAACTTGTGGGCGTAGAACTTGTGGGCGTAGAACTTGTCATTGGGCGGATTGAGCTGTAAGGACTAGCGTCGGGCATGACCAGCAAAGCTGGCGGGTGTCCGGCACTAGCATAAACAAGCTGCCTAGTCACTCGGTTGTAGACGCCATACCAAATGGTGAAATATTTATCGTTTTGCTCGGTCATCTGAAAGGCGTCGTTGAGACCTCTCAAAACAGTCTCAGGGCGATGGAAGTCGACGCCAGGAAGTGATTGCGATCGCAGCACATTCAAAACCGAGGTCGATAGCAGCGCCGCACCTAATCCATGCCCCGACACATCTAGCAGATACATAACCAAATAGTCAGGATCGAGCCAGTAGTGGTCAAAACAGTCGCCTCCCAGCTCTTGAGAAGAAATAAAGCGAGAAGTAATTGAGATACAGCTCTTGGCATCTTCCGGCGTATCTCTAGGCAACAGCGAGGTGACATAGGTAGCCGCTTCCGCTAGCTCGTTTTCTAATCTACGAGTTTGCGCCTTGAGCGCTTGCATCAGCTTATGAAGTCGCAGCCCAGAGTTTACCCTGGCGACTAGCTCAGCCGTATCAATGGGTTTGATCAGCAAATCGTCTGCGCCCGCCTCTAGCGCCTCCACTCGATTAGCCATATCGGTATGGCTAGTCATGATCAAAAACGCAGTCGTCGCTAGCTGAGGATCTTGCTTGATTTGGCAGCAGATATCGATTCCGCTAGCACCACCGGGCAGCAGTAAATCGCAGATGATCACAGAAGGGGATAGATGCAGCGCTTTGTGGAGCCCGCTATCGGCATCGTTGGCCGTTTCCACCTGATAGCCATGCTTTTGAAGTAGTCGTTGCAGCCCCTGTAAAATAAAGGGATCATCATCGATCAGCAAAATGTCAGTCAGCGTGACCGAGTGACCCATCAAACTCTGATGGGCGGACGAACCTAGCTGAAGATATGGCGTAGACGAGGCGTTAGAAGTCATAGGCAGCCTGAACAGGAATATCCTCCTCCGATGGGCCAGACGGAGTGTGAGGCGCTTCTAAAATAAGACGGCTGGAAATAGAATGGTTCCACAGATCAACAAAATCGACTAAGTAGTAAGGTAGCTCGTTTGAGCCGTCTGCCTTTCTATCGGGTATGACAAAATCTTCTAGATCAAATAGATGCAGCCGCTCCATCATCTCAATTTCAGAAGGTTCTAGAATATTGGCTCGATAGGCTCCCGATTCATCAATGGCACTAAAGCAGCAAACCTGGTAGTAGTTTCCGCCCGAGAGCTCTCGGTATTGCACCAGGGTATAGACGTCAGCAGGCTGGATAGGAAAAGGCAGCGAAAGCGTAATTTTTTGCTGGGTCGGCAGGAGCGAGAGACGTAAAGCATTACGGACACCATAGTAGCCAACTTTATCTGACTGAAGCGGATACTTGCGGTGGCGAGGTTGAACATGAGTTCGCATGAAGGTAGCAATGCCGAGGGCTTCTTCGGTATAGGCACCAATCAAGCTGACATGGACATCGTAAGCCGGGACATTGCTGATATTGAAGACTTCAAGGGCTAGGTTAGTATGCCCTTCTGAATCGGTAGCTGGCTGCAAGTCCCAATAAAGATGGGGTAAGGCAGTGAGTCTAAGCTGTTTTTCTACGACGTTGCGATAGTAAGTGCTTTCTTGCTTTAGCTGTTTGAGATTTCTATTGGTTAGCCAGACATAGGTTCCTGTCAACCCAACTAATGCCAAGTTGCAAATGATCAAAATGGGTTCCATGCCATCCCCTTTCTTGTCCCTTCATCTCCTTAGTACTCAAAACCATACCCCAAACTATGCTTTCTATTCAGGCGCAGCAGACCCTTTCTATGTATACGCGCGATGGTGTGCGGCTCGACGCAGATGTTTACTTTCCAACAGGACCAGGACCGTTTCCGGTTTTGCTGATGCGCCAGCCCTATGGCCGGGCGATCGCGTCTACCATCGTCTATGCCCATCCGCGCTGGTATGCCGCGCAGGGCTATATTGTCGCCATTCAAGATGTGCGAGGAAGAGGGACATCTGCAGGTCAATTCTCGCTATTTGCCCACGAAGTCTCAGACGGAAAAGACGCCATCGAGTGGGCAGCTAAAATTCCAGGTAGCGATGGACAAGTCGCCATGTACGGCTTTTCTTATCAGGGGATGACTCAGCTACAGGCGGCGCAGACAGCTCACCCGGCGCTGAAGACGATTGTGCCAGCGATGACTGGCTACCACCTATACGAAGATTGGGCTTACGAAAACGGAGCCTTATGCTTTCAACTAGGGCTGACGTGGGCACTGCAGCTAGCAGCGCAAACCGCTCGAATAGGAGGGGATAGTCAGACCTACCAGAAGCTGGTGAAAGCGGCCCGTGACCTGCCGATAGCTGAGGCTATACCCGCTTCTCCAGAGGTGCTAGCAGAGGTCGATACTTTTTTCCACGACTGGGTGGGTGCGTCGAAGCGCGATCGCTATTGGCAGCGGTTAACACCGCAGTTAGACCTGGTCGATCTACCCATGCTGCACATTGGCGGTTGGTTTGATCCCTATCTGCGCGGAGATCTGCGACTGTACCAAGAAATGGCGGCCCGCAGTCAGCATCTGCATCATTTCTGGGTGGGGCCTTGGGTCCATATTCCCTGGAGTCGAAAGGTCGGCGCGGTGGATTTCGGCCCCGCTGCCGCTAGTCCGATCGACCGGCTACAAATTCAGTGGTTTGATGCCATCTTGAAAGGGCAAGGGATAGATGAATTACAGCAGTCGCTGCCGGTTCATCTGTTCGAGATGGGCCGCAATCAATGGCGATCGCTCAGGGCCTGGCCACTAGTCTCTCAGCCGCCTGTTGAGTCGCCTGTTGAGCCGACCGCTGGACCAGCAGCTAAGCCGATTGCTAGGCTAGCAACACCTCAACTAGAAAGCAAAACAAAAACCTATTTTCTCTATAGCGATGGACTCGCAAATATCCGTGAGGACAGCGGCGTACTCTTGGAAGCACCAATCGAAAGGCTAGTCGAAAGGCCAGCTAGAAGGCTACAGGTCGATACGCTGGTACATGATCCATGGAATCCTTGCCCGGCTGCAGGCGGTCACAGCTCGATTCCGGCTGGGGTGTTCGATCGCACATCCGTAGACTCGCGCGGGGATGTGCTGACCTATACATCAGCGCCATTGGCTGAAGAGCTGCGGGTGGTGGGTGTGCCAAACGTTGAGATAGCGATCGCGGCTTCAGCCCCTAGCTACGATTTTTGTGCTGTTCTCTCTAGAGTCATCAATGGTAAAGTCTACAACCTTACCCAGGGATACGGACGATTTTGGCAACTCGAAAGTCAGCGTTCGGAAGGAAGATCCATTTCACTACCGCTACACCCCACTTGCTTTAATATCTTTCCAGGAGAGGCCCTGCGTCTGAGCCTAAGCGCTGCCTGCTATCCTGCTTTTTTAGTCAATCCTGGAACGGGGACACCTATACGAGAAAGTAAAGCAATAGACGCTCAAATTATCACGCTAACAATTGCACTCGGTGACGACGTTGCAAAGCAGCGGTCTGGCCATTGCGGCGCTAGGCTTAGGCTGCCGGTAGTTCCTGATTAAAAACTTCAAACACTCGGCGACAGCAGTTCCTCAAAGATTCTCCTGAAGCCGGATCGGGTGTGATCGCCCCTTCAAACCGCCAGTCATCAATGGTAGATAGCCGCCACCGCTGTCCCTGATGGTCAAAGCCTCCCACTTCGAGGCCAATAGCCCGGCGCTGTTTGCTCCCGGCATCTTGGTGAAGACGAATTTGAATCAATAGACTGCGGCATTGAAACAGACGGCTTACGCCTGGGAAGTGAAAGCCAATATCGACTGAATCTGGATCGATTAGATCCCTAGTTGTAGAGTCGTTCAGCCAAGGTTTCAGGTCTGCTCTCAAGTCAGGTAGCTCGGATTTAAAGAGTCCAACCGTTGCTGCAATCTTACTAGCAAACTCGATTGTTGATGCTTGTTCGGCTGCGTTCACACCACCTCACTGAATTCAGTTCATTTATTGTAGCGGCCAAATATTCACGAGTCACTGCGGGTAGTGAGCTGGTCACTTTTGGTTTTTGATATGCAGTTTGTATTGCAAAGTAAGGATGCGCTCTTCACTTTGCCAGAAGAGTTACCGGTTGTTCTGTAACGGTTTTGGCCGACAAGAATGTCCAAAGCAGCTCTTCGGAAGCTATAAAGTGGCTATGTTTTGTGCCATACCTGCTGGCCGGGCCTGCTATAGGGTTTCTTCACCTAGTTCTTGTAGACTGATCTTATGGAATGTAGTGTGCAGGCTTACTTAAGTACATCCTTGCTCAGGCGCATTCTCAAGCACATCATAGATTAGGAGGCTGAATGGAGGGGCACACTCCAGTTTTGCCTAAGGATGGTAGACCCTTCAAACTATTGTTCTTTGTTGACAAACGACCAAACTCAACTGAACAAATTCGGCAAGTGCGCGCGCAGGTGAAAGCGCTAGGCGCACCGAACATGGTCGACTTAGAGATTGTCGATGTCAACAACCAGCCATACCTAGCAGAGCGATTTAAGCTGGTGGCAACGCCAGCGCTAATCAAGGTATCAGAGAATAGCTATCAAGTTTTGGCGGGGAGTGATGTAGCAACTCAACTGGCGCACTGGTGGCCACGATGGAACCAGGAAGCGCTTGGGGACGAATCGTCTGAAAACGGGCCGAGCTCTTTTTTGTCCACACCTGATGGTATTAGAATCAATGCGGTCGATCAATCTACAGAAGTAATCAAGCTATCAGATGACATCTTTCGCTTAGAGCAGGAGAAGGAAACGCTGTCTTCTCATATTGAGTTTAAAGATCGCATCATTGCGATGATGGCTCACGATCTGCGTAATCCACTGACAGCGGCTTCGATTGCACTAGAAACTTTGGAGCTAGCCTTTGAACCTGGGGGGACAAAAGCAGACAAGTTTACGCCAGAGCTAATTGCTCATCTGCTCGGCAGCGCCAAAACACAGATTCGGACGGTCAACAGCATGATCACAGAGATCTTACAGGCTGCTAGAGGCTCTAGCGCCAATATAGAGGTGTCGCCGCAAGATCTGAACCTAGAAGATCTGTGCATGGTAGTGATAGAGTCTTTTGCACCAAAATTATTGGCTAAAAAGCAGACTATGGAAACCGACTTGCCACAGGATCTGCCTCACATCTATGCCGATGCAGACCAAGTACAGCGCGTCCTTAGCAACCTCATAGACAATGCGATTAAGTATACGCCTGTGATGGGCAAAATCGGCATTGCCGCGCTGCACCGGACGACGGAGAAGGTGCAGGTTAGCATCAGAGATAACGGGCCAGGGATTCCTCGGGATAGTCAGAAGAATATCTTCGAGGAGAGCTTTCGGCTAAAGCGCGATCGCGCTAAAGATGGATACGGTTTAGGGCTAGCGCTTTGTCAGCAAGTAGTCAGAGCTCATTATGGCCAAATTTGGGTCGATTCTAAGCAGGGTGAAGGTAGTTGCTTTCACTTCACCTTACCTGTATATCAAGGAACGAACGGCGGCTGAGCTGCTTGTGTCCTATAGCATCAAGGTGTCTAAACTAAGTGTCTAAATGCGCTGACGAACTTATATCACGAGCTTACCTGCATCCTAGCCGCACTCGATACAAGAACAGCGAAGCAGCAGGCTTACTGGCCTTCAATCATCTTCGCTTTCATTTCAGCTAGCTGTGCATCGACGTTACCCTGCCCTTCTAGCTGAGCAAACTGCTTTTCGACGTCATCAACGCCTATTGTTCCGGCGACTTCTGCCTGCGCTTCTAAATCTAGAACCCGCGACTCCATCTTCTCAAACGCGCCTGTAGCACCCGGCGCGTTACTCATTAACATCTCATGCAGTCGAACGCTTGACTGCGCCGCTCTAGCCCTAGCAATGTACATATCTTTTTTGGTCCGGGCTTCAGCAATTTTTCGTTCTAACAGGCTCATATTAGACTTTAGCTGTCGGACAATTTCCTTTTGCTGAACAATCTGAGGTCTTAGCGTCTGAACCGTTTGACTGTATGTTTGACGGCGTTCGAGAGCATCCCTAGCTATAGGATCATCGCCTTTTTGCAGTGCTAGCTGAGCCCTGTTGTACCACTCTTGGGCGGTACGTTCGGCCTGTTCGCACTGCCTCTCGGTGCGCTTTTGAGTGGCGATCGCCTGGGCCACCGCCTGACGCATAGCGATTAAATCGCGCTGCATATCTTGCAGTGTCTGCTGCAAGATCTTTTCAGGATCTTCAGCGCCGTTTACCAGCGTATTGACATTTGAGCGAACCAAGCGCGAAATGCGATCAAGCAGTCCCATCGATGGAGCCGTCCAGCGAACTTACTTCATTAAAGATAGCGTTGGATGCATTCGCCCGCTATCTTTGCGAAGCTTCTAATCCCCTAGCAAAACCACTCTAATCGGTCGTAGGACCATACACTTCAGCTGCGATATTACTCTCTTTTAGTTCTTCAATAAACTGCTGCGCTGATTGGGCATTGTCAAAAGCAGCTACCTGAATTCGATTGCCATCTGCAAACTGACGCACAAACGCCTCACTGATAGTTTCTCTAATCTGCAAAAGCGCCTGTTCTGAGGAGAAAGGAACCGTGACGTAGTAAGTGAGTCCGACCGGTAATACAGCAGCCTGCGTTTCGGCCACGGCTGAGGTGGGGCTAGGTTCAGGCTCAGCCGCAGGTGGTACAGTGCTAGCTGCGGCGGGCGCGGCGGGTGCAGATAGTCCGGCTGGCATAGGAGGCGTCGGGGGTAGCTGGCCTGAGTTGAGTAAATCGGGCGCGATCAGTCCCGTTTCAGGCATCTGCAACGAGCTGAGATTGTTGATTCCTATTTCGACAAATTCAGCGCTCGACAGGTCTGGGCCGGGCGGATCAAAATCTGTGGCGGTATTTTCTACCTCAAGATCAGCTAGTCCATTAGCTAAGCGCTGGGTGACCAGCGGATTAGACATCACATAGCTAGCACCCAGCCCAGCCACTAATCCAAAGAATCCTAGCGCTGCGCCAGCTATTAAAGAAACGGTTTTACGTCTAGAGCGATCGACGGCAGATCCAAATGATTCTAACTGCGTTGACTGATCCTCAAGGCTTTCGATTAGTTTCTCAGAAGAGGTGAGATAGCTGCTGGGCGTATTACTGCCAGCTAAAGTGGGTGCGATCGCCTCTACAGCCCCTACGGCCTCTGCAAAGCGAGCCTGTGACAATTGATTCGACAGGGGTTGAGATGATCCAACCGTAGCAGGGACTATGTGTTCAGCAGAGCTGTTTGCAGCTTTTGTCAGTGGACTGAGCAAAGCCGACATAGATAGATCACAAGTGCCACTGCTAACCGGATCAACGAGAGGCTTAGGTACTCGCTGCGCTGAGACAGGCAGAGCTGGCAGGTCAGAGCCTAGAAAATCACGATCGTACGAGCTAGCAGCTAGCAGCTTCTTATTAGGTGGAACGGACGGTAGGCCCATCACCAAAGCCGCCTCTTCTGGGTTCTCGCTAAATACAGGATCGGTTTCTATACTAGTCAAGGCATCTGCTACGTGCGAGCTACCAAGCCGACGGTTGCGGCGATAGCGAATTAGCTCACCCTCTAAACTGATATTAAGACCGCTGAGTACAGCGCTTAGCTGAGGAGATAAACCATGAGTAGTAAGCTGCACCGCCATAACAGGCTCCTTCATATCAGCAATAGTCACTAGATAGTCACTAGAAGGTACCCTGTTTAACTCAGCGAAATAACATCATATTTTGATGTGTCAGGGCCGAAAACCAGCCAAAGACTAACTAAAAACCAGAGCGACCATGGGATTAGAAGGCTTAAGTAGCTTGATCAAGGGGCTAGAGAACCAAGATAGCTGGCAGACACAGCGACAATTTCGTTTGGTGCTACAGCACTGGCCGAAGGCAGTTGGGTTTGCTGTCGCTAGACAAACTCGGCCCGTCAGCATATGTAGATCAGAACTCTACGTAGCAGCAGCTACATCGGTATGGGCTCAAACGCTCACCTACGAACGATTCAAGAT
>NZ_JADEXO010000028.1 GCF_015207105.1 cf. Phormidesmis sp. LEGE 11477
TCGCTCTGTTCTCTGCATTAGCTGTGGAGTTGAGCACGATAGAGATGAGAACGCCGCTCGTAATATCGAATCGTCTGGGCTGGAGTTAGCCCAAGACGTTAACTGAACGATGAACGCATGTAAGACTGGGTTTCCTAGCAGCGCGATTGCTTCGTTAAGCCAGCCGTACGGTAACAGCAAGTCTGTTATCTAGCCGGAGAATCCCCTTGCTTCAGCTAGGGGAGCATGTCAAAGGAGGTATCACAGGCTTGGCGTAGTGCTTCCCACCACTGCTCGATTGGCGCGAAGGCGATCGCTGACTCCAGCCCCCACCCAATCAGCGCTTCTTTGAGTAGCCAGCGACTGCCTTCTAGTGTGCCGCCGACCAGAAACTGTCCATCAACTAGCTATAGGCGAAACTCTGGCCACTGCCAAAATTGAAGTTCGATTTCCTGTGAAGCACAATCATTTCTGAGATCTTCTTGGGGTGATCTGTCTGGGGGCTGGTGCGGAACGGACATGACGGAAAGAAGCCTGGACTACTGTGCCTTTAGTCTATAGCGAGCAAGGCACTATGCATTGATGCTATGTGTAGCGCGATCGCCGAGTGCGACTGACCTATGACCCTGCCGTACAGCATCTGAAAATTTCTGCTTGACTTAGAGTGCGCTCTAACTTTTAAGGTGCAGATATGACCGCAGCCCTCACTATCAAACAAGTCGCCGAGAAAACCGCTCTTAGCGTTCACACCCTCCGCTATTACGAGCGTTGTGGACTGATTGCGTCAGTTGACCGCGCCAGCAATGGCCATCGACGCTACTCAGCCGATGATATTCGATGGATTAAATTCCTGAATAGGCTGCGTTTGACGGGTATGCCAATTCGCCAGATGCAGCAGTACGCCAAGCTAGTACGTCAGTATCCAGATGCTGCTTTTGGCGATCGCAGACAGCTCCTAGAAAACCATCGAGAAACCGTGACCAGGCAAATTCATCAGCTACAAGAAAATCTCGCCGTAGTCGATTGGAAAATTCAACACTACTCAGAATTAGAGGACAAACTCAATGAACACAGCAAAATCAATTCCTGAAGCAGAACAATCTGAGCGCTTCCAAAGAGGATGGATTCAGCTCAAAGCTATCGATGGCGAAGCAGGCGAACAGGTGATCGAAAGTCTAAAGGAGATAGCCCCAGATCTGGCTCGCTACGTTATCGAATTTCCCTTTGGGGATATCTACAGTCGCCCTGGCCTAGATCTTAAGTCACGAGAGATCGCCACCATTGCAGCGTTGACAGCAATGGGTAACGCTCGCCCTCAGCTGAAAGTACATATCCAAGCTGCACTCAATGTCGGCTGTAGTCGTGAAGAGATCGTAGAAGTGATGATACAAATGGCGGTCTACGCTGGGTTCCCGGCAGCACTCAACGGCATCTCAGTTGTGAAAGAGGTTTTTTAATCATGAAAACTAGGAAGCTAGGGCAAGAACTGACGGTTTCAGCCATCGGGCTGGGATGTATGGGTATGTCTGAATTTTACGGTGGTCGAGATGAGAAAGAAGCGATGGCGTAGCCCCTCCGGCAGAGAATCGCATCCCTGGATGACCTGATCGCATTAGAAAATATAACCCTAAATTAGACCACGCCAGCTAACCCCAAATAAAGCCATCAGCCTAACTAATCGCGTTCGATGTGTAACCCTCTGATGAACCGCGTCTAGGACTCCGCGTAAAGGAGACGCCAATCATACTGTCACGATTAATCAGCGAAATCAAGGATTCTTCACTCCAGCCCTCCGTGCCTCTGGGTCTAACCGGAATAACCAAATAGCGCGTATCAGCGGTACTGTCCATGACCCGCACTTCTACGCCATCGGAGATCACTGTGCCGAACTCTTCTTCTAAAACGCCGCGCGGATCGACGACAACACGATTACGATAGGCGGTGCTTTTATACCAAGAAGGCGGATGATACCCTAAAATCGCTCTGGGATAACATGAGCACAGCGTACATACAACTATGTGATGAACCGATGGTGTATTTTCAACTACTGCCAGCCGTTTAATTTCTACCGTATCGATATCTAACTCTCGGCAAGCAGCTTTGCCGTCTGCAAGTAAACGCGCCTTGAACGCTGGAGCTGTCCAAGCGCGGGCGACTAAACGTGCTCCTAACATCGGCGTGACCGAATCTTGCCGCTCAATTTCGCGCCTGACCTCATCAGCGGTAAAGTATCCCTTTTTCTCTAAGAGCATTTGAATAGTTTGTGTTTTTTGCGCCCAGTACGCGGCATCGTCATTAATTGGTTCATGACTGTGATTATCGGGGGCATGCTCATAATCACAGTCGTTCTGCTTACTAGAATGAGACATAATGATAAATGCGTATTTTCTGAGATTACTTTCTAGAAACTGGCACTTCTAAAACTAGCGCCTCTAGAACTGGTACTTCTGAAAACTATCCAGAGACAGGAGATAGCCACGGCCCGTAGATTTCCGCTGTAATTTTGTCACCTACGCATCGTTTAGGGCAAGCTGCCTGCCAAACTGTCTCAAAGTCAAACTCTACGAGATATAGCGGTAGCCGAGTCACCTGTTTTCTAAAATGTGCAACGTCTTCAGGATTGAGAAACATCCCTGAAAAGCCAATAATTTCACCCGTTTTACCAAGTAGATAGGCAGGCACTCGAACATGACCCGGCTTAGTTTGGGCTGCAACCTGTACCCAATCACCCATTGCAAAACTAGGTTCTGAGTCAGCCATCTCTTTAGTTTTCGGCTTGTAGGGTATTTCTGGGTCGTGACGCTGCACAGTTGGAGAATCTGTTGCAATGACATCTTCTGGCTTTTGCTGAAGTTCTTCTCGGGTAACGAATCCCAGTTCCCTGAAGACTTCTTCCACTGCCAGTACTCTACGTTCCCCATATTCGGGCTGTCTGCCTCGCAGAAACTGGGGAATATCTGTCGAAAACTGGTTAGTTGCAAACATACCATCCGCTTCTTCAGCGGCTCTGCGAATGGCATCTAGGCTAGGCAGATATCCCTTACCAAGCAGCAAACGATGAATGGAGATAATCTGCTTCTCAAAAAAGTCAACGTCTTTTTCCGTCGCTGGATCTACTGGCGCGATCACGGACGTATCCTTAGGATTATGCAAGATTTGAAGATGATAGTCTTTGGGCGGAACTTCTTTCATAAGAGTTACGGTGCTGTCATAACAGTCTATTAAACCAGTTCAGACTTATCTAACATAATGGCTTTAGCGCTCATCTCTTTATCTAGCACCTCTTCTGCCGAAAAGACATTAATAAACTTCTGGTAGGAGTCTAAATCTGTTGCGTCTAGGTCGTCAAACCGTTTGAGTAGCGGCTGAGCCACATAGGCAGCCTGAGCGGCTTCTAATGCCGTATATTCAGAGATAATAGGCCGTACCTGATTAAAGTCGTCATTGGCAATTTTAGTGGCTTCATCAATCACCTGCACCACTTTTTTAGCTACTTCAGGCCGATCGGTGAGGAACTTGGAAGTCAGCACTGCCGCACCTGAATAGAACGGATCGGAGATAAACATAGCAACCGGATTGACCATGGCTCGCTTACCTTGCTCTGTCGCTTCTGCGATAGAGCCGATGGGTTCTAAAGAAAGGGTGGCATCGACCGCGCCAGAAACAACAGAAGGTAGGTGTAGCCCTACCGCCATTTGTTCGATAGTGACGGTACTGCCGGGTTCTAGCCCGTTTTGCTTCAAGACATAAGAAAGAATAGTCTTCCACTGAATACCAGGAATGGTGCTGACGGTCTTCCCTTTTAGATCTTCAAAAGAGGCGATGGTTGAGTCGGGTGTCACAATCAGTCCATCGTTCATCAAGTTGCTTTTAATGCCGCCACCCTGCAAGCCAAAAACCTTAAAGGTGCCGGGTGCTTTGGCCTCTGCTAAAACGGTGATGCCAGCAGCCGTCCCCGGCGGACCAAAGTCAGCTCGCCCTGAGACTAGGGAGTCAATGATTTGATTGGGATTTTCAAACTTAACCGATTCAACTTCAATATCTGCCTGGTCAAACAAGCCTCGTTCTAAGGCAACGTAATAAGCGGTCGTTTGCATAATCGGTAGCCACGAGGCAACCACCTTTTCTTTTTTAACAATTAGCTCTGGGCTACCGCTCTCTGGACTGCCGCTACCAGAAGCCTCAGTAGCAGTGTCAGTTGTCTCTGTAGAAGGGTTAGCACCGCAAGCTGCGATCGCCCCGGCCCCCAAACTTAACGCGCCGTACTTAACAAACTTGCGTCGGCTGAAAGGTTGCTCACTCGAATTTTGATGATTTATGTTCTTTTTACGCATAGCTCTATTGTCCTTTCCAATGAATAAATTTGTTTTCAGTTAGTAAAAAAAATTGGTTTAGCCCATAGCCCATTACGCCTGTTGCGATAATTGAGGCGTACATGCCAGGCATATCAAAAACTTGCTGAGCGTCGATGATTCGCTGACCCATGCCGTTCGTGGAACCGACAAACATCTCAGCCACGATGATGACTACTAGCGTTAGCGAAACTGCTGTTCGCAAGCCAATGAAAGTCTGGGGCAGCGTTTCAAAGAAAATGACATCAACAAACACGCGCCACTTAGGAACGCCCATCACCTTAGCCGCCATAATGCGAGTTTTACGAGTGTTCATTACCCCGTAGGCCACATTAAAAAAGACAACCAGCGCCCCTGCAAAAGCTGCCACCGCTACCTTAGAAAAATCGCCGATGCCAAAGACAACTAAAAACAACGGAAACATGGCCGTTGCTGGCGTGGAACGAAAGAAGTCAATTAGAAATTCAAAAGACTTATACAGCTTCTCATTGGCACCTAGCAGCAGCCCCAGCGGAATGCCTAAGATACTGGCGATCACAAAAGCATACAGGGTGCGATAGAGCGTTAGCCAAAAATCCAACAGTAAATCACCGCTCGTAATTCCTGCCCAAAGCGAACTAAACGTTGCAATGGGTGTGGGTAATAGCACTGCCTGAATAATGCCTAGCGCTGTTACTAGCCACCATATAAACAAGAAAACAAGCGTTCCTGTGTTGGCAACTAGAAAGGGAGAGAGCTTGGTAGAGAAGTTAGAAAGATAAGATTTTTCTTGTATGGGTTGTTCTGTTGTTTGCTGTCTTGGATACTGCATCTATCTAGCTGGCCTCTCGACGAAAGACCTCTAGGCTATGGGCTTTAGTGCTCACAAATGCCGGTTCTGAAAGAGTCTTGAGTGTTCGAGGACGCTGCGCCTCAAAAACTACCCGTTCGGCCAGTCGAGTTGGGCGCTTGGTGAGTAACAAAATATGGTCGGCTAGATAAACCGCTTCTTCTAAGTCGTGAGAAATCATCACGATTGTGACACCTGTGGCAGTGAATACCTCTTGAAGTTTGTCTCGGATGGCTAAGGTGGCCTCATAGTCTAGGGCGGAAAACGGTTCGTCTAGGAAAAGAATATTGGGCTGAGTGGAAAGGGCGCGCATGATCGAGACGAGCTGCTGTTGCCCACCAGAGAGTTCATAAGGATATCGCGATAGATCAAAACCCACATCAAACTGATGAATAAGCGTCTCAACTCTCGCCTTGCGCTGCAGTCGAGACAACCCTGCGCTCAAAAGCGGGTATTCAATATTTTCAGCGGCTCTGAGCCAAGGAAAGAGCGCGTCTCGGTAGTTTTGGAACACGTAGCCAATCTTTACGGGTGATTCGTTTCGGCTGTTGTTTGTGCTGCTTTTCTGGCCTTTCTTTTGGATAGTTTTAGTACGGCCAGATGAGCGTACCTCTGTGCCAAATCGCATCTGGCCAGCATCTGGCGTCAGCAAGCCTGCCATCATATTGAGCAGCGTGGACTTACCGCAGCCATTTGGCCCAAAAATACAGGTAATCTTTCCACGAGCAATCTTAAGATCAAAATTCTCGTATAAAACTTTTTCACCTAAGTATTTAGTCAGTCCTGTCACTTCAATATCGACGCCCAATTTAGAAACCATGCTCTATCCTAGTAAGAGCGAAGAGAGAAACGCACCGCCTGCGCCACAGGCCATAAATCCGGCGTAGCGAAGCCAAGCCAACCTTTTAACAGGGCCAAGCAGTTTCTGTGCGATGCCAAAAGCCACTGCCATGATGGCAGCTTGAATAAGGGTAAATCCAGCTAGATAAGCAAGTAAGGGCGTCATTTCTGCTCCGACTACAGCTTCACCATAGGCATAGCCGTGAAAAATGCCTGCCATTGCGCTCAATATGACAATAGCGGTTAGGCTCATCTGACGCCCATAGGCAGCGATCACGCCAAACAAAACAACAGACAGCGAGATGAAAAATTCAGGGGTAGGTAAGTTTAACTCCATCAGATGAATTCCTGTACCCGCTAGGGTCGCGCCTAGAAATACCATCGGAACTACAACAGCAGGCTTGGATCTGATAGCGAGCAAGCCAACGATAATAGTAAACACAAAGTGGTCCGGCCCAATGATGGGATGGCCCAGCCCAGACAAGAATCCTTGAACCCAGCTAGTGGGCGTAGTGCCTCCAAAAGGGTGATGGGCTAAGGCTGGAGATGCGATCGCGAGCAGCCCAGCTGAGATAAATACAGGGATGAGCACGGGGGCAAGTGCGGTCAGGATCAACGGTGTTGATCTGTTCTTTAGTTTCATGATTCAGATATTGAGAGTACGTTTTTAGACGTAATGCTTGTCAGGTAGACGCTTTACAGTCAAGGACTTGGGCAAGCTGTTGTTCTAGCTCGCCGGCTTCTAGCACACCAGAGGCGATCGCGATTTTCTCTAAAGCACTGAGCCAGCATTGGTAATAGTCCCACTCAGGATCGTCAAGCTCGTGAGTAGATTCCCATTCGTCGATGGTAGCAATCAAAGTCTGGCGAAATTCTTCCCACTCATAGTGGCCTTGCTTAGAAAGGGCGATCGCCACACCAAACGCCAGCTTTTCCCAGTCTCGATCGAACTGCAAGTGACCATCTTGCCGAGGTGGTGCCTCTTGCGGTGATCCCATCAAACTGGTCGCCGCAAAATGTTCAAATTTAGTAAACATCGTTTAATTACATTTTGTTTAATTACATCTTGATCTACCCTTTCACGGTGGCAACGCCCATCATGGCCTCGGGGGTTAGCAGCGCGGCTAGCTCCTCTTCACTCATGTTCTCTGTGCCCTCAGGACGCATCGGCAGCACCCACCAGCGAATCTGAGCGCTCGTGTCCCAAATGCGAATTTCAACAGAATCGTCTAGCTCAACGCCAAATTCCGACAGCACGACGCGAGGCTCTCGTGCAACCCGCGCTCGAAAGGTAGGATCTTTAAACCAGTAGGGCGGCAATCCGAGAGTGGGCCAAGGGTAGCAAGAACATAAGCTGCACACAATCACGTTATGTACTTCGGGAGTGTTTTCAGCAATCCGCATATGCTCACCTTCCGCGCCAGACATGCCAGTAGGAAAGCCCAGCTCCTCGCAGGCGGCATTACAGTCTGCCAACAGCCGCGCCTTAAAGTCAGGATCTACCCACGCTCTAGCGACCAGCTTTGCACCGTTGAAAGGCCCCATTTTGCTCTCAAAATGGCTCAGCACCGTATCTACTGTCTGACCTGTGATAACTCCCTTTTCAATCAGTAAAGACTCTAAAGCTTTGACCTTGGCGGCACTGACAGTCTCTCGGTCTGCGTCATACTCGAATCCTGGATAATTACTGGGCATCGTCTTCTCTCCTAAAAGTCTTTTTGCTCCCAACGCATCTCTTTTCTCAGAAGCTGTTCTGAAAGTCTTCTCTACAAAGCTTCTCTAAGGTGCCTCTTCTCTACAGAGCTTCTATGTACACCTCAAAAATGTCGTTGTAATAAACCATATTCGGATCGGTCAAATCTTCCAACCAAATGTCTTTTGCTTGAAATGCCAAACTATAAACCGGCATTGGCGACCCTAAACCGTCGGCGGTTGGGAAAAAGTAAGTGAATGCATCCTCATAAACCTTGACCACTTCAGCGGCCTTACCTCTCAGATGACCAGGGAGCCGGGTGTGATCGCCGGGCTGCACATTTTTTACTTTGACGCGATCGCCCGCACTAAATTTAGGTGTCATATCAGAAGGGCGTAGAGGAGAATCCCCTTCTTCTAGGTATTTCATCACCTGCTCATCAATACCCATATTGCCACCTTTAGGCAAGTCGGCTAACGTCGCATCAGCTTGAGAATACTCGGCTAAGTACTGAGACGTGCGCTCGTCTAGCTCTGCCTGTGTGATATAGCCTTCTTCTACAAAAAAGCCAGAAATCCCGCCCAGCCATTTCTCGTAATAGCGGAGCCGAAAATACTCAAAAGGGTTCAGCGATTCAGCGCCCATCCGCAGGTGCCCCCAAGTCCAAAAGCTCTTGAACTCAGTAGGCACCTGATCAATTTTGTAATCGGGCAGCGAATCGCCCAGATGGTTACTCAGTGCCATCATAGCCGTATGAATGCCAAAAATGCGCTCTTCCCAAGGTTCGACAAATACCCTGGTTTCAAAGTTGATGGGGTCTAAATTTTCGATACCCCCAATATTGTGCTGTAGCTTCATAAGAATAAGTGTTCTTCAAAAAGATGTACGTAATCGGCAGAAATTAACAGAAAGTATGGCCATTAACTCAACCAGCGCGGAAAGGCACTATGCATACGCATAAACCTGATTGAAACAACTTATGAATCCTTCGCGAAGCGCCATTTCGTCAAGGTTTCTCCCGATAAAAACCACTTCACTACGACGTACTTCATCAGCCTGCCAAGGCTTACCAGGCCGTCCGTCCAGTGTCATATGTACACCCTGACACACAAATCGTCTTGGCTCATTATCAACATCAAAAATACCCTTCATCCGAAAAATATCTGTACCTTTGGCCTGCACAAGCTGGTACAACCAGCGGTTGAGCTTGTCACTATCGACAGAGCCGATTTCCGATAGGGCAATAGAAGAAACTGTGCTGTCATGCTCGTGAGCATCCTCATCTAAAAGCTGCGGATCAATGCTCAGCGCCTGCTGCAGGTTAAACGCTTGAATGCCTAACACTCTGTTGAGATTAATATCGCAGTTTTGAGTAGGGTGGATAGCCGCGATTGCATTTAATCCTCTCACCTTAGTCGTCAGCGCCTCCATTTGCTCAGCCGTGATCAAATCCAGCTTGTTCAACAGCACCACATCGGCAAAAGCAATCTGCTCTTGCGCTTCATCACTGTCCCAATGTGAGTCAATATGTTGGGCATCTACCACAGTCACCACCGCATCTAGCTGCGTCTGCTTGGCCATGGTCTCATCGACAAAAAACGACTGGATAACCGGTGCAGGGTCCGCCAGTCCCGTCGTTTCAATCACCAAATGGTCAAACTTATCAGTGCGAGCCATGAGATTGCTGATGATGCGGATTAGATCGCCTCGCACGGTGCAGCAAATGCAGCCGTTATTCATCTCAAAGATCTCTTCATCGGTGTCAATCACCAGCTGATGATCAATGCCTACCTCTCCAAATTCATTGACAATGACCGCTATTCGCTGACCGTGCTCCTCGGTCAAAATACGGTTAAGCAGCGTTGTCTTCCCCGCACCTAAGTACCCGGTAAGCACCGTGACTGGAACTTTTTGAATCAATCCCATAAGCCTGATATTTCCTCTACTAAACGTTAGATCTGCGCTGTCGCTATCTATAAGTGAATAGCTGTCAGCAAATATCTGTTATTGACTTCTGTTGTTAGTTGCCTAACAACAGGCTAATTACGCCAAGCCTGTCAAGCCAAGCTTACTGAGGACTAGGAGAGGGAGAAGTCGTCATTGCCTTGCCCCATGCTTCTGAAAGATAGCCAAAGATAGCACCCAAAATCATCGCTGCGATCGCAATAAAAACAGGATTGTTAGGTAGTCCTGCTGTAACCGGCAACCCAGTAGCAGCAACTGTTCCCACCGTTTGAGAAAACCCCAAAACAATTGCGGGCGTAATACCATGGGTAAACGGTAGCTTAGACGCTTGAACCATGGCTGCACTGCCAATACCCACACAAATGGCAGCGGTTAGGGGGCTGCCGCCTAGCAAGTCAATAGCCCATAGAGACAACGCCGCAATAATGATGCCAGTAATGTTACAGACCACCGATTTAACAAAACCTCGACTACCGCCACCTACAATAAAGAAAGAAGCCCATGCGGTAAAGGTCACCCAAACCGGCACGAGAATAACGGTCGCGGTGAGAAAAACATCGACGCCACCTAAAACACCAATACTAATCGTTAAAGCCTCAGATTGTTTCACAAGATAATGCTCTCCTCAAGAGGATAGATCCAGTCACCGCTATGCAATCAACACAAAATACTTTCCAAAGAAACTCTCCTAAAACCCACTTATAAAATGTACGACTAAAAGCGCTCTCTAAAGCTGGGCTTCAATCTCTTGTAGGCTCTTATAGCTTTCTCACGAGAAAGGTTTCTCCTAAGAAAGCGCTTTAGCTCAAAAAGCACTGTAATAAAGCTTAGCTAGACTAGTCCCAATCTTCGACGGGTGCCCTTATCACCAGCCTTAAAACAACAAAATACTGTGGCGATGACTACCTCTGACAGTCGCCCATAAAGCTGCTTTCTTACTTAATAGCTTGCGCTTTCTAGTGACCCAGATCTCTATTAATTCAAAATCTGGAGCAATGGCCATAAATTCATCTCCAATTACGTAAATCTATCACTCATAAAAAACAAAAACAGTCAATTTCAACACATTATGATTACTCAAATCGTTAAAACATGCAACGGCTATAAGGAATTCGCAGTTGTCTCTATGCAACATCTTTTGGTTACGAGCGAACTATAGCCTCGGCTTGGAGCAGACAATACCTTATGGGAATCAAATTTTACGGACTGGATAACAGCTATGATGTTGAAGGTTGTTTATCTCATAGCGTTCATCTCATCCTATCGACAAA
The DNA here is from genome assembly GCF_015207105.1 of cf. Phormidesmis sp. LEGE 11477. GTDB lineage: Bacteria > Cyanobacteriota > Cyanobacteriia > Phormidesmidales > Phormidesmidaceae > Phormidesmis. The sequence continues at coordinate 10,930 of NZ_JADEXO010000028.1, forward strand.
ACACATGGAAGTAATCCAAAAGGAGTCTCCTTCAGAGGGCATCAATGGATATGAAATCGATCAGCTGGACCTCAAAATTATTGGCATGCTGCAGAAGAATGGACGGCTGGCCTACAGCGACATAGCTCGCTCCATTGATGCACCTGAAGCTACTGTACGTTATCGCGTTAAGCGACTGCTAGATGAAAAAATTATTAGTATCAGTGCTTTTCTCAACGCTGGTAAAGTAAGGCATGAAACTGTCGCCTATATCGAGCTAGATGTTGATCCTATCTTTTTAGAAACGCGCCTTCATTTGCTCATTGCAATGGAAGAAATTAGCTATATCGCTTCTGTGACGGGTGAGTTCAATATCATGCTGGAGTATATTTACAAAGACAATAACGACTTGCTTAACTTTCTAAATTCGCTTAAGCGTGATGCTAGCGTCACGCGATTAACATCCAAAACTATCTTGCAAATCCATAAGGCTCAGTATCCAGCCAAGGTTCGCCCCTAAAATATTTTTATGCAGATTGTGGCTCAAATAGGCTTACAGAGGATTAACGTCTCCTTCTATGACAGTTTCTAAATGGCGCTGCAAAGAGAGGAATTGAGAATCGTAGCGATCGCGAAAATGCGCTTTAGAAATATCTACCCTTTCAATAATTTTTCCCGGCTTACTCCCAATAACGATAAGCTGCTGACCGAGCAATATCGCTTCTTCCACATTGTGCGTCACCAGCACCATTGTAGTACCTGTCTCTTGCCACACCGCATACAAGAATAACTGTAGACGTCGCCGTAGCTGGACATCTAAGGCGGAGAAAGGTTCATCTAGTAGCAATACATCTGGCTTTACCGCAATCGAGCGAGCGATCGATACCCGCTGCTTCATCCCACCAGAAAGCTGATACGGAAACAGCTTCTGAGCCTGTGCAAGCCCTACCTTTTCCAAAACTTCCTGCACTTGAGCCTTGTATTGAGCGGGCTTTTTCCCTTTAATCTTAAATCCAAAGCCAATATTTTGGGCTACCGTCAGCCATGGATACAGCGTATTCTCCTGAAAAACCATGCCAATTCTGGGCGTAATGCCCTTAAGCGCTATTCCGTGGAAGAGCACATCTCCCTGACTAAGCGGCATAAATCCGCCCAGCAGCTTTAGCAAAGTAGATTTACCGCCCCCCGACTGACCCAAAATAGTCACAAAATCTCCCGCCGCGATATCTAAATTGACATCGGCCAAGATTGTTGAAGTGTGTTTGCCTTCGCGGAAACTTTTAGATAGATTACGGCAAGCCAAGATAGGAGAAGCCGAACCATAGTCCGAGGCAGACGAGGCAGAAAAGCGCGAAGAAGTGGATAGAGAAGAAGGCGCAGAAACGGTCACAGAAGAAGTCGTAGAAGAAAGCGCAGAAGCATTTGGAGGCCGCGCTGAAGGCATTGCGTTCAGCCAACGCTTCCAGAAAAACATATTAGCGCCCATCGTCAAGCCCCTCTCTTTAAACCTGCCACCAAAAGAATCTTCGCTGGATCATCAGCAGTAGCCTATCTACCGTAAATCCGGTAATACCAATAATACAAATTCCTAGCAAAATAAGATCACTGTTGAACAGATTTCGCCCGGTCATCACAACTGTACCTAAGCCGTCTCTCAAGCCGGTCATTTCAGCCGCCAGCACCGCCATCCAAGCCGCAATAAAGTTTAGCCGCAGCAGCGTAAACACCCCTGGCAACACCGCCGGAACAATCACCCATCGCCACCGATTAAAGCTACTGCCGCCTAGATTTTGAGCCGTCATTAACAGATTCTCTGGAACGCGCTTAATTTCAGCCACGGTGGCGATTGTCAGCGTAAAAAACACGCCCATAAAGACAATAAAAATAGCCGTTAAGTTACTTACTCCAAACACAACTAAAGCCAGTGGCACCCAGGCAATCGGCGCGATCGGTGCAATTAAGCCCAACAGTGGCAATATAAACAGCTCTGACCATTTGGAAAGGCTGATTAAAAGACCGCATAAGATAGAACCGACAAAGGCGATCGCCATTCCCACAGACACCCTTATTAGGGTCACTGCCACAGATTGATAGATCGTTGCCGACTGAGCACCCAAACCAACTTTAAAGTCACTTTCTAATAAAACTGGCAAAAACTGGGAAGGCGGCGGCAAGACCTGAGTGATGGCATTGGCCGAGTCTCGCCCAACGATTTCCCAAACGCCGATAAACAAACCGCATGAGAGTAAGCCACAGCCAATCGGCAATAACCAATGACTCAAGTTTTCGCTGTTTGCCATACTACTCTTCCAGTCCTTTCACGAGCGTCACATCGAAGATATCTTTCGCAGGAACATCCGCTTCAATGTAGTCAAGCTCCACCATCTTATCGACCACTGTTTGCACCGTCTCTAGATCTGGCGTAAAGGTGATCGGCGAAGGTTGAGATGTAAATGCTGTAAGCAATACATCATCTTCAACCCGGTAGTAATTACCCTCCGTCAGCAGGGAGACGGCTTCTTCTGGTTCGCTATTAATAATCTCAGCCGCGCAGTGCAGTCCTTGAATATAGGATTCAACAACTTCTGGACGCTCAGCTAGGGTTTTATCTAAAACGCTGACAACCGTGTTGGGCGTCGTCGGTGACCATACTTCAGCATTATCTGTAAGGACTGCAGCCTCACCACTCGCGACAAACTGAGTAGTATAGGGTTTGATATGGCTGAGTATATCCACCTCCCCAACTCGGAAGGCATCCACCATTGCTAACAAATCATCGAAGTACAGCATCTCAAAAGCATCAGGAGAAATCCCTGCATTTTCAAACGCATCAACCAAAATTAGCTCTAGCGTATCGCCTCGCAGAGTAGCAATTTTCAGCTTTTCATCTGGATTTTCATCCACAAAAGTACTCAGGTCCGAAATAGATTCAACCCCATATTCGCTGTTGACAATCACCTGCATCACGCCCCAGCCACCAGCTGCCGCCACTGTTTTGATAGGAACACCACTATTAGCAGCAAAAAATGGCAATGTAAATGGATTGGTGCTGAAGTCAATTTGTCCCCCTGCTAGGGCAGCGTTGTTGTCACCTGGATTGGTAAATAGCACTGTTTCGACGGCTAATCCCGCTTCTGCAAAGCAGCCCGACTCAACCCCAACAAACAAAGGTGCCATATCCAACGCTACTAAGTGCCCTGCCTTGACAGGAATCAGCTCGGCCTCAGAAGCTACTGCTGTGGACGCTGCGGTTCCTGAATCGCTCTCGGATGTGGGAGCCCCAGACGTTGTACAGGCCGCGAACAAAAAGCTGCTCGCGGTGATGGCCAGTATCTGTTTTCGCAACATGAGAGATAAACCTCCAGGCGTTGGCTATTTGAGCATTTGCTGTTGATTGTTTGCCATCAAGCACTTTCTAGTGGGTCTTCTATTTCAGATGGAGCAACTAAACTATTCGACAACTGCCTGGTGAACAGTTGTCGAACTAGGCAATTGTTGCTGGCTGTTGGCGGCTTAGTAGCCTCAAAAACCTAAGTAGAGTTAAGTACTTTCAACAGTAAATGACCAAAATCGTATTTTTTGTAGCCGAAGACACATTCTTAGTAAAAATAAAACTTATTACCTGCTTTAATCGCAAATTTTTCATTCACTCTTGCGAATTCGACAAATAAAACCAGCTTTCAGTATATGGCCTTGTTCTCTTTGGCTTCATATAGCTGAGAGGAGTTGGCAACCCATCCTAGTACACCGCCTTCTGATTGCAGGATGTGTACTGTTGCCTCGTGGTCTTTAGGATCAAAGGCGGCGCAGCAGTCATCTAATAGCAGACAGTAGTAGCCTAGGTCACTGGCATGGCGATAAGTCGCCAGCACACAGCATTCCGTGGTTACGCCCGTTATCAGGAGGTGGGTAATACCCTCTGCCTGCAGGTACTGATCTAGCAAAGTATGAACAAAACAAGAGTGCGCTGGTTTGTCTAGCTGCCACTCTTCCGGCAGCGGCTTTAGCTCTTCTATAATGCTAACGCCAGCTTCTCCTCTAACCAAAAAGCGACCCATTTTACCCGCCTGCCCAATCGGGGAGCCTGCATTGGCGTAGCGAGCTCTTTTACTTAGCGATAAATCCGACAGATCGGGCCGGTGGCTTTCTCGCGTAAATATAATCTTGATCCCAGCCTGTCTGGCCCAATGTGAAAGGGTTTTGATCGCAGGGATAATAGCACGTACAGCTGTTAAATCTAGCCCTAGCTCGCTGCCGTTGAACCCATCAGGATGGCAGAAGTCATTTTGCATATCAATAATGAGTAAAGCCGTTTTCTCTAAGGGGAGAATAAAGGGATGGGTGTAAGTGTTAACTGTTGTCATAGGCACTGCCCTCGTAGGTCACGTACTCTCTACAAATAGCGCTTCAGAAATAGCGCTTAAGTAAACAAAACAGATCATTCTCTAAATAAAACAGATTATCCACCGATATTTCTGTGAGATGTGAGCTATTGTATCTGAATAAAGAAGATTGCCTGAGGTGTTATGACAGCTTATCACCATCACGCTGGGTCAGACCCTAAATCATCCTCTGATTCAAACATTGCTTCAGACATCGCTCTACGGGTTAAAGCGATTGAGGCCCTTTTGATTGAAAAGGGAATTGTAGATCCAGCAGCGCTCGACACCATTATTGAGACTTATGAGACCAAAGTGGGACCTCATATTGGTGCGCGTATCGTAGCAAAAGCATGGGTTGATAGTGAGTTTAAGCAAAGGCTATTGGCTGATGGGACGAGTGCGATCGCTGAACTCGGACTAACTGGCTTCTCCAGTGAGCACATGATTGTTGTTGAAAATACCTCTGAGATTCACAATCTTATTGTCTGTACGCTGTGCTCCTGCTATCCGTGGGCAATTTTAGGGCTACCGCCTACTTGGTACAAATCTTTCGCCTATCGCTCTAGGGCCGTGATTGAGCCACGTGTTGTACTGAAAGAATTTGGATTGGAGATTCCTGAAAATGTCGAAGTGCGCGTATGGGACAGCACCTCAGATCTACGCTACTTAGTGTTGCCAGAGCGTCCCGAGGGAACAGAAGGCCTCTCAGAAGAAGAACTAGCGAAACTTGTGACACGTAACGCCATGATCGGAGCAGCAAAAGTAGACCTGACAACAGTTCCTTCAGAGGTATCGCAGTGAACGGCCCTCACGATCTTGGTGGAATGCAAAGCATGGGAGCGATACCAATTGAGGAAAATGAGCCGATCTTCCACAGTGAATGGGAGGCTAAGGTGTTTGCAATGAGTTTCGCAACCTTTGGCAATTTTTTTACAGTTGATGAAACGCGCCATGCATCGGAGCGAATGCCACCTGGGAAGTATTTGAGTTCTAGCTATTACGAACGATGGTTGTTTGCTCTAGAATTGTTGCTTACTGAGCACAGCTTAGTTTCATCTGCCGAAATTGAGGAGAAAATAGCTGAGCTAAGTCAGTCTAATGAGCTAAGTTAGTTGAATAACAAGATGGCTGAATAGGATACCTAGGCATTAGAGGAGCTAAGCAGAAGAACAAGGACTATGGCGATTGAGACTAGCAACGAATGCATGAGCGCTGAAGCCGCCCGAGCAATACTCGACAACGGGTTAAACTGTAGGGTGAATTGCGATATTCCCCCACAGTTTCAAGTCGGAGAGCTTGTTAGGGCAAAAGTTACACACCCTAAAACCTACACACGCCTACCCCGCTACGTCAGAGGCAAAGTGGGCAATATTATGAAGGATTATGGAGTTTATGTCTTTCCAGATACAGTAGGCCAACGACTATCAACCAAACCACAGCACGTCTATAGCGTTCGGTTCGCCGCTCAAGAAGTTTGGGGGAAAGAAGCGTCTGCCAATGATGCGCTATATGTCGATTTATTCGATGACCATTTGGAGAAAGTATAAGACATGCTACCTGCCCGTAACTCTGATTTATCACAGAACAATAGTTTAGGGAACGGCGAAAGCGAACCTGTGTTCCAAGCTCCCTGGGAAGCAACCGCCTTCGCTATTGTGAATCAACTTGCTGCGACAGGACAATTCACCTGGGGGGAATGGACAACCCAACTCTCCAAAGGAATCTCGTTGGCTGAAGCGGAGTCACCGGAAAATAGCTCGTATTACAAAAATTGGGTCAGCGCCTGTGAAAAGATTTTGATTTCTAAAGGGTTACTGGAACCAGATGTGATCGCACAGAAAATCGAAGAAATAATTGCTGAAAGAGAGCAAGATCATCATTAATCTGCATGAGAGAATTCGCCAGGATTGAGTTTAGATGTCAATTCATCGAGCTAATTATCTGTTTTATGTCGTAAGATCGCCGCACGTACTTCAGTCCCTAACTAGCCGTAGAGCAGATGATTGTCAAAGAGAATAGGATGCATCCCACCCACCTTATATATTGTGTAATTACATCATTGTATAACCACACTTTCAGTCATCAGCTTTTCAGCAGATGATTGTGAAGAGCTATTCGTGTTACTTTTTAGAGATGCAGATAAGTAACACGAATAAAAGGATAGTTGCTGACCATTGCCTCTAGCGCACAATACTGAGCTCATTATTTCTAGCGTTGGCGGACATGTTGATCTAGGTGAAAACGAATCTTCAAAAGGCGCGTCGTCCCTTCAATCTCTGCTGCACCAAAGAGGGCGTGTTTTGTTTCATCTCGAGAGCAAACGCTTCGGCTTCACGAAGATGTTGTCGAATTTCTTCTAATGCTGTACTGAAGCTTCACCAAAGATTGCTATCCACTTTTTCTCCGAGCCAGGGCTTCAAGATATTTCTAGCAAAGATCACCTGGTTCGGCTTCGGGGTGGGCATCTTCATAGCTAAAAAAGCGGTCGGGGACGGGATGGTTCAACTTCCAAGGCATTAAGGTAACACTTTCACAGCAGCCCGAATTTCTACAGCCTTCTCCTGACAGTGATTTTAGGCTATAGCGTCAAACTGGAAGTGTTACCCGCCGTTGAACCACACCAACACTTTCATCGTAGCCCAAATCTCTACAGGCTTTTCCTGACAATGACTTGAAGCTGTGATGCAAAACTAAAAGTGTTACCTGCCGATGAACCACGCCGTTTTACAGAGCGCTGTTGGCAGAGATCGCTATGCATTGAGTCTGATCGTTCAGTTTGGTGTGCGAAGTGTGATCGCCTTTGTTTGTTTGTTCTTGTAAGCTGGTGTGGGATCTGCGTCAGGCTATACCTTCTTCAACGTGATAGGCTTTCTCCAAAATCTGAGTTCTAATGTCGAGAAACCGCTGACTTGTTCGAGACCTGGGACGTTCGAGATCAACAGAGATAACATGGCTGGTTGAACCAGGTTGCTGCGACATAATAATAATCGTATCGCTTAAGAAGAGCGCCTCTTCAACATCATGGGTCACCATTAAAGTGGTGGTTCCTTCGTAGCGAACAATCCTCTCTAGCTCCGTTTGCATTGATATCTTTGTATGACTATCCAAAGCGCCGAACGGTTCGTCGAGCAAAAGAAGATCGGGAATGTTTACCAAGGCTCTCGCTAGGGCTACCCGCTGGGCCATGCCTCCCGATAGCTGATTAGGCCAAGCCTGGTTAAATCCATCTAACCCAACCAGATGAATTAGCTGCTTTACATGTTCAAAAGATGATTTGTTCCGGGCAGTTTTAGGAATGGCAAACTCAATGTTTTTTTGTACGGTCATCCAGGGCATTAGCCTGGGTTCTTGGAAAATCATTCCTCGATCAAGCCCTGGCCCTGTAATGGGAGCTTCTCCTAGGAGAATTTTTCCCTCAAAAGCCATATCTAACCCAGCGATCGCACGAAGCAAAGTTGATTTTCCGCACCCGCTTTTGCCCAGTATTGAGGCGAATTCACCGCTGCTGAGCCCAAATGAATTTTGTCCTAAAATCCTTAGACTTCTGAACCCAACCATGACATCCTTATGAAAAATATTAACGTCTAAAGGCTTTGACACGCGCCATCTCCCAGGGTTTTAAATATCTTTATTTCTCAAATGTCTCTATAGGTTTGACGCCAGCTCGTCAATCGCTTTTCTAGAAAAACGATGAGCGTATCGGTGGCTTTGCCCAGTAGGCCAACAGCAACCATGCCCGCGATCATCGCATCTGGCCGAGCAAAATTTCTGGAATCCCATATTAACCAGCCCAGCCCTTTAGAAGATGCAATCACCTCACCACTCACAAGCAGCGTCCATGACAATGCCATCGCCACTCTCATGCTGGCAAGAACAACAGGTAAGCTGGCAGGAAATAGCACGTTTAATAACGTACTGAAGCCATCTTTTTCGAGCACATAGGCAACTTCAATCAGGCTTTTATCAGCGCTTCTGATCCCGTACGCAGCATGGATAAACAACGTACAAAAGCTGCCGATAGAAACCAAGATTATTTTTGACATTTCTCCAATACCAAAAATAATCACCAGCAAAGGGATCCAGGCAACGGGGGGAACGGGTATGAGCGTCAATATCGTCGGCTCCAATATCCTGGCAGCATTTTTAGAGTAGCCAACCAGTACGCCTAGGAATACACCCAGGCTGCTGCCCAGGCAAAAACCACTCAACAGCCGACCCAGACTGACCAAGGAATTGTCTATGAGGCGGTAGTCAACAATCATCGAAAAGAAGGTATTGACGACCTTCGTAGGCGTAGCAATTAGCGTACTGGGTAAAATGCCCACTCTCACGCTGATCTCCCAGATAATGAGCAGTGTTGCGGGTAAAAGAAACGATTGAACAACGTTTAAGGCGCGAGACCAGCTTATGAAATGTTGTGCGATTTTCCTCGGTGACCTACTGAGTAGGTGCCTGAGCGATGCTGATTTTTTCATGGCATTGGCATTCGCGACGGTAAAAGAGTCTATGGCGAGAAAGCGGTGTCAACCAGCTCTTTAGCATTGACTGAATTTTGGATAAAGCCATTTTGGCTAAAGAAATCAGACTTCAATTGGATATCTTCAATAATGTCTTCTGTAATTTGGGCATCCCATTGATGGCGCTCCCAAGCTTTTTCAACGGCTTCAAGGGGAACGTCTAACTCCTCGGAAACGATTTGTTTGGCTTCTTCGCTATTGCTTTGTATCCACGTTTTAGCGGTCTGAACAACTTCCAAAATTTGTGTGAAAACCTGTGGGTATTGCTCAGCAAATTTCTCTCGGACAACGACAACGCTATTAATATAGGCATCTCCTCTTGGGAGAACACGGCCTGTTCCACTCAGTTCTGCTTGCTCAACAAAGGGCGGCCAAACAGCCCAAGCATCTACCTGACCACTATCAAAAGCACCTTGAGCATCTGGTGGGACCAAGTCGATAATTTCTACATCCCCAGCACTTAATCCTGCTGTCTCCAAAATATTAATCAATCCGTAATGAGAGCTGGTGCCAGCGAGAACGGCAATTTTCTTGCCCTTTAAGTCAGCCGCTGACCGCGCCAAGGAAGTAGTAGGCACAAGAATTTCTTGAACAAGCACGCAAGATATATCGGCAATTTTTACGCCAATACCCGCTGACTTAGCAATGATGGCTGGAGGTTCTGCCTCAAAAACGACATCGACTCGGTCCGTGGCAAAAGCCTCATTAATAGGGGGCAATGACTGAAAAGTGACATAGTTAGTTTCAATACCTTCTTTACCCAAGGCTTCTTCAAACCAACCTTTATTTTTAGCGATTAAATAGGGCGCATAGTCAACGGCTACTGAAAAGCTCCCAAAGTTAACTGCTGTCGGTAATTGTGTATTCTCACTAGCGCTGGCCTGCTCATTAGCAGACGGGTTGCTGGCACTATCTGGCGCAGACTTTGCACAGGCTGCGAGTACGCCTGCCGCCAATCCGAGTGACGTATGTTGAATGAATTTTCGACGACCACAGCTACGCATTGTATTTACCGTATAAAGTGAAGAGCTAACGTGAGGAATGGTTCAGTTTTGTGGGATGGTGAGCGATTAGGATTACCATCCACCGGGAATGATAGGAACTTTGATCTGCTTGAGTATCGGATCACTGTTGTCAACAATAGGCAGCAGCGGAAATAACAGATCGGCCACTCTGTAAGCTTCTTCTAAATGTGGATACCCCGATAAGATAAAAGACTCAATGCCAATGTCTGCATATGCTTGAAGGCGAGCGGCCACGGTTTTGGGATCGCCTACTAGGGCCGTTCCCGCACCGCCTGTTACCAGCCCAACACCCGCCCAAAGATTGGGACTCACTTCTAGGGCATCTCTTTTCCCCTGGTGCAGCGCGATCATCCGCCGTTGGCCTTCTGACTCAGTCCGAGAGAGAATTTTTTGAGCGGCGGCGATTTTATCTTCATTCAGGTAGCGGATGAGCTGATCGGCTGCTTGCCAAGCCTGCGTTTCGGTTTCTCGAACAATAATGTGAAGCCGGATGCCAAACTTGATTTTGCGACCTTGTGCTGCGGCTAGTGCACGCACTGATTCAATTTTTTCTGCAACCTTCTCTGGCGGCTCACCCCAGGTTAAGTAGGTATCGATATGTTCGCTGGCTATTTTTTTTGAGGTGGGTGACGACCCGCCTAACAGAAGCGGTGGGCAACTATTATCGATGGGCGGAAAGGCCAATTGTCCTTCTTTGATAGAAAGATATTTACCCTCGAAGTTTGTATTTTCTCCCTGCATCAGGCTTTTCCAGATGTGAAGAAATTCATCTGTCAGCGCATAGCGCTCACTGTGGGTTAAGAACACCCCTTCGCCAGCAAGTTCAACCGGATCTCCCCCTGCTACCACGTTTACACTCAGCCGATTGCCCGACATTCTATTAAAGCTGGCGGCCATCCGAGCTGCGATCGCAGGCTGCATAAGTCCAGGGCGCACTGCCACAATAAAGCGTAATCTCTTTGTCATCGGAATTAAGGCGGCAGCAATAATCCAAGAGTCTTCACAGTTTTTTCCGGTGGGCACTAGAACCCCCTCATATCCTAAATAATCTACCGCCTGAGCAATTTGAGACAAGTATGTATGAGTTGCTGCCCGTGAACCGACTTCTGTTCCGAGATAGCGGCTATCTTTGTGGGCCGGTATGTACCAAAAAATCTTCACTTTCTGTCGCTCCTCTATCTTTAGGCGAGTGCACTAGCTCAGCAGAAAAGCCCAAGAGGACGCTTTATCTGGATGCCTTAGATCTGTTCCACCTAGCCAGAACTATTTAGCTAATAACCTTAAATTGAATGCAATATCTCAATGTGACTGAAGTGCGACTGACTCAATGTGACTGAAGTGCGACTGAAGCATTCTCTCCAGAAGCATTCTCTTTTGCGTTTGTGCGGTTCACGGACACGGGAGTTTTCAAAACAGATGTCCTTGCCAACAACATAAAAATATTTTTCAATGTAATTTGTAGCTTTAGATACAAGAACAGACTTAATTGAATGAACTTTGATTAACCCAATTGCCTGTTAAACAGGCTTATTGCGCACCAAACTAGTCAATATTCCATATCGTAATAGCTGATGGCTGATTGTGTGATTTCCTACACAGCACACCTAGTCACACCTGATAGTGTGTTGTTGAAGGCGGTAAGAATCTCTCTATTTATTGTTGCCTTTTCGCGTAATCTTTTTTTCACTAATTTTGTTAGTAAGTGGCCAGACGATGTGGCCTCTTAGTAGACGATCGCCAAGCTATTAAACCTGTCTCCATAGGAACCTTTTGAGAAATTATGCTGGATATAGAACTGGTGCCAAACCCTTCCTTAGCCCCAGCTCAGGGCGTTTTGATGATGCTGTTGCTGGGTGCAATCTCGCTGGGCGTGGCCTTTTACGTTAAGTCGAAGTTAGTAAAGAACACCCACGACTTTATTGTTGCGGGCCGCAAGCTCGGCTTTGGCTTTGGTGTTGCCGGGCTTATCTCTGTTTGGACGTGGGCGATGGCTGTCATGATGTCAGCAGCGATGACCTATAACTTTGGGCTCTCTGGCCTATGGTGGTTTACCGTGCCGAATGGACTCGCTGTGATTGCCGTGATTCCTTTCGCGAAGCAGCTAAGAGAGAAAATGCCCCACGGCTACACGATGGGAGAGTTCGTTAGCTCAAGATTTGACAATGCTAAGCTGGCCCGAATTGTGGTCACGGTCGGTTTGATTTTTGGCTCTCTCATCGAGATTATTATTAACTTGAAGGGGACATCGCTGGTGATTTCGACCGTGTTTGGCATGTCACAAACAGCCGTTGCTATCGTTGCGATCGCAATTGTGTTGGCCTACAGCATGTTGGGTGGGCTGTGGGCTTCCATGTGTACGTCCACGCTCACGACGCTGTTCATTACGGTGCCTGCTTCGGTCGTGCTCATGGCTGTTTTGAGCTATTTGGGTGGGCCGACGCCCCTTTGGGAGGCCGTTGCTGACAAGGGGCCTGAACTACTATCGGTGACCCGAGCAGATGTCCCTGCGGCCTTTGGTATTACCCTCGCGCTAGGACTGCTCACCGCGACCCTGGCCGGTCAATCATTTTGGCAGATTGTGTGGGGGCTAAAGGCAAAGGAGGTGGGCCGTAGCTTTTTATGGGCAGGTGCGTGGTTCTATCCGATTCCTATTTGTTTGGGCATTTTGGGGCTGGTCGGGATTGCGCTCAATGTTGATTTAGCCACTAATCTCAACAATGATGCCGCAGCGGTCGGACCTTTTGTTATCTCGCACATCGGCTTGCCTAGCTGGCTGGTGTATTCCTATGTATTTGTCATTCTCTCGGCGTGCTATTCCACGATGGATGGGGCCCTAGCTTCATTGAGCTCCTTAGCCGCTATTGATGTGATTAAGCCGATTGCGCCGCAAATTCAAGAGAAAAGTCTGTTGAAATTCACGCGTACTTCTATGCTGATTGCAGCGGTGATCGCCTTAGGCGTTGTTATTTCAGGGGTGGATTTTGTCACGATTGTGCTGACAACCTATGCGATTCGCACCGCTATTTTGGTGCCGCTCATGCTGGCAATTTTTTGGCGAAAGATGACAGCGGGCGGGTTTATTTGGGGAACCGTTGCGGCGATTGTGGTAGGAATGCCCCTGCGTATGGCGCTGGGCGAACTGCCCGGCACCTTAATTATCCTGGCGATTAGCACGGTTGTTCCCATCGTCATGAGTCTGCCGAATACCCGTCTGTTTGACTACGATTCGCTCAAACAGGTCAAAGATCTCTAACCGTTTCTCAACTAATCTTTCTCAACTTAAGGACATATAACGATCATGCAAGCTTTCAAAGATTTTCTGGGTAAAGGACAATATTTTGTGATCGGTGCTTTAGCGACTGCGATTGCCTTAGCCTTTTCCTCTGGTGCTCGGGCCGTTGATGATGGAGCCGTTCCCAGGAATGCCCTATCGCCTATTACAATTATGTTCATCATTATTGGGCTAGTAGTGAGTATTTTATATCTCAAAGCAATGCTCACTGTCTTAGACGAAGCTGCCGGTAGCTATCACGAAACAGAAGAAGAAACCACTGGCTCCTACTATGCGGCCCCTGCCTGGGGTGCCCTTTTGGCCGGTATTGCTGCTGCTTTTGTGATTTGGTCCTATGGCGTTAGCCCATCGCTTCTATATTTAGGACCTGTTTTTGCCATGATTAGTCCGATGGCGATTGTGTATTGTATGGCGCAGGACATCAAAAACTTTAAAGCTGCTCATGCCCAAACACAAGAGCATCCTGCTAAACCGCTAACGAGCATCCGCAGCTAGTATTCACAGCTGGTATTTCATAGCTAAAAGAGCTGAGCATTATGAAGCTGGAAGATATCACTTTGAACCATCTCAAGATCTTGAAGACGGTTCATGACCATCAGAGCTTTTCTAAAGCGGCTGAGGTACTGGACTGTAGTCAGAGTCTCATTAGTAAGAAGGTAAAACAGCTGGAAACTTACTTTGATACTCGCCTGCTGAAGCGATCGCCCGGTGCTATTAGCCTTACTCACAAGGGTGAACGGCTGGTGTCAAAAGTTTATAGCGTTTATGAAGACTTTGAAGGGCTCTTTGAAGAGTTTCAAAGCGAGATTTTTGATCCGGCTAGTCAAGAGATTGTCATTGGCACAACGTCACTGTTATCAGCCCTTTGGTTCAAGCTATATCTCTATCGGATTATGCTGTGCTTTCCCGACCAAAAAATTCGTCAGACGGTGACTAGCACCAATGATTTTTCTTCCTCGGAAAGAGAAAACTTGCATATGTTGATCAATAGCTCATCGGCTTACCAGAGTCAGCATTGCTGTAACCGCCTGCAAACTCATCAGCTGTTTCTGGTGGCGTTTGGGTCTACGAATCAAGCATTGAGATCTCAAAGGTCGGGGCAGACTGCGCTTCCTAGAGAAAAGATTGATTTTGAGCAAATCGTTTTACTCGAAGAAGTGTATCGAGACCTTTCTAAAAGTCTGCCTTCTCAGCCAGAGGCTCTCAATTTAGCTCAGCTTGTCAGCAGTTACCAGGACTTAATCAACACGCTTGTCAACACTCATAAATCCACTATTCTGCCGAGCTTTTGCCTTGCCCCAATCCGGCAGAAACATGAAATTTCAGCGCTTCCTATCCAGGGCGTTCGGGACTATGGCATTTATATTCATGTTCCAAATACGAGTGAATTATTAATTCTTTCAGAGAGCTTAGTCAGAAGTTTTCAGCTAGAACAAGATGCCTTAGAGCCGCAGCCTAAATTTTACTTGTCGCCCAACAGGTCGTTCAACCAGGCAGCGGCGGCGCTGCGGATTGGCATGCAGCGAGACTCTATTGGCCAAATTATTGCTGGGCACGGGGTCAACTACATTTCCGAACAGCTCCGGCGTTCTCCACCTGACGCTCTCGATTTGCCAGAAGCCGGTATCGATAAGCACTTGGATCTACAGGTGAGCCTCTTTTCATCTGGCGATTTAATGACTCGCCAAATGAAAAGAGATGATATTGATATTTGCATTTTGGACGATATGTCTCTGTTGAGAAACGGCTCAACTTTTTTTGATCAGCTAGGATTTAACTCGAAGCTAATTGGCATTGCTTCGTACAACATTGCGGGTGAAGATATCAGTATTGTGTTGCCAAAGTCCTCAAAAATCAAAACAGTGGCTGAGCTAAAAGGCAAAAGAATTTCTGTTTTGCTGGGTACTAATGCCCATCGATTTATTGTTACTTTGTTTGACTCATGCGGCTATGATGTCAAGGTGGACTGTACGCTAATTGATGAAGACTCTCGTACGGCTAGCAACAGTTTGGCAAACAGCAGCATTGATGCCCATATTTGCTGTACAACGTTTGCACGTCAGCTAGAAGAACATAATTTTTCAAGGACGTTGGATCAGTCGCAAACTTCAACCATTAGACTACCCTCCCTACGAGGGATTGTTTGCCGGAGTGAAATTATTCGCGATCACCCCCAGGCGGTGATAACGTACTTGTACTATCTAGTGCTTGCGAATTCCTGGTTTTTATCCAATCCGGATCAGGCCGCTCACAAGCTCTCTCAGTTCGCTAACTTTCATCCCGCTCAAATTTTTGATTTCTTTGCTATCAGCTCTGGAAACCGGATCGATCCAACCCTGAAGCCTCAGTGGTCATGGCTCCTTAAAACGTTGAATCGACGGCTTGAAAACCGCTACGACATTTCCAAATTTGATGTTGATTTTTGGATCGATGACTACTTTTTGCGGCTAACCTACAGCCTCTTGGGCCTTGACTATCACTTCCAACAAGTTTCTTTGGCCAGCGAGTTTTCGAACAGCTACTTTGTTGATGAAAAATTCAGCAAATATATAGCCTTTCTCAATGCCAAAATAGCCGCTTAAGCGAGTCTTTGGCCCTAGATACACCTGATATATCCAATCCCTATTCCATACGTTAAGAGTGCTTAATCCATGCATGATATTCTTGCGATCGCAGGCAGTCCCTCTGTCTCTTCTCGCTCATCTGCTGTTCTTGCCCATTCAACAGGACTGCTCGAAGCACAGGGGCTTCAGGTTGAAACATTCACGATACGAGACATTAAACCAGAAGACTTAGTCTTTGCGAATTTTGAGAGCCCAGAACTCCAAAAATTTACCACCTTAGTCGCAGAAGCCAAAGGTATCATGATCGCCACCCCCGTTTACAAGGCTACCTACACAGGCATTTTGAAAGCCCTCTTAGATTTGCTTCCACAGTATGCCTTTTTAGACAAAATTCTCTTTCCTATTGCGACTGGCGGCACCATTACCCATTTACTCTCACTCGAATACGCTATGAAGCCGCTGTTTGCCGTCCTAGGTGCAACCCACATTGAGAGGGGTCTATTTATTGTGGATTCTCAAATGCAGCGACTCGATGAAGGCGGTATTCAGCTAGATGGTGACATTGAAACTCGCCTACAAGATTCGCTGTTGGGATTCGCCTCAGCCATCAAAGCTAAGAAACCATAGCGAGTAAAACCGCCGATCTAAACATCCTTTAATCACCCCATCCAAAACACCCATCAAAGCCGTAGGAGCGATAGACCATGTCAGCTAAGAAGAAAATTCACCTGTTGGGATTCCTTCAGCACGGATTCAACAGTCATGCCATCGGTATGTGGCGATATCCCAAAGACAAAATTAATTGGAACTGGAGCGGCCCTGAATACTGGCAGCACATGGCACGGACTATGGAGCGTGGCATGTTTGATGGCATGTTTATTGCCGACGAGCTAGCCCCTTACAACAACTTTCAAAATAGTTCTGATGCCTGCGTGAAGTGGGCCGTTCAGTGCCCTACCCACGAACCTTCAACCATCGTGCCAATTATCACAACCGCGACCAAGTATCTCGGCGTTGGGGTAACGCTATCAACCGCTTTCGAGCATCCTTATTCAATGGTTCGCCGCCTGTCGAGCTTGGATCATTTATCAGGCGGGCGGGTTGCGTGGAACGTTGTCAGCTCTTATTCTAGAAGCGAATGGGACGCCTACGGCGCTGCAATGACGCCCCGCGCAGAGCGCTATGACCGGATGGAAGAGTACATGGAAATTTGCTATCAACTCTGGGATTCTTGGGAGCCGGATGCCATTATTGCGGACAGGGAAAGCGGCATTTTTGCCGATCCGGCCAAGGTGCATGAAGTCGATTACCAGGGCAAGTACTTTAGCTGTAAGGGCCGTTCTTTTTGCTATCGCTCGCCTCAAGGAAGGCCGGTGCTCTGGCAGGCGGGTGCTTCCGATCGCGGTCGTGATTTTGCTTCCAAACATGCCGAAGCTATTTTTGCAGTGCATCCTACGGTCGACAGAATGCGACAGTATTCCGACGACTTAAACGATCGGCTTCAAAACCGCTTTCAACGACCTGCTGGTAGCGTTAAGCTGATATACGGTTTGCAATGTATTGTGGGTGAGTCTCACGAGCATGCCAAGGAGAAATATGAACAAATTCTCAGTAATATTCCGCTAGAGGGCGCACTGGCCTGGATTTCGGGACACTTCGGTCCCGATTTTTCAACCTACGATTTAGACGAATATGTTCAAGACATTGAGATTCCTGGTATTCAGGGTCTTTTTGAAAGCATTATTTATGCCAAGGGTGGAGCCCCCATTACGGTAAAAGAGGCCGCGCTGTACTACGCGATGGGCATGGGGATGCCTGTTTTATATGGAACAGCTGCTGAGATTGCAGATAAAATCGAATACTTTGTTGATGAAGGGGGCGCGGATGGTTTTATGCTAATCGCCTCTTATACACCTGGGTGCTACGAAGAGTTTGTCGATATGGTGGTTCCTGAATTACAGCGTCGCGGCAGATATCGCACGGAGTATACAGGCAGCACGTTACGAGAAAATCTTTTAGCCTATTAGTGGAAAAATGCTTCCTACGTTGAATAAAAGTTTAAAGAAGAGTGATGGCAGGTCGGTCGCAACAGACTATAAGCCAGTTTGTACTGCCTTGTTTAGCACTGTTGAAGAAGCCCTGGCAGAGATGAAAGTGGGCCGCTCGGTGATTGTTTTTGATGACAAATCATGGCGGCAATCGGTCTATTTAATGTGTGCCGCTCAATTTGTAACGCCAGAGAGGGTTGAGTTTATGACCACTCAGGCTAGGGGCTCACTGTCCGTAGCACCTTTGCTTTTAGCGATGGAACAGGCTCGGCTACAGGCGTTAGCGTTGCCGAGCAAGCCGCTAAACGGCATTCCCTCAGGCTGTAATGAGAACAAAGTCCGAGAATTGTCTGCCGGAATCCGGCTCAGCTTATCTGTTAGCGGTGCTTCAGCTAAAACAGCTGCTGAGGGTCAGGCCCGAACCGTTCAAGCCTGTTTAAATCCTCAAACAAAACCAGAGGATCTACAGCAGTCGGGAAATATTTTTCCAGTGGGTGCTCAAACAGGTGGCGTGCTGGCTAGGGCCAGATACTCCGAAGCTGCTGTAGATCTCGCTCGTTTGGCCGGATTATATCCGGCGGGGCTGGTTTGCGGGGTTAAATCATCCGGTCATGCGAGAAGTGATGCTAGCGGGAAGCAAAGGGACGTTGCCTTGGCCTATGCCAAGCGGCACCATCTCAAGGTCATTCGTATGACAGATCTGATCGCTTATCGGTTGAGTTGCGAGACTCTTGTTGCTTGCGAAGCGGTTACTCAGCTGCCGACTGAATTTGGCGCTTTTAAGGTGCAGGCCTATCGGAGCTTAGGCGATCGCTCTGAGCATCTGGCTATCATCAAAGGCAATCCCATGAGCGCTGGGCCTGTCAGAGTCTATTTGCATACTGAATGTTTAATTGGAGATGCTTTTAGTTCACTACGCTGTAGCTGTCGTAATCAACTGTCTGCGGCCATGGGAATGATAGCTGCCGCAGGACAAGGTGTGATTGTTTATTTACGACCCGCAGACCATGGCCGTGGACTAGTGGATCAGCTAAAGCGCTATGCCTCAAAGGATACAGGGACAGATACTGTCAAAGTCCACGACGGACAGTCGATCCAGTTAGCGCCCCAGACTGTTAGTCTTGCGGCACAAATATTGGAAGATATTGGTATTCACGATCTTCTTTTAATCACCCGTCATGCTTATGAAGAGGGTACTTATGAAGATGACGCCTACAAAAATAGTGCTTACAAGAACGATTTTAATCTGGCCAATTTCGGAATTAATGTTGTCAACTATATACCACTGGTTCCTGACATCAATGCTAACAGTAGTCACCTTTTCCCTAGCTTAGTTCGGCAGCTTTCCGAGTAACCCACAACTGGCCATTTACGCGGCCATTTCCTAGTGAGTCAAGCCTAAAAACAGAATAATGCCTAGCGAGCAGAGACTGACGATAATCCATAGCACAACGCCTTGTAAAATAGGCTTCCAGCCAACTGATTTCAAGGTTTTTGCCGATAGTCCAGCGCCAATTAAAAAGAGTGCTAGCTTTAGGCCGATTTTTGAAAACTGCGTGATTGTAGGCGACCAGTCAGCGATCGCAGGTATCACGGAACGGGCCACAGAGGCGAGTAAAAATAGGCAGATAAACCACGGCACTTGAACGGGCTGAGAGAACTCGCCTGATCTGGTTGCAGTATCGTGAGGCCGAATCAATCTTGAAAAAAGAAGAGATACGGGGAGAATCCAAAGCGAACGCGCGAGTTTTACAGCAGTCGCTGTATTCAGAGCCTCGACCCCAAAATACGAAGCCGCACCCACAACACTCGAAATATCGTGAATAGCCACCCCTGCCCACAGCCCAAACTGTTCGGCACTCAGGTGAAAGGTATGACCCAGCAGTGGAAACAGATAAAGCCCTACCGCATTGAGTAAAAAAACAGTGCCCATCGCAATGGAGATTTCTTGTTCAGCAGCCCCAATGACTGTGCTAATAGCAGCGATTGCAGATCCCCCACAGATAGCCGTCCCTGACGAAATCAAAATCGATATTTTGTGCGATATTTTTAGCCGTGTGCCTAGCCATTGCCCCAATAGCAGAGTCATCCCAATGGTAAGAATCGAAAATAGTGCGCTGCTGCGACCCACTTTTAGCACAATGGCTAAATCCATCCCAAAGCCTAGCAACACAACACAACCTTTCAACACTTGACGCGAAATTTGTTTGCTTACTTGCGGAAAAGGATTGCGAACCGTCAGCGCGATCGCCAGCCCTAATGTAAGCGCAAGTGGAGCTGTTATAAGCGGGGTGAGACACACAAACGCCAACCCCAAAAAGATAAGCTGCTGTAAGTTGAAGGTCAGCGTAACAGAGTGGTACAGCAATCTACTCAGCATCCCAACGCATCGAGGTTTTTTCAACATCTTTATAATTTGTGGCGAAATTAGGTCAGCGAAATGAGATATCTTCCCTCACTATAAGAAAGCTGGTTCGTTGCAACAAATGTTTCTTTCCACCAAAACAATCGATAAAATCGATTAATCTCTTTATCGCCAATTTTCTAGCCATGGGTATGACACTTGATCAGTTACGAATCTTTTTGGCAGCAGCAGACCATATGAACTTTACCCGTGCCGCTGAAGCCTTGTACATGACGCAATCGTCAGTCAGCGCCGCCATCCATAACTTGGAAGACCGCTACGATATGAAACTGTTTAATCGTATCGGTCGCCATATTGAAATTACAGAAGCTGGTAGATTGTTGCAGGTTGAGGCCCAAAAAATACTAGGACAGGTCACCCTCACGGAGCGTGGCCTAGGAGAGTTAAGTGCATTACGACGGGGTGAGCTTCACCTGGGCGCTAGTCGGACCGTGGGAAATTACTGGTTACCTCCAAAAATTAGCCGATTCAAGCAACAATATCCGGGTATTCAAATTTACTGTACGCTGGGCAATACTAAAGAAATCAGCGCAGGCATAGCTAACAGAAAGTTTGACTTGGGCTTCGTAGAAGGCGAAATTGAACCGACCATTTGCAAAGTACTGGAATTAGAGACCGTCGGTAGCGATCATTTAATTATTGTCGTTGGCAAGCACCATCCCTGGTACAAGTCAGCAATGATTTCGGCATCGGAATTACTTACGACCACTTGGATTATGCGAGAGCAAGGGTCAGGCACACGGTCTATGTTTGAGCGGGCTCTAGGACGGTGGGGAATTGCCTGTGACCAGTTAAAAATTGCGTTGGAAATGAGTAGTGGTGAAATGGTTAAGTCTGTTGTCGAAAATGGGGAAAGTGCAACAGCTATTTCAAAACTAATGGTAAAAAAAGAGCTGCGGCTAAAAACCCTATATGAAGTCCCAATTTACAGGTTAGCAAGGCCTGTTAAAATTTCTCGTTGTTTTTTTAAGATCAGGCATCGACAATGCTTTCAGACAAGGAGTTCTCATGCGTTCTCAGAAAATTTTGTAGATCAGCCGAAACCGTCAGATGTGAGTAGCCAAAGATGAATGCTGGGCATCTTGCTGGTAGGCTTGGGACTTCCCTCAAGCCCTGCCTTGTTTATCTCCTACGGACTGCCCTCGCTGCCAATCAACTCGCGTTTCGGTTTTGCAACGTAAAACCAGTCTGGGCTATGACATGTTTCGGTGCAAGGACTGTCGTCGGACTTTTAATGAACGGACAGAAACACCGTTCAACTTTATCGAAGTCCCGGCCGATATTATTTTCCAGGTAATTCTCTGTCGCGTACGCTATAAGCTCAGCTATCGGGATATCACCGAGTTCTTCCTGTTGCGAGGCTTCGAGTTCACCCATGAAATGGTGCGGTTTTAGGAAGAACGATTTTTGCCCCATCTTACCGAGCAGATACGGAGGAAGCGGAAAGGAAAAGTCGGCAAGGTTTGGCTAGTGGACGAAACTTTTGTAAAAGTCCACGGGCAGTGGTGCTATCTCTATCGAGGCATTGATGAGGATAGCAACTTGGTGGATGTCCGCCTCAGCAAGACTCGTGATATGGCTGGGACTAAAGCTTTCTTTGCCCAGGCCATTGGTCTTCACAAGGATGCACCCGAGAAGGTGGCAACCGATGGATTAGCCTCCTATCTACAGGCGATTGGAGAAGAGTTAGGCAAGGAAGTTGAGCACGAGGTACGTCCCTGCACCGATAATCCTGTAGAGCAGAGTCATCGACGAATCAAGCATCGCTATGACCCGACGCTTGGATTTGGCGAGTTTGATGCTGCTCAAAGGTTCTGTCGGGCGGTCGATGAAGTGGGCAACTCTGAGGCCACAAAGTCGGATGGCAGAATTCGTCTGTCTGAGTGATCGCAGGGAGCGATTTATAAAAGTAGTAGAGGAACTGGGAGTCTTATTCCAATCCACTTAAGCACAAGCAGGACGGGGGAAGGTTGACTTGGAGAGTGATCTAATTTGGCTACCCAATCCTGACAATTTCGGAACGAGAGCTGCTCTGCTGTAGTTGGCATTAATAATGGCTGCGGTATCCAGTCACCTGCGTAGCTGCCGCTGACAGTGACTAGCGTTTCGACAGACCGGCGATCGCACTAAAGTCTTCGCAGGTTCCTTCTGTCAGGCCACAGGGATAGATGCCGCAGACGATGTATGGACTGCTCTCGAAGTATTGGCAGCGATCACACACCCTTTCTATGCGATCGCTCAGGCCAGCACTCGGCTCAGGAATTCAAGACTCTCGCCCCATGCCGCATCTGTTGCGACTGGATCATAACGATAACCATCATCTCGCATGAACGTATGATTAGCTTCATACAGCAATGTCTTATGAACAACGTTTGCCTCATCCAAAGCCTGCAAAATCTGCTGGCGGCTTTCTGATGGTACGTGAGGATCTAAAGTTCCAAATACTGTGAGTATTTCAGCGTTCAGCTTGCTGACACGTGCAATCGTATCGGCAACGCCTCGGCCTAGCTTACCGTTGTGAATACCTGTGGGATAGCAACAGACTGCGGCCTTTACCGAATCCTGGAGGGCCGCTCGAAATGCTAGGTGGCCACCAATGCAAAAGCCGAAGGCTGCTATTTGGTCGGACAGTACGGTTTCTTCAGCCTGAAGCCACTCTAAGACAGCTCGGGTATCGGCATCGTAATGTGCAATTTCACTGCGCCTAGCATCATCATTTCCTCGCAGTTTCCCTAGCTCATCTGGCTCAATCACTGTACCTATCGGCTCTAGTCGATGAAAAATCTCCGGCGCTGCTACAACATAGCCGTACCCTGCTAGGCGATCGGCTAGGCGCGTAATGGGGCTACCCAGTTGATAGATATCTGAATAGAACAAAATCCCAGGATACTGACCTGCCGGTTCTGGAGCCGCGACATATACCCGCATCAAGCTGTCATCTACCGTTAAACCAATGTTTCGCTGGGTGATCTGCACAGAGTGGAGCCCGCCTATACGTTAGGTACTTGTGATTAATTCATCGTTTACTCTATCGGGCGGTTCTGATGATGACAAGGCATCGTTGAGTACACAAGTAGGTGTTTACCCATATAACTAATCGCAGGGTGTGGGGTAAGTGGGCATCGTTTGTATCCCACGTTCGTACCTCAGATATGATTATTCCTTCACTTTTACAGCAAAGTCTTCATAATCGCCACTAGCTTTGAGCATTTTGCAAAGTCAGTATGAAGTCGGTAGCGTGTATCTTTTTTTATACAGAAGCACGGGCAGTCTTTGTCTACAGGAATAGACTACTATCCTTTCTGCTTCGCCCCCAGAACTTTCCCCTAACTCAACTACTGCCAGTGCCGCAGCAGCTATGCTGCTGCGCTACACCCTGCTGCTCAAAAACGCTACAAACTTATGCTAGGTAACTCCAACAGCGGTGCCTTCGAGTCCACCTCCTCACAAAGTTCTGCTATCTGGCAAAGCGGCTGGATAGATGAGCTGTGGAATCAGCTAGAAAACGGCACGTTCAACGGCATTGGTAACGTAGTCATCGATGAGGACGTCACCCAGACGGAACAGCAGATTCTCTCGGACTTAGCCGTCATCGACCGAATGCTGGTCGGCAACAAAGAGATTCAGCAGCTGCTCTCAGACGTACGAGACTTTGCCGATCAAAAACACACTGCGTTTGGCAACTACCTAGGCAGAAATCCAGGCATAGATACACTGACCGGTAGCAGATTCGCGTCCCCGGCCTACCAAGCGGCAACTTCTCTGACAGAAGTGATGCAGTACGTACAGTCGCAAGGGTTGCCAGATCTAAGCGCCGAGGTGAGCACACCTACCTTCGATGAAGTAGCTCTGCCTGGAGAGAAAGCAAACCTGTCGATCACGTTGAAGAATCAAGGTGGGCTTCGCACCCGGCATCCCGTTACCGTCAAAATATATGCACAGGCACAAAGCGGAGCGGGTAGCAGCGAGAACAGTCCCCTCGAGATCGGAGCGCTTAACTTTGATAACCTCAAGCTAAAACCCGGCCAAGATAGACGGGTATCGACTAGCGTCCAACTGCCCGATAACCTTGCTCCTGGTGACTACAGCATCTATGTTGCAGTCGATAGCAACAACAACGTCCCCGAATCCAATGAAGCGAACAACATTGTTGTAGCTGCCACCGACCAAACCGTAGCCTGGCAGTTCGGTAACCTCGGCGATGAAAACAAAGTCCTCACGCTAAGAGATGAAGACGGCGATCTCATTCGCTTCCAGCTAAAGGGCGACGGCTACGGCGAAATTACAGAGCAACAAGGCGTCAGACAGCTCACGTTATATGGCACCACCGAGCGTAGCGAAGTGGTGATCAAAAGCAGCGGTAATGGCCACGTACTCGGTGGTGTGGTCGTTAATGGTGACTTAAAGCGTCTCGACGCGCAAAACACCGACCTAGAAGGTAACTTGACTATCACTGGCGCGATAGAAAAGCTAGAGCTAGACGATGTTAGCAACGCTCAAATCACAATTGGTCAAGGCTCAAACTCCAACCGTCAGGTAGACATTGCCTTAGGTGAGGTCACTAACACTAGCTTGCGCTCAGATGTCAGTATAAAAGGACTAAAGGCAGCCACTTGGACAGCGAGTCCCGATGCAGCCGCGCTGCTGGTTGCGCCTGAGATTAAAGAATTAGACATTAGGGGAGACTTCGATACTAACCTAGCGGTCGCCGGCAGTATCAACACAATCAAAGTAAAAGGAACCGCGTCAGGTATCTGGAGGGTAGGGCAGAACAACCGTTTGACCAGGCTAGAGTCATCAACCACCTCAGACTGGTCGCTATCGGTAGGCGGCTCGCTCAACTACCTCGATGTGCAGGCTGACTTACAGGGAACGGTTGCCGCTGCTAGCATGAAGCGGGCCTATGTGCGCGGGGATGTCAGCGGTGCGAAGCTTCTTATCGGCGCTGATCTAGGTGCCGATGGTGTCGTTGGCGGCGATGATGATACCTATAACGAGGGTGAACTCAAAGAACTTATTGTCGGTGGCAGTGTTCTATCTTCTGTGATTGGCGTAGGCTTAGATCCGCTGACAACCAACTTCACCAACGGCGATGGGCAGCTGATTACCACTGGCAAGATCGGCCTGGTTGATGTGAAAGGAACGGTCTCAGACGACTCACTGTTTGCCGCAGAGCACTTTACGCAAGATATCGAGATTGGCGAGCAAACCGTATCGGCTGAAGTAGATAGTCGTTTTCTCCTACCGTCTAAAGTCACAGTGGATGCTTCGGACAGTTCCAGCGAAGACGCGCTCTCGCTTGATACTACAACCAGTACAGCCGATATTCGCCAGGCGAAGCAGCAGTCAGAAAAGCTCTGGAGCTTTGAGGCCAGGGCTGGCGGAATTACAACATACGAGTTTGCCATTGGCCCCAACGGTGCTCAGACAGATCTTCATCAACAAGCAGAACATGTTTGGGAGAACGGAGAAGAGATCGCATGGTCGCTACAGGTAGAGGAGCAGACCGTTCAATTTGTGATTGATGGTCAGCTGCTGACGTATCCGGTCGAGGAGGCGCTATCGTTGAACGCGCTATCGCTCTACACCAAGGTCAACACCACCAATGAGAACAAGGTAGGCGAAGGCACCGCTATGGCCTTGGAGATTCACTCAGTGAACCAGAGCCAGTTAGAGAGTCCTCTTTTACTGAGTAGCGAAGGGCCAAACGACGGCCAGGATCTAGACCAGCTCTTTGTCTCTAAAGATGGACTGATATCGTCTGTATCAGGCGTGGCTCGCATGAGCTGGCCAGAAGATGCACCCGATCCGCGTCTGAAGAATAGTCAAGGACGAGTCACCTTTTATATCACTGGCTACGACTACGAACAGACGACAGGTGGCATTGTTCTACAGGAAAACGAAGACTTCTCACCTACCTACACTCAGTCAGTTACGGTTCCAGACGATCCTTCTAGCCTCAGCTTTACTTTTGATGCTGACTTTGACACGGCTTCGATTGGTGAGATTCGAGACGCCTTTGAAGTCGCACTGCTAGACCAAGATGGCCGTTCTCTGGTGCATACGGTCGGCAGCAACCAGGACGTCTTCTTCAACCTCACAGAGGGTGTCGCTCAAGAGAGCGCGGCAGGCGTTAGTATCGATGGCAATCGAATCACCTTGGATGTTTCTGACCTAGCGCCTAGAACAGAAGCTCAGCTCGTCTTTCGACTGGTCAACAACGACGATGACACGCAGACGACTGTTCGTATCAACTCTATTGAGGTGAGTAGCGAAAGCGGTGGCGATCTAAGCATTACGCCTTCCCGAACTGGCGCTGTAACTCAGGCGGTAGATCTTACCCGCTTAGAAGATGTATCGGGCTGGCTAAGACCGGCTTACGGGCAAACCAGCTTCAATGGTGATACTGCTGAGTTACTAGTAGAGGTTGCGGCTCAGAACGTTTCGGCCTATCCAGTGCGTGACCAGCTGGTGATGGTGGTAGAGAGCATCAGCGACCCGAGCGTTAGTGTAGTCAAGCCCGATGGACGGACGCCTGAGGGGAAGGCGTACTTCAACCTGTCATCGTTGCTAGGTGATGAGGTATTAGCGAGTGAAGAGACAAGTGAGTTCTTGCAGCTAGTATTTCGCAATCCGAACCAGGTGCAGTTTGACTATGAGCTGAGCTTTTTGAGCGAGCTGAACGATGCGCCAGAGTTTGTTAGTGCGCCCAACCTGGAAGCGCTAGTCGGTAAGCCCTACCGCTATGACGCGGAGGCGACCGATAGCAACGGCGATACGCTAAGCTACTCACTGTTTAGTGGACCGGAGGGACTATCGGTTGATAGTGAAACCGGCGAGCTGGTTTGGAATCCGACTGAGACTGACCTTGGCACAACGCAGGTCACCATTCAGGTCGACGATGGACAGGGTGGCGTAGATGAGCAGACCTATACGCTGAGCGTCAAGGACAATGTGCCGAATCGCCCGCCTATCATTACAACAGCACCAGTTGTTGATGCACAGGTTTCTAAGCCTGGGTCTACAGAGATCTTTGACTTGTCCACATGGACGGTCGAGCAATATGACTTCACCAATCGAGACGTTCCTGGAGACTGGGTTGTAAGTGCTGACGGAACAGTAGTCGAACAGCTTAATAACTCCAATGCCTCTATCTTTCTAAGTCCAACAGAATTTTCTAATGAAAGGATTGAAGGAACATTCCGTACCAATACGACAGAAGACGACGACTTTATTGGATTCGTCTTTGGATATCAAGACAATCAGCACTATTACTTGTTTGACTGGAAGCAGAAGCCTCAGAACGCTCCGTACGGCCCTTCTGAATCAGGAATGCATGTTCGGGTAGTAAATTCAGAAGCGCCTCTAGATGGAGAAGACTTTTGGTTGAGAGGTGAAGACAATGAAAAGATTAAAACACTGTATTCCAATGACATTGCGTACAGCGATCAAACCGATTATCAGTTCTCTATAGACCTAACCCCAGGTGCCTTCACGATTACCGTTCGTGAGGGTGATAGAGTTGTCGACTCTATCACAGTTGAAGATGATACCTTTGCTGCTGGCAAATTTGGCTTCTTCAACATGTCTCAGAAAAACGTCTTCTACAGCGGCTTTCAAAGTAGTGAGGTGCCCGCGAGTAAATACACATATGACGTAGATGCTATAGATCCTGACCAAGATGAACTAACTTACAGCCTGGTTGATGCACCTGAAGGTATGTGGGTTGAGCCGACAACAGGCATCATCCATTGGCAACCGACGATCGACGATCTCGAACCGTCAATTCAAGGGAGGAAAGATGAAGCTGATGATCTTCCGCAGGTCAGTGGTTTTGATGTAGACGTTTA
This sequence comes from cf. Phormidesmis sp. LEGE 11477, assembly GCF_015207105.1. GTDB lineage: Bacteria > Cyanobacteriota > Cyanobacteriia > Phormidesmidales > Phormidesmidaceae > Phormidesmis. The sequence continues at coordinate 39,012 of NZ_JADEXO010000028.1, forward strand.
TGCAAGCGTTACCGATCCTGTTGAATTAGCCTTTGCACCAAACGGTGTACTCTACGTTGGCCGGGACAACAGGGGTTCTGGTGGTGGAATTTTGGATCCTGTCAAAATTCATCGAATTTCACGCAATAGTACTGAAGTTAGGGAATATGGAAGCCGATCTGTTGACGACCCCGATACAGTTTTGTTCGATAGGTATGGTTCCATATCAGGGTTCCCTGGAACTGTAATAGTAGGTGGCAGAAGAAATAATAGCTACAGTTCAGGTAGCATTCAGTCCATCTTAGAAGATGAACAGATTGTCAATCTCTTTGGACCGTCTTCTACTCTCGGCAATGTATCAACTTTAACGTTAGATAACAGCGGTCGACTATTATTCACTAATTCTAATTTCGGGAAGGCGCTAGTCAGTACAGACGGTGAATTTCCAGAAGAGCTATTCACGCATCCTGGTAGATTAGAAAGCATCGCCATCGACTCGCAGAACAGAATATTTACTGCTGGCGCTGAAGACGGCACAATTAGAATCTACAGCGCCAATGGAGAGCTGCTCAACGATACTTTTGCTACTGGCCTAGGCAGTCACCGAGTAGCTTTTGGTCAAGGGGGTGTTTGGGGAAGCTCCCTATACGCTGTCAAGTTCGATACTGGTGAGCTGTTAAGGTTTAGTGAAGATGGTAGCGCAGATATCGTGGGTACTGGCTTCTCAGGTGTCTTCGATTTTGCCTTTGGTCCCGATGGAGCTATGTACGTCAGTGAACTTGAGAATGACCGAGTACTGAGAATCTCACCTGATCGAGAAAGTTTGGGTTTAGAAGATGGTGAACATCAAGTACAAGTTGCTGTTGATGATGGCAACGGTGGAGTTGACATCCAAAAGTATGTTGTCAAAGTTACCCCTCCAAAAGACAACCGCGCACCTATTATTGTCAGCAATCCAGTCACAGCTCTCAACGCAGCTCAGGAAGAATTCGCATTAGGCTCGAGGGGTGCGAGTATCGTATCTGTGTCATCTCAGTATGATTTTTCAGAAAATCTATCATATACTCCAACTGCAAATGGGCTCATAACAGCTCAGGAAAATTTGTTATCTACAGCGAAAACGCCTTGGCTGTCCAACGGAGAAGCAGGATTCGCCTTCAAGCGAGGAGATTCAGATCAAAACCTTGTTCTAGATCTTGGAGGAGAGCGCCTAATTGACCAAATTGGTGTAAATTACTATCCCTATCCTGGTGATAGAGAAGTTTGGGACTTCATTCGTATAAGTGTATCTACAGACAACGAAACCTACGTTGAGTGGGGTAGTATTGGCTCTGAAGATGGTCGTGTTGATGTGACGACAGCGCCTCTTATCATCAATCAACCTGACCAATTCGTACGGTATATCAAATACGAGTTTGGACCTTCTTCGTTTGACTATAGTCGCGGCGGTTCTCGAATTACGGACCTCTACGCAAACCAAACGGGTGCTAATTACTTCTATGATGTAGACGCCATTGACCCGGATAAAGATACTTTGACCTACAGCCTGATGGATGCTCCTGATGGAATGACCATTGACAAAGACAAAGGGTTCATACGGTGGGATTCAGCGTCAGTAGAAGCTTACAAAAGCAACATTGGAGAAGAAGCGAATGTTACCGTTCGTACAGTCGATCAATATGGTGCGGAAGATACTCAGAACTATACGATTTCACTATCATCTCCTGATGAAGAACCGGCCACTCACGATTTGACTATTGATGATGTCGAAGCAGGCGACTTAGTCTTCGACGGTCAACTTTTGTCTCTAAGCGGAAATGTCTCGGCGACTATCGCTAACGAAGGATCAGAGGACCTTACCGATTCGTTCGATGTCGTGTTCTTTGAAGATAGTAATCAGAATCAGGCTTTTGATGCTGATACCGATAACATCTTAGGGCGGGAAACAGTTGTCGATACCTTGCTATCAGGTCGGAGCCGCTCTATCTCGACTAGTCTCTCTGGGTTTGTCAGTTTCTCTGGTGTCCCTATCTGGGGTGTAATCGACAGCGAGGATAGTATCAGAGAAACGGACGAGTCAAATAATACAGACTTCAGCAGCCATGACTGTATCGCTAAACCCGTTGGTGAATTTAATCCTGTTGTTGAATGGAACAAGCGGTCTTTCTCCGTGGCGTCGTCCTCTCACCAAGTAATGATGACTCCGGCAGTTATCGACTTAAACAAAGACGGTACGCCAGACGTCATTTTTACGACGTTCGCAGGAAGGCAGTACCAGCAGAACGGTAAATTACGCGCAATTAGCGGAGATGAAGGTCGGGAACTTTGGACGGTTACTAACTCCGCGTATGATCTGTATCCAGGCAGTGGCATTGCTGTCGGAGACATTGACAACGACGGATACGCTGAGATTATTGGTAACCATGAGGATGGCTCAGTCATCGCCTTCGAACATGATGGTAGCTTCAAGTGGAAGAGTACCTGGCAAGGAGCAGAAAGCGGAAGTCCTGCTATAGCTGATTTGGATCACAATGGTTCACCAGAAATCATCTTTCGTAATATTGCATTGGATAGTGAAGGCAATCTTCTCTGGCAGGGTGATGAGTCCGGTGGACTTGGCTCCGGGAGTGGATGGTCGGCCGTTGCAGATCTAGACTTAGACGGAGCTCCTGAAATTGTTGCAGGAAGAAGTGCTTATCGTGCCGATGGCTCGCTGTACTGGAATGCTGCCATCAATGATGGCTACTCAGCTATCGGTAACTTTGATTTAGATCCTTTCCCTGAAATTGTTGTAACAGGAGGGTATGGGGGTAATGAAGTTCATCTACTAGAACATACAGGTGATATAAAGTGGACGACTACATTACCTACTACAGGAGGAGGTAATCCTACAGTTGCTGACTTTGATGGTGACGGTTTGCCCGAAATTGGTGTTGCTGGTGCGAGTCGGTATGTCGCAATAGAAACAGATGGTTCTATCAAGTGGGCAAGTGCAACACAGGACACTAGCTCTAGAACAACAGGCTCATCAGTATTCGATTTCGACGGTGATGGTAGAGCTGAGGTTGTATACGGTGATGAACGCTATCTAAGAATTTATGACGGGACTGACGGTCGTATCCTGTTTCAGTCTCCTAAAACTTCCGGGACCTTGCGAGAATTACCAGTCATTGCTGATGTCGACGCTGATGGGAATGCAGAGATTGTAGCAATCGCGAACGACTACAGCCGTGGTACCCAGCAACGAGGAATCATCGTCTACGGAGATCTCAACAACACATGGGTTCCTACTCGCCAAATCTGGAACCAGCATTCGTATCACATCACCAATATCAACGATGACGGCTCTATTCCAGCCTATGAAGAAAATAGTTGGCAGCTATACAACAGCTATCGCTTGAACCTTCAACCGGGTAGCAATCCTCTAGCCGCTCCAGATTTGATAGCCTCCTACGTCAGAGTTGAAGAGATTGCTGGTGAGGCCACTATCACAGCGCGTGTCGGTAATGGCGGTGCTAAGTTTACTAGTGCTGGTGTGAACGTAGCCTTCTACGATGGCAATCCAGAGACAGGTGGACGCCTAGTCGGCGTCACTCAAACCACCACTCAACTCATCCCAGGTGCCTTCGAAGATATCTCGGTCACAGTACCTGCTGGCTCAGTCGATGATGTTTGGGTTGTTGTTGATGACGACGGGACTGGTCATGGCAGCGTTCTTGAATGCCATGAAGATAACAATGCATACAGCCCTGGTATCAGCCTGCAAGCACTTAACCAGCGCCCAATTATCACTACAACAGCTCTTACAGAAGGTGCAGAAGGCGAGACATATCGCTACGACGTTGATGCGACCGACGCAGATACTGCTGACCAACTGAGTTTCTCTCTAAGAGTTGCACCAGAAGGGATGACCGTTGATGAAGAAACAGGTGTCATCGAGTGGACACCGTCTGGCACCGATGCTGGTACGCACGATGTGCAGGTAATGGTGAGCGACGACAAGAGCCGAGACATTCAGCTCTTCACAATTGATGTGGCTGATTTGCTCAATGTTGCTCCAAACATTGACTCGAATCCCGGCACGAGTGCTGTCATCGGTAAAACCTACAGATATGACGTGAATGCATCAGACCCAGAAGGAGATGCCTTGACCTATGAACTGACTCTGGCACCAAACGGTATGGTAATCGAACCTGCAACTGGAAAGATTGCCTGGAAGCCATCGGCTGAGCAGCTGGGTAGCTACGATGTGATTGTCAAAGTTCACGATGGGCGAGGGGGTATCGATTTACAAGCCTTCACGCTGGCAGTTGAGACTAATAATGAAGCTCCAATCATTACTTCTCCACCGGCTTTAACAGCCATCATCAATCTGCCCTACGAGTACCGAGTACGGGCTCAAGATGCAGATGGTGAAGTGGTTGGATACCGTCTGCAAAATGCCCCCGAAGGTATGACCATTGATGAAGCCACTGGCGTTGTTCGTTGGATGCCCGCAGTGGAACAGCTTGGTTCGGCAGTTGTAGAAGTCATTGCCATTGACAACAGAGGCGCTGAGACACAGCAGCAATTTACCGTAGGTGTAGTTGCAACAGCAGAAAACGAGATTTCTGAAGTCACCTCCAGTCCACGCACTAGCATTCGGGTGAATACGCAATATCTGTATCAGATAGCAGCTGAAGACCCCAACGGCGATCCACTGAGCTATCGCGTTGTAGAAGGTCCAGAGGGTATGGCCGTCGATGAAGAGGGCTTGGTAAGCTGGACTCCGAGCGTAGAACAACAGGGCGTCAACACAGTCCAGTTAGAGATCAGCGATGGTCGAGGTGGCGTTGTCATTCAACAGTTTGAGGTAGCGGTCAGCAATGTTAGCGTCAACAGTGCGCCTGAGATTACGTCCACACCAGAAGGCTTTGGCGCAACTGTAGAGCGACCTTATCGCTACAGTGCAAACGCCTTTGATGCGGATGGTGACGTGGTACGTTGGCAGCTCGTCGATGCGCCTACAGGTATGAGCATTGACCCAGAAGCCGGTACGCTACATTGGCAACCTACCGCCGACCAGCTGGGCCGACATACGATAACGCTAGAGGTGATTGACAGCAGAGGGGCGTTCACTGGTCAAAGCTTCGAGCTGTTTGTTAGAGGGACGAACCTAGCGCCCCTAATCTCTTCAACTCCAATCACGGCAGCTTACGCAGACCAGGCATATCAGTATCAGGTGCAGGCGACAGATGCTGAAGGGGACACGCTGAGCTACAGACTGGTTCAGGCCCCTGAGGGAATGAGTATCAATTCGCAGACGGGACTCATTGACTGGCAACCAGACCCTGGGCAAAGCGGTGCTACTGAAGTCACGGTGGAAGTCAGCGACGCGGCTGGCGGGAGCACGGCTCAAACCTATCGAATCGAGGTTAGTGACGTTGCACCGAATGAGGGTCCTGCAATTACCTCTCGGGCAGTTAGCTTTGCCTCACCAGGCGATCGCTATCGCTACCAGGTTATCGCAGAAGATCCCAACGGTGATGCGCTAACCTACGATCTAATCGCAGGCCCAGATGGAATGAGCATTGACAGTGCAACGGGTGAGCTGATCTGGGAGCCGACAAGTGATGATGTCGGCAGCTACACCGTTGTTGTAGGCGCTAACGACGGTCAGCTGGGGAGCGCACAGCGCTTTACTCTACAAGTAGCTGTCAACGATGCGCCTGAAATTCTCTCTAATCCTGTGTTGACTGCGCTAGCAGGCGAAACCTACAGGTATGATCTGCGCGCTCGAGATGCTAATGGAGATCGCCTCTCGTATGAGCTGGTTGAAGCACCTGAAGGCATGACAATCGACCAGTACGGTCGCATCCGCTGGACACCCAATGCTGTCGGTGGTGCTGATGTAGAGATAGCTGTTTCTGATAGCTACGGTGCAACTACCCTTCAGCGCTATAGCTTGACGACTAAAGGCGATGAGATTGCCCCAACCGTCAATATCTTCCCTAGCATTGCGCCTGCTGATGTTAACCAACCGCTGTCTGTCTTCGTCCAGGCCACTGACAACGTGGGTGTTGTCAATCAGACCCTGACGATTGACGGTACACCCGTTGCACTAAACAGCGGAGCCTATCGCTTTACGCCAACCGAGGCGGGCGATGTCACCGCGATCGCCACTGCCACTGACGCGGCGGGCAACACCACCACCACTGAAACCATCCTTGAAGTAAGAGACTTCAGCAACAGCGGCATTGCACCAACGGTCTCTCTAGATCCGCTGACAGGCCAGACGCTGACAGGGCCAACAGATATCCTCGGCAGCGTTCAGGACGACAATCTTGTTGCTTATACGCTTTCGCTAGCTAGGCTAGGCAGCACCGACTTTAGAGAAATCTATCGCGGTACCAACACAGTAGATGATGGCGACTTGGGTCAGCTGGATACTTCACTATTCCAAAACGACAGCTACACCCTACGCCTGACCGCAGAAGATGGTAACGGCAACGTCGTGTTTGTTGATGAGACCGTCAATATTGGCGGTGACCTGAAGCTGGGTAACTTTACCCTCAGCTTCACCGATATGGAACTGCCGGTCTCTGGTATCCCAGTGACGGTGACACGCACCTACGACAGCTTGAACGCGAGCGAGACAGACGACTTTGGCTATGGCTGGCGCTTAGAGTTCCGCGATACGGATCTGCGTACCAGTCTAGGCCGGGATGAACAGTACGAGACCTTCGGCATTCGCTCTCAAGCCTTTGACGAAGAAACGAAAGTCTACATCACCTTGCCCGGTGGCCAACGCCAAGGCTTTACCTTCGCACCGAAAAAAGAGTTTATCTCTAACTTCTTTCCGGCGATTGGCGGTGGCGATCCTAGTCTGTACCAAGCGGCTTTCAAAGCAGATGATGGGGTGACTAGCACACTGAGCGTAAGAAGTACGCAAAAGCTGTCGCGTCGAGCTAACGGTAGCTTTATCGGCTTACAGGGCAGCGGTTTCAATCCCGAAGATCCGCTCTTCGGTGGAGTGTACGTACTCACCACCAAAGAAGGAATTGAGTACGAGATCGATGCCAGCACGGGTGACTTGCTCACTGCGAAGGATCTGAATGGCAATACAGTAACGTTTGAAGATAGCGGCATCTACAGCGATAACGGTACGCAGATTACTTTTGGCCGCGACGTGCAAGGGCGAATCACCTCGGCGACTGACCCGGCTGGGCAGTCTGTGACCTATGAGTACGACAGCAACGGCGATTTGGTTGCGGTACGCGATCGGGGTGGCGACACCACCCGCTTTGACTACAGCGATGAGTTTGCCCACTACCTCGATGAGGTGATCGACCCACTTGGCCGCAGTGGCGTACGCTCTGAATATGACGGGCAGGGTCGTCTAGTTCAGATGCTCGATGTCAATGGCGAAGCCGTTGAGCTGGTTTACGATTCAGAGAATTCTCAGCAGACGGTGCTAGACGTCTTTGATAGACCGACGGCATATATCTACGATGCACGCGGGAACGTCCTCACTGAAATTGACGCAGTCGGAAAGGTTACCAAGCGGTCCTACGACGACAACAACAACGTGTTAAGTGAAACCGTCATCACTGATGAGAGTGGTCCTGACGGATGGACTACCACTTACACCTATGATGCCAATCGCAACCAAACCAGCATGACCGACGCGCTGGGCAACACGACTTACTACAACTATGGAGAGAACAGTCGCCTGCTAAGTGAAACCGATGCGTTAGGCAATACAACAACTTATGCCTACGACAGTCGCGGCAACATGCTGACTACAACAGATGCTGCAGGTCAAACAACTGAGATGGACTACAGCGGTAGCGGCAACATTCTTGCCCTAGAAGATGCCCTAGGAAACAGTAGCCGCTTTAGCTACAACCTGCGACGTGACGTGACTAGCATGACCGATGCCGGGGGCGATGCGACCGCTTACGAGTACGACATCCGAGGGAATCGTACAGTTGAGACGCGCACAGTCACTACAGAAAATGGCACCGAAGAGCTGGTCACGCGCTGGACGTATGACGGTGAAAACCGTGTCCAAACGATGACCGATGCGGCAGGAGGCGTCACAACCTATGAGTACGATGATAACGGCAATCAAACCGCCGTTATCGATGCGCTAGGTAACCGCACCGAGATGCGCTACGACGAGCGCGGCCAGCTCATCGAAACTATCTATGCTGATGGCACCCCTGATGACCTAAGCGATAACACTCGCACCATTGATCTCTATGACCGAGGCGGTCGCCGCAGGGCTAGTATCGACCAGGCAGGACAAGTTACACATTTTGTCTACGACGCGGTAGATCGATTAATCGAAACTATTCATCCAGAAGCAGGCGAAACCTTAGCACAACTCCTGACTGCGATCGCCCCTGGAGAAACGCTAGAAACGGTGGACTGGACGCAGGTGGTCTACTCTGACCTCCCGCCCGCCTATCTCAGCGATAACGACCGGATTCAGACCGAGTACACCAAAGACGGTCGGGTTAAGGCCAGCATCGACGAGCGGGGCAATCGCACTGAGTATCGATATGACGCGGTAGGTCGTCTGATTGAAACTATCTATGCCGATGAAACGCCTGATGACCTCAGCGATAATCCTACGATGCAGGTGGACTATGACGCGGTGGGTCGTCGTCTTTCTGAGACCGACGCCCTGGGTCGTACCACAAGCTACGTATACGACAATGTAGGCCGCGTGGTAGAAACCATCTTCCACGATGGTAGTAGTACTCAGGTTAGCTATGACGCTTTGGGACGAAGAGAGAGCGTCACTGACCAAGCGGGTAAGGTGACCGAATACATTTACGATAATGTTGGTCGCTTGGCTGGCGTACGCGATGCTGAAGGCTTTTTGACAGAGTACCGCTATGACGAACTCGGTCGCTTGATTGAAGCCGAAGATGCGAATGAGCAAGTAACTGAATACACTTACGACAAGCTAGGTCGGCGTACGGCGGTCGAGCTACCTTTGGGACAGCGTTCTAGCAGTACTTATGATGCGGCTGGAAATCTGCTGACCTACACCGACTTCAATGGTGAAGTTACCCAGTTCATCTACGATGAGCAGAACCGGCTGATCTTCAAGGACTACGAAGATGATGCCGATGTCAGCTACACCTACACAGCTAACGGTCTGATAGAAACCATCACTGATAGCCGGGGTGTGACGCGCTATGACTATGATGAGCAGAATCGGCTGCTCTCTCGTACGGACCCAGATGGGCCAACCCTAGCGAGCGGAGCCACAATTGAATACAGCTATGACGAGGCAGGCAATCGTGCCAGTGTGATGACGCCGAATGGTAGTGTCACCTATGACTATGACGAACGTAATCGTCTGACGACTGTCATCGACGCGGACTACAACCTTACTGCCTACGGATATGACGATGCGAACAATCTAATTCGTACTGAGTTTGCGAACGGTGTTGTTGAGACTCGTGAGTATGACGACTTGAATCGTTTGACAGTGCTAGAGAACAAGGTCGGTGACACTGTCATCTCTGGCTATCGCTATGAGCTGAATGCAGCGGGCCATCGCCTATCGGTGACTGAAGCCAGTGGTAGACAGGTGGGCTATACCTATGATGACCTGTACCGGTTGACTGAGGAGAATATTAATGACGGGGAAAGAACTATTAGCTATGTCTATGACAATGTGGGCAACCGTCTAACGCGCGATGACTCGGCTGAAGGTGTGAGCAGCTATACCTACGATGGCAATGACAGGCTCCTGACGGAGACATTGACCAAAGATGGGGTGACGGTCGATAGCATTACCTATGGTTATGACGACAATGGCAACCTGACCGAGCGGGTGAAGAATGGCACGGAAACAACAGCCTATGTTTGGAATGACGATAACCGCTTAGTCAGAGCAGAGCTACCCAATGGCGATGTGGCGGAATATGCCTATGACGATGAGGGTATTCGAATTAGCAGTACGGTGAATGGTGAAACAACAAGCTTCCTACTAGATAAGAATCGGTCTTATGCACAGGTGCTAGAGGAGTTTGCCAGTGATGAGCTAGCGGCTTACTACGTCTATGGTCATGACCTGATCTCTCAAGAGCGAGGAGATGAGACTTCGTTCTATCAGGTAGACGGTTTGGGCAGTACGAGAGTGCTGACTGACGAGCTAGGTACTGTGACAGACACCTACGACTATGATGCGTTTGGCAATCTGATTAATTCGAGTGAAGAAACCAATAACAGCTATCGATTTGCTGGGGAAAGGTTCGACAACGAAACAAAAAACTACTATCTTAGAGAGCGTTTCTATAGTCAAGAAAACGGTCGATTTATCAGAAGAGATACATTTGAAGGTTATCGAACTCGGCCCGTGACAAGAAACCATTACTTGTATGCAAATGCTAACCCGGTTACGTACGTAGATCCTAGTGGATTTATCAGTATCAGTGAATTATCAACGGCACGAAAAGTACAAGACATTCTCGGCAATACATTTGCCAACTCGCTCAGAATTGGTAACAACTTCTTAAACGCTCTTGATAAAGTCAATGAAACCGTTTCCCTCTTCCAATCTTTACAGCAAGCATTTAATCTAGCTTCTAATCCAACAGGGCTGTTACCCAATCTAACTTCCTCAGCCCTAGAAGAACTGCCTAGTTTCGAAGAGGCTGCTAGTTCTTTACGTGCTAACGCGGGTAAGATATTTGCCAGCGTAGTTGGGCTTAAGATCCCTAGAGAACAAGCTCAAACTGCCAAATTCCTAAATAAAAAAACATCTGCGTTTCTCTTCTTTCTCCCATCTTTATTCCAAGCTCCATCGGGAACTAATATTCGTACGGGGCTTAGTATTCGAGATAAGCCCGTACATTTAGGAAGTAATTCAAACCGAAATCGTCTTTTCGGCGTAGGGATGCAGCTAAAGGCAAACAACGCTTCCTCGCCGAGAATTCAATTTTTCAGAATGGATCATGGATCCTTCAACCATGTTACGGGTGAAGATCGTCGTAACCATAATACTTGGCAAGATGGAGATTTCCACTATCACGTGCCAAAAAATGGTTAAATTTCTTCGGAAGGAAAACCTTGCATTCACAGATCACTTTCTATGAATACCATCGAACGTGAGTGGCTAAAATAGAGAGTTCGGTAGACTAATAAGCTAGGATTAGTTACTCAATCTTCTTCTTGTAGGTTCTCACTTGGATTTTCAAGAATATGACTTGCATAACACAATGTAGAGTGGTACGGCATTTACCTATGAACAAAATCATCTTTTTTTGGGATTCACATTTAGTAAGGAGAGGAGGAGTTGTAGACTTTTTACTAAATCAGTGCTCTGAGGCTTGGCTCAGCAATAACAAGGGAACTAAAAAGATACAATCCCTTGTTGATATATTATATGAACCAGAATATTGGCACCGCGAATCTTGGTACATAAGTGGAAGCTATACAGAGGGAGATAACCAAGAATTAGCGGTAGGTTCGTTATTTCAGAAGGAACCTAAATTTACAGCTACTCTAGAAGATATTAACGCTAAGATTAGTTCTTTTTCCAGAGGTCGAAAATGGGTTTTGTTCCCATGGGGAGGGATGCATCCATTCTCCGCTTTTGGATTTTTATCTGCTGACGGAGATATTTTAGAAGGAGTTACATCCCTCTACATTCACACAGATAAAAGCTGTAGTCTAATCTCCAGTTATGCTTTCGATAGCTTGAATTTCACTCGTTCTATTCGTTCTATACTGATGGGTGGCTATCATGTCTCAGCTTATCCTCTGTGGAATATAAAGGGTGATGACTCAAAAACATTATGGATGGCTACTGATTTGGTTATCAGCGATGATTTCTCTGTATTTGATTGGTGGGTTCCGAGCGGATATGAGCTAGTAGAACATTTACCTGCGGAGACATCAGCACAAAAGGGGTTAAATATATATGAAATTTCAACTGAAGATTCTTTTAGAGCAATGTGCTACCTATCATCTCAGGAGCCAAGAACATTGGTGTTTTTGCCATCCGATACGAATTCTATATCATTAAGAAGATTGCTCCGCAAAACAGAAAGTTACAGCAGCTCATCTGACTTGATATCTTCTGACTTAATATCTCTTGAGGACATTCTCAGAGATAGTGAATGGTTTCTGGGTCTAGATAGGGATAGAATAGATTACGGATATTCGTTTTTAGTAGCTAGAGACAACAAACTGCTCCATAGGTTTAGCGCTGCTTCACAGAGCTATGACTTTAGACTCATAGCTTGCTTTTAAGAGCAAAAGAGAAAATGATAAAAGCTACGCATTGTATAGATAAAGCTTGACTATGTACAGGACAAAAATCGCAAAGCAAGCTGAAAGACTAGATGGCCTGCGACACTGATTCTACAGAAAATGGAGACCGAAAAAAGTGTAGGGTGCGATTCGGGCTTGGTTCAAAAAGTGCTAATTTAAGGTAACATTCGCAGCACAAAATAGACCGTCATCTAGACGGCCTAGCGCACTGATCTGAGCAGGTTCTACGCTCTCTGAAATCGTTTAAAACCGAGCAGCTCCAGCCAGTGTGGATGCGCCTTTCCAGTCAGCAATTGCTTTGGACTTTTGCCCACCCGTTCTGGCTTCATGGAGCGTATGAACTGTCGGTGATTGAGGAAGAACTGCAACAAACTCAGATAGTCGTCACCAAGGCTGCGGCGTAGAAAGAAATAATTGCGCAAACGAGAGTTGAGATTCTCCACCATAGAGCTGGCCCTGGGCGTCTCTTCGAGCGCTTTCTCCACGGCTTTCATGACCTCGTAGAACTTGTCAGATAGCTGAGAGTGCAACTGATTCCACCTTTCCCAATAGGCATTTGATGTCTTGTGCTTGCGATGCAACAAACAGACTTCTCGAACCGCCTGAAGTGGCAGCTCAAACGCGGCCGCAATGTCCGCTAGCTTCTGGTCAATGACACCAGCAAACGCCAGTAGCTGCTCGCGTTGATTCCGCAGCGCCTTTCTAAGCTTGCGGATGGCAGGATAGCGTTCGTCTTCTCGCTGTCTCAGTTCGCTCACGATGAAGTCGAAGAGTTCTTGACGCACCGCCAGCGGTGGCCCAGCCAAAGCCATCACATCATGAGAGAACCAGCCCAACAGCGTTTTCACATCCTGGGCTAGACAGATGAGTGCCTGCTCGTGTTGTTCAGCTAGCAACTGTTGACTGAGCAGTTGCTGCGCCACAATCTCCTTCAGGCTGGCTTTGGACATTTGCTGCGCCTGTTTCAGCAGCCGTGCTGGCCCGCCTTGAACACGACGGATCAGACCATTGACCACTTGCTCAGACTGCTGTTGGATATGGAACACATCCCCGTGACAGGGCACCTCTGGCATCGCTGCTTTTTGGCCAGCTCTCAGGCCACTGCCACCATCAGCAATGGTGTAGTCTGGGTTGAATCCTTGACTCATGACATCCAGCAGATGATAGCCCCAGGTGTCTTCATCCCGGTGGTCTACACACTTCAGGAGATAGCAATAAGTGGAGGCCGCATCAACGCCCACCAATACGGGCTTGTCGGATTGAAAGATTTCATCCTGAAGACCCACGGTAATGCCAGCAAGGTCTTGTGATTGGTTAATCTCAGCTGCTTGCTCTGCTGTTTCCTGAAGCCGATTGTGGACAGTGCCGATGCTGATCGACGTATCGAACAGGTCGCGTAAGAGTTCCACCACGCCGCGATACGAGCTGTGGCAGATCAGCACCAAGCCCAGTATCAACTGGAACAGCCAATTTTTGGTCACGGGTAAATGAAACAGAACATCATCGTCACCTTTAGATGGTGCAAACGTTTCATCCAGCGCTTGCTGTGCTTTATCGCCCTGCTGGTACACAAACTTCCGACTGACCTGGTGCATTGAAGCAATGTGGCTGATGGGCTCTGTGCGAGCAAGCACCTGAATCCCGATATCTTGGCGAATGTCTGGAGATAGGCTGGCGGCGATGGAGAGGGCTGAATGCATAAGGGGCGATGGCGATCCCGCTGGTGGCGATCGCACGCTGGAAAGGACAGCCACTTAGCCTACCTGATCCTAGCGAAAGTGTAACCCGCACTTGAACCAGGCCTGCAATTCGAGTAATTAGCGGAGGACCCGGTGCGGGGAAGTCATCGTTTGCGAAGATCTTTGCAGCTCGACATGCACGACAAGGTGAGTTTCCAGTGCTGTTCATACCACTACATCAGTTTGATCCAACAGGCGACTTGGTGGCAGCAGTCGGTGAGTTTATTCGCTACGACCAGTACTTGAAAGGCAACCCGCTTGACCCAAACGATAGTAGCTTGAGGCTGCTGATTATCTTTGACGGCTTAGATGAGCTAGCGATGCAGGGAAAGGTGTCAAGAGAAACGGCTCAAGCCTTTGTTCAGGAAGTGAAAGATAAGGTGAGTCGGTTCAACTTTCGAGGAACGCGCCTTCAGGTGATCATCACAGGAAGGGAAGTTGTCGTTCAAGAGTCTTTCCCGGAATCACGTCAAATCATTTATGCTACGCCGTATGTTTTCTCTGTAGAAGAACGTTACAGAAGAACAGAGCAGTATGTTGATGCCGATAACCTGCTATGGAAAGACCAGCGTCATGAGTGGTGGCAGAAGTACGGGGTGGCAATACAGAAAAACTATCCTGTGATGCCAGATGAGCTTCAGGTAGAGAGCTTATTTGAGATTACGGCACAGCCCTTGTTGAACTACCTAGTTGCACAGAGCTATGTGTCTGGACGTCTGACCCTTCCAGAGGAGAGCAATCTAAACACGCTCTATGCAGACCTGCTGAATGATGTTTATGAGCGGGGCTACGAAGGCAGCAACCGCAGACACCGTGCTATTGCTGTGATGTCAAAAGAACACTTTGTTCGAGTTCTAGAAGAGATTGCGCTGGCGGCATGGCACGGTGATGGTCGGACAACGACTGTTGAAGAGATTGAAGCGCACTGCGAGCGCAGTGGTTTAAAGCGGCTGCTCAATGATTTTGAAGAAGGCGCTGAAGTGGGTGTGACACGAATGCTCGCAGCGTTCTACTTTCGACAGGGCGGCAGACGCAGTGAAGAGAAAGCCTTTGAGTTCACTCATAAGAGCTTCAGAGAGTACTTATCAGCTCGTAGAATCGTCCGAGCGATGGACCGTATTCAAAGAGAGTTAGAGCGGCGTGAAGAAGATATGGAAGCGGGGTGGGATGAGCGAGACAGCTTACATCACTGGGCGGAGGTGTGTGGTCCTACTCGTATGGATATCTACCTGTTAGATTTTCTACGGAATGAGGTAGCTCTATGCCCCTTAGAACAAGTTGCTAAGTGGCAGAGAACATCCAGTAACTTGATTGGTGTGATGCTCCGTCAGGGAATGCCGATGGAAAAGGTTGAACCCACATTGAAGTTTCATGAGGCGAATCGAAGGGCAGTCAACGCGGAAGAAGCACTGCTGGCAGCTTTGAGTGCTTGTTCTTGGACCACTGAAGCCATCTCCACTGTGGAATGGCCTTCGCCCGAATCATTTGGCGGATGGATTGCACGGTTACAGGCTCAAAGAATAGACGAGGAAAACGTGGTTTCTCTGTACTGCTTAGAACGCTTGGAATTAGCTTCCTTAGTTCTTATTGCACGAGACTTTTTCGGAGCCAACCTGAGCGGGGCCAACCTGAGCAGAGCAGACCTGAGCAGTGCCAACCTAGTCGGAGCCGACCTGAGCAAAGCAGACCTGAACGGAGCCGACCTGAGTGGGGCAGCTCTGATCAGAGCTAACCTGATTAGAGCTGCCCTAAGCGGAGCCAACCTGAGCGGAGCCAACCTGAGCAGTGCCAACCTAGTCGGAGCCGACCTGAGCAAAGCAGACCTGAACGGAGCCGACCTGAGCGGGGCTAATCTGATTAGAGCTGCCCTAAGCGGAGCCAACCTGAGCGGAGCCAACCTAATCAGCGCCGACCTGAGCAGAGCTAACCTAAGCGGAGCCAACCTGAGTAGATCTGACCTGAGCGGGGCCAATTTGAGTAGAGCCGACTTGAACGGATCTGACCTGAGCGCGGTTAATTTGAGCAAAGCTGACCTGCGTGGATCTGATCTGGGCGGAGCCGATCTGCGCCGAGCGCATCTAGGCTTTATCAGTCTAGGTAAAGCTAACCTAAGCGGAGTCAATCTGAGCGGAGCCAATTTGGTCAAAGCCAACCTTAGTGAAGCCAACCTTAGTGGAGCCAACCTTAGTGGAGCAAAGAACATCGGAAGAGATCAGCTATTACCTGCCCACCTATGCAGAACATGCCTACCTAAAGGGATTAAGTTGGATCCTAACCGAGATTGTGAGCGGCTGAGAGAAAGGCAAGCGCCATAGTTTGAAGTGAACCCCTAAATTTGGACAGTAAAATCAGGTGATAGAAAGTCTAGACTTGTTCGTATCACCTTTAGACGATTACTGCTCCTTCCTCCACTTTTCTTCAAATTCACTAGGCGTCAAATAGCT
>NZ_JADEXO010000002.1 GCF_015207105.1 cf. Phormidesmis sp. LEGE 11477
ACATCAGATTTCGCTAGCCTGTCAGCGGCCCTACTAGCGGCATCATGCAATCGGAACCGCCACTTCATTTTTTCTAACCTGCTAAGAAATCTTCAGCGCTAATTTTGAATCACTCAATTTATCTGGTGCTCTGCATCTGGTGCTCTGTCAAAGTTACTTTCTAGGTTAAGACGATTCCCCATTCCCCATCCCCTATTCAGCCGCTCCAACCGCGCCACTACGCCGAGGATCACCAGCCCCCTCTAAACCCAGATCCATCAACCCTACCGTATGGACACCGCCGAAGAACATATTGGCCTGCTGCCACTGCACTAGCTGCTCAGTTCCAGGCACAGCCGACGCGATTAGCTGCGTATCTAGCCCTGGCTCTAGATGAAACACGCCGCCTTCCCAATGGATGCGAGGAGCACAGACAGCTTCCGCCATCGGCATACCGAAGTCCAACGCATTGCAAATCACTTGCAAGATAGCGGAACGAATTCTATTAGAGCCTCCCGAACCTAGCACTAGCTGAGGTCTTCCCTCTTTTAGAATCATAGTGGGTGCCATCATCGATGACATTCGCTGATCCAATGGCCAGCTGTTAAAACCGTGAGGATTGAGATCTTCTTCGCCCAGCATGTTGTTCAACATGATTTGAGTACCAGGCACAACATAAGAAGCCCCTTCACCATTAGAAGTAGTGACGCTGGCCGCATTACCCTCGTCGTCCATAACGCTGATATGAGTAGTGCTGCCCCATCGGTTCAGCCCCTGATTCATCAGGTCTTTTAGCGGTTCGGCATACTTACTAGTCAGACCCGAGGATAGAAACTTATCGGCAATTTCTGGATCGAAAAGGGATCTGTTTAGATGCGATCGCCTCGCCTCATTCGTCCATCGCATCGCTTGAGAAAGCAAAGTCAAATGCTCTATTGATCCAAAGGCGATCGCGCTCAAGTCAAACTGATTTAACAGCTCCAGGCAAAAGGCAATCAGCGCTCCCCCAGCGCTCGGCGGCGGGTTAGTCAGCATTTGCACCCCGCGATAGTTAATTTTGAGCGGGGCGCGTTCGATCACTTGATAATCGCGCAAGTCAGCCAGCGTTAGATAGCCGCCCTGTTCAGCGCAATCTTGGACAATCTGCTGGGCAATCTCACCCTCGTAAAAAGCCCTTCTAGCCTTTCCATCTCCCAAACCAGCCAGGTACTCCAGCGTATCGGCAAACTCAGTCATCTGGAGCTGTTCACCTGCTCGCAACCGCCGACCATTTGGCGCATATATTTGCCTGGACGCTGGCGTTGCCATCAAAATTGAGTCCAATAGCTGGTAGCAGTAGCCCTGAAAATCAGTGACGCTCACGCCTTTTCTAGCCAGTGCGATCGCCGGTTCTGTCACCACCGTCAGCGGCAGTCGTCCCAGCTTCTTATGAACGGCGAGCACGCCTGCTAGCACCCCCGGCACCGCCATTGACGCGAGTCCAACATGAAACTCTTGAACCGAATCACCGAAATTCGCCTCAACCGGATAGAAATCAGGCTCCACCCCAGCCGATCGCACCTTGGGCGTCTGCGTAAAGAAGTCGAACAGGGTATCTGTATGACTCTCTGCCTGATGCGCTAGCAAAAAGCCACCACCGCCCAGCGAAGTTAGCGTCGGCTCCACCACACAGGCCGCCAGCAGCGAGGCGATCGCCCCATCAAAAGCATTGCCACCCGCCGATAAAACGTCCTTCCCAGCCTCTGCCGTCAGCTCGTGCCCCGCCGCGACTACACCTGCCATCTCACGTCCTCATCCACATCAATCGGCCATCCAAACTAGGCAGCCGACTAGACCATCAAACCCGATAAACAGCAGCGAGGAAAGTAGGACAAATGTATTACTTTTACTTGTGAAACCGTTATTCTCGGTGGTAATAATTTAGAGTAAAAGGTAAGCAAAGAAAGGACACTCGCCGTCAATGGCCATTATTGCGCTCAAAGCCTGGTATCTCAGCGACTATGAACCTATTCGCGATCTAGAACAGCGGCCTCACGATCTGCGGCTAGCCAAAAATAGTCTATTAAAATCAGCGCTGCGAGCCGACTTTCTAGAAGACATCGAAGAAGTCAAGCAGGCCGACTGGTTTCAGCGCTATCTAGAAGGCGACCAGGTTGAATTTTATATTGAAGGCAGCGGGATCTACGCGATCGCCAACATCGATCTAATCAGCCACGAAATCTACTTTGCCAAGCAAGACTCCCTCTCCAACCTCGATCCCACCATCTTCTTTAGCTATCAAACCGAATATACCGACTCCAGCGATCTGCTACGAGACGCCCTCGAAGCCTTTCTTAAAAAGTTCAACAACAAATCTCGTCTACCCATCAGCCTGGTTGAATCCAACCGACTCAGTCAAGGCGCAGTCAAAATCAACAGCACTCTGATGCGACAGATAAGGCGATCGCTACTCTTCATCGCCGACGGCACCCCCATCCACAGCATTGACGGCACCCCTCCCCAGCTAGTCCCTAGCCCCAAAGTCTGCGTCGAAATGGGCTACGCCCTCCAGAGCAAACGCCCCGAGCAGATAATCCTGGCCCAAATGGAGCGCAAAGACATGCCTGGGCAGTTTCCCTTTGATACACCCACCCGCAATCGTCTCAGCTTCGAGAAAAAGTCTGAGCTGACCAAAGCACTACCAGAGCTGCTACAAGAAAGGCTACAGCGATTCAATTTAGCTAGCTAGCTACAGGTAATTAAGAGAGATAGCTAAAGATCTCTACCATGATTAAGTAAAAGCAGCTCTTCAAAAAGAAGGTTGGTTGATCACGCATGACCCGTACGAAATTAGGGTCGGTGGCGTGGAGATGTATATCGATTTGGGTGCCGAACAGATGATTGCTGCTCAACGCGGCACTACAAAGATCGCAGTTGAGATTAAAAGCTTTATTAACCCGTCGACTATCTCGGATTTCCACCTAGCTCATGGTCAATTTCTGGACTATCGCTACGCCCTAGAATCAGAAGAACCTGAGCGCGTTCTTTATCTAGCCGTCCCTGTAAGGGTTTACCAAACCTTCTTTACCTTAAAATTTATCCAAGATGTGAGGGAGCGTAGCCAGATCAAGCTTCTAGTCTATGATTCGGCGCAGGCCGCTATAGTGCAGTGGATCGAGTAATCGCAATGGATCGAGCAGAAACTTATCGGACATATATTCAGCAGCTATTGGCAGAGCGGGCAGAGCGCTCTAGGCAGTCACCTAGTCAAGTAGAAGCTCAGACAGTTTTTGACACAGAGCGAGACCATTATCAGCTTGTATACGTTGGATGGAAGCGAAATGGTCTTAGAGACTATGGTTGTCTACTGCATCTAGATATTAAAGATGACAAAATCTGGATTCAATACGATGGTACAGAAGGAGGCATTGCGAACAAGCTAGTCGAGCTAGGCGTCCCAAAGCATGATATCGTCCTTGGCTTCCACCCGCTAGAAGTCAGACCACACACAGAATTTGCCGTCAGCTAAGAGGTATAGCAATGGGCGGATGCATACTCAAAGAGAAGGCTACGCCTACGTGCAATTGTCTTGGTAGGCATTCCCTAGCGCCGCAAGGCGACGCGGGGTCCTACCGCTGCTATGCACGCTGCGTTGTATGACAGGGCTGTAGCCTTTCGTGGTGTAGCAAGCAAAGTGCGGAAAGCTATACGAGAAGCTAAACTTTTATGCGCTCAACCATAGCCTATGGCGTCTGCTGTAGCTCTGGCTTTTCTTCTGGCAAAATCGCGCCTTCTACCGGGCACACCTGCAGGCAAATGCCGCAGTCAATGCAGGTGTCAAAGTCAATCCAGTACCAGTCAGTGCCCTTTTTGTTCTTGCCTGGGCCGTCGTGGATGCAGGCTACCGGACAAGCATCGACGCAATCGGCAACGCCTTCACAAACGTTGGTCACAATAGTGTGGGCCACGATCTTCTCTCAATCAATAAAGGTCACGCGAGCCGATAGCAAAATCACTACCGCCCCGATATTAAGCTTAGTTAACAATCTCAATATCGGGCAAGCCTCGATCTGAAATCCAAGCAATTCGATTAATTTTGCGTTTGCGCGCGATCGCCCGTACCTCATCTGGTGACTGGCTCAAGTCCAAGCTCATCTCCACGCGCACGACGTTGGCCGACTGTCTGGCTTTTTGCGCGTAGCTCAGCGCTGCTGCTGCCGCCGTTTCAGTCTTTGGCACGATCAGCCAGTCACTAGGCGGGGTCTCTTTTGGCATCTGGGTAGACGTCTGACTAGCTGGCAGTAGCGCCCTGTGTAGCTGTTCGATATTGAGCACAAAGCCGATTCCTGGGAAACCCCCACTGTTTGGCATCGGGTCATAGACCGACAGCAAATCGTCGTAGCGTCCGCCCTGACCTACTCGCTGAGCGCTGTTGATGACTTCAAACACAACGCCCGTGTAGTAGTCGAAAGGACGAATCAAGCTGAGATCGAGAATGACGGACGGGACTTTCACACCTTGCTCTCGCTGCTTATTGAGCAAGTCGATTAGTGATTTTAGCTGAGATGCGATCGCCCGCTGCTCTTCGTTGAGATCAAACGCCGCTAGCTTCGCAAACACCTCACTAGGCGCACCGCGTAAATCCATTAGGCGCAGCGATAAGTCCTGCAAATCGGCTGGCAAATCCAGACTGCTCAGCGTCACGCAATCTAGCTTAGCGATTGACTGCCGAACCGCCTCGCGCTGCCCTTCAGGAAAAGGAGAAAGCAAAGAATAGGTCAAAGCAGCCTCGCCTAATACGAGGTAGGTATCAGATAGATCGAGCGCACTCAGACAATCAGCCACCAGCAGCAGTACCTCGACATCGGCCATCATGCTGCTGCTACCCAACAGCTCAATGCCCGCTTGGTGATATTCTTGCTGTCCGCCTTGGGTGCCCGTTGCCGAACGCCGAAAAACGTTGGCATTGTAATAAAGCCGCTGGGGATAGGTCACCGAAGCCAGCCGAGTCACCGCCGCTCTGGCAATCGAAGCCGTCAGCTCGGGGCGCAAACCGAGCCGCTGCCCGCCGAGCTGATTCATTTGCAGCTCGATTACCTCAATCCGCTCAATCGCACCGCCGGCCATCAGCGTATCCATCGTTTCTACCGTGGAGGTAATAATGCGGTGATAGCCCCATCGATGAAAAACTTCCTCTAAGCGATCCTCTATCCAGCGTTTTTGAACAACGTCTAGCGGCAGCAGGTCGCGGCCACCCGTCGGGGGCTGGTATGTTTTTCCTTCTGGGTTCCCTTCGGGCATTTATTTTTTCTTTCCACCAAACAATCCGCTCAAAAGACCGCCTCCCTGCTTTCCCTTCTTTGTACCCTTAGCTGGCGCTTTCTGGGCATTAGCGCCACTTCTAGAAGCGGTCTGCTTGCGACCTGCCGGATTCTCACCAGCGCTGAGTTCGGCCTGCACCGTTTGGGCGGTTTGATTCTCAGGGTCGAGAGCAAGCGCTTGTTTCATGTGTATCTTAGCCATCGTTGTCTGCCCAGACCTGAGATACAGGCTAGATAGATACGCATGGCAAGGGGCGCTTTTAGGATGGGAGTCAATCGCTTCTCGCAGTTCTAAAATACCGCGAGAGTAGTCCCGCTGCGCTTCAAATTCTTTGGCCCGGCGAATGTAGCTATCTAAAATAGAAGAGCTGCGGCGCGGACGCACACTTCCAGATCGAGCGCTGTTCTGTGAGGTCGGTGAGCCAGTGGTTTTAGAGGCTGTATCAGCCGGCTTCGAAGCGGCGGGCACAGACTTTAGCTTCGCCATTTTGATCAAATAGGCGGCATTGAGCTGGCTAAGTTCATTCACCGCAGAATCCACCTGGTTGAGATCCTCAAACTGCTGGCTAGCAATCTGTTGGATGGCGGCTTCATACTCGGCTTCTACCGTATTACTGTTCAATAGCTTTTGGGCGCGATCGCTCGTAAAAGCAACCAAATTGGGCGAGCCTGCTAGCTGCTGCTGCTTCATTTTTAGTAGAATTTCATGTTCTCTGGCCGATTTATCTTGGCTGAGCACCTCATAAGCAGGATTTACCCGTTTGGAAAGGAGCTGACTAGCTAGCTGCCGCTGCTCTTCAGAAGCTCCTCGCAGACTGTCGGGGTGAAGCTGGCGCGCTACCTTTAAATATCGTTTTCTCGCCTGCTTGGCATCTGCTGCTAGAGAAAAACCAAGTACCGCATGATGATCGATCATGTCGAGCTGAAAGAGCCCTGATTGCATAGTCATAGCCTGGTTGTGGATCGAGGATAATGACTTCAGGATGCCCGTGATCTTTGGTTGCTATAGTCTTCTTTAGCTGTAGATTAGCTACAGGATGACGCTGGTTTGCAGACGGTTGTGTTGTTCATAGATTTTTGTCGTGGCCAATCTAGATAATCTAGAGCGTGTGGAGGTAGATATTCGTCAGGACTGGCGCAGTTGGCTCAGCAAAAATCAGTCTCGCCCTGAGAGCATTTGGCTAGTCACCTACAAAAAACATATGGGCGATCGCTACTTATCTTATGACGCCATTGTTGAAGAAGCGCTGTGCTTTGGCTGGATCGATAGTCTGCCTCGCAAGCTAGATGCAGACCGCAGTATGCTGCTGATTTCACCGCGCCAGCCCAAAAGCGTCTGGTCAAAACTGAACAAAGAGCGCGTAGAAAGGCTCATTCGCGAGGGCTTGATGACGCCAGCGGGCATGAAAAAAGTCGAAAGGGCGAAGGCCAACGGATCCTGGACATTTCTAGACGATGTGGAGGCTTTGCTGATTCCAGAGGACTTGTCCGTCGAGCTAGAGGCCAACCCTGTCGCTAAGCAAAACTTTGAGAAGTTTAGTCCCTCCAGCAAAAAAGGAATTTTGCAGTGGATCAAGATGGCAAAGCGATCGCAAACCCGGCGGCAAAGAATCGAAAAGACAGTGGCGCAAGCTGCACTCAATCAGAAAGCAATCTAAAAGCTGGCAGTTCAGGCAAATCAATTTGTTTAATCAATTTGTTTAAGGGGTAAGAGTGACAGAGGTGTTTACGCCAGTCGAGACCAAAGACGGCTCGAATACGTTTTATTCAGACGAATTTGGTGAATGGTTTCACAGCCGCGAGGGTGCTCGTCATGAAGCCCAAAGAACCTACATTGAAGCGGCAAATATCTCTGATAGAGCCCAGCAAGACAAGGTGTCTATCTTAGACGTGTGCTACGGACTGGGCTACAACACAGCCGCCGCGATGGAGACGATTCTGTCGGCAAATCCACAGTGCTTTCTAGATTTGAGAGCATTAGAAATCGATGTGGAAGTAGCTAGGAGTGCGATCGCGCACAACCTAACCCAGCACTATTCCCCCACAGTAGAGCAAGCGCTAAAAGACCTAGCCAATCACTACGAGGCAAAAAGCGAAACGATCCTAGCGCAGCTACTTTTAGGCGACGCCCGCCAGCAAATTCAAATCCTGATTGATCAAGCTTGGCAAGCCGACGTGATCTTTCTCGATCCATTCTCCCCGCCGCATTGCCCCCAGCTATGGACGCTAGAATTTCTAGGTCTAGTTGCCAAATGTCTCAATCCAAACGGCGGTGTCCTTGTTACCTATTCCTGCGCGGCGGCTGTACGCTCAGCGCTAAAGCTCGTTGGCCTATCAATCGGATCTACTGCCGCAGGCGGTCGCCAATGGCCAGGCACCATTGCCGGCTTTTCGCTTGAGACCTTGGCATCCCCATCCCAAAAACTCTCTCAACAAGAACAAGAACACCTAAAGACCAAAGCCGCTGTCCCCTATCGCGATCCCACTTTGAGCTCAACCGCCACTGAAATACTCGAAAGGCGATCTAGAGAGCAATTGGCCTCTGATCTCATACCAACAGGCCCTTGGCGAAAAGAGTGGCAGAAACGTTGGCAAAAACGAGAACAAAGACGGCTGAGCGATCGCGAGCAATAATAAACCTAATAAACTCGCTAGCGGCTAATGGCTATGAAAAAGTCCGCCTATCTCGTTGACGTTCACTGGCTATTTGAACATCTAGAAGACCCTAACTGTGTCATCATCGACACTCGCTTTTCTCTCTCACAGCCGCAACAAGGCTACGAACAGTATCAAACAGGCCATATTCCAGGCGCTTACTATCTAGATCTCAACCAAGACCTTTCTAGCAGCGTAGAAGCCCACGGCGGTCGCCATCCGCTTCCCAACTGGAATGCGTTTGTAGATAAACTCAACCAGCTTGGTATTCATTCAAAAAACCCGCCTGGGCCGACCCAAATCGTCATTTATGATGATTCACGCTTTGCATTTTCAGCTCGCCTGTGGTGGATGCTGAGGTATCTAGGACATGAGCAAGTCGCCATTCTAGACGGCGGCATCCAAGCCTGGAAATCAGCAGGATTCGCCCTGAGTAAAGACATTCCCAAGCCGAAAACGGGGCCAGAAAAGGGAAACTTTGTAGCGCGCCCTCAGCCTGACTGGGTCGTAGATATTGAAACCGTGCGGCAGCAGAAGGACAGACCGGATGCTGTCGTCATCGACTCTAGATCGCCTGAACGCTGGCGTGGAGAAATCGAACCGATCGATCCAATTGCGGGCAGCATTCCTGGCTCAGTTAATTCATTTTGGCAAGACATCAGCACAGAAGAGGGACGGCTTAAGAGTGCAGATAAGTTAGCCACTCACTGGAGCCGTTTTGATCTCCAGCCAGAAACTATTGTCTACTGTGGTTCAGGGGTTACAGCCTGCGTCAATCTTTTCTCATTAGCAGCAGCAGGCCACCAGATGTACAAACTCTATCCTGGTGGTTGGAGTGACTGGTGCTCATATCTTACAGAAAACGCACCCGAGACAAACTGAGGTACCTTCATCCGATCTGTTAGCGATCGCGCTTTTTTCAATCAGCACCACACTGCTGTAATCCGTGCGAGAATGAAGCCTTGATTTCTGCTACGACTCCACCCAATTTCAGAGTCTTATCGTACCGCTCTCAGGTCTCAGGCAAAGGGCTTCTCAAATAACGAAAATAATGCCAGCGAAGACAAAAATAGACTCCGACCAGACAGAAGGCTCACTAGCAGGCCCACTAGAAAACTCAACGGTACAAACTCGTCTGCCCACAGGCGTTCCAGGGCTAGATGATGTTCTCAAAGGCGGATTGATTCCAGGCCAAGCATACCTGCTGCGCGGCGGTACGGGCGCAGGTAAAACGACCCTAGGGCTACACTTTCTGACTCAGGCAAACCAGTCGGAGCCAGCGCTATTTATCACGTTAGGCGAAGTAGAATCTAAAATCCGCCGCAATGCCGCCAACCTAGGTTTTGACTTAGCGCATATTCACTTTCTCGACTTGAGCCCTGCTGCCGACTTTTTTACAGAAGACAAATCATACGATATCTTTTCTTCTGCGGATGTAGAGCGCGAATCCGTGACCCAGCAGATTATCACCAGCGTTCAAGACATCCAGCCAAATCGTATATTTGTGGATTCAATCACTCAATTTCGCTACCTCTCTAGCGACCACTATCAGTTCCACCAGCAGGTTCTCTCTTTTATCCGCTATCTCACTGACGAAGGTGCAACGACGATTTTCACCTCGGAGAGCAGTGACTATATCCGCGATGACGATCTGAAGTTCTTAAGTGATGGCGTCATCTCACTGCAGGCAACTGCCGAGGATAGAACCGTGGAGGTTGAAAAGTTTAGGGGCTCCGACTTCATAGAAGGGAAGCATTCCTTGAAGATCAAGTCTGCTGGCATTCAGGTCTTCCCGCAGCTAAAGCCAGATACGTTTGGCCGTGGTGCGCTCATGAAGCAGGTGTCTTCAGGTGTTCCCGAGATTGATCAGCTTCTGCATGGTGGTATCGAGAGCGGTACGGTAACGATTGTATCAGGGCCAACTGGCGTGGGTAAAACGTCTTTTGGGACTCAGTTTATGAAAGAAGCGGCTGGTAGGGGAGTGCGCTCTGTTCTCTATTCCTTTGAAGAATCGGTCGATATGATTTTGCATCGCTGTGAAGGTATCAACATGCCTGCCAAAGCGATGGTTGATAACGGCACGCTACTGGTTGAGTCAGTTGAGGCCATGTCAATGAGCCCCGATGAATTCGCTCAAAAGGTCCGCCGTGAGGTGGAGATAGCGGGTGCGAAGATTATCATGATCGATGGTCTAGCAGGCTATCGGCTATCGATGTGGGGCACAAACGCCAATTCTCACATCCACGCGCTGTGTCGCTACTTGCGAAACATGAGCGTCACCACACTGCTGATTGACGAAGTAGGCACGGTGACAGGCGAATTCAAAGCAACCGGACAACCGCTAAGCTACCTGGCTGATACGCTCATCTTCTTACGATATCTAGAGGTTGAAGGCGAGCTGCGTAAGGCAATTGGCGTCTTGAAAAAGCGACTGTCCAGCTTTGAAACGACGCTGCGAGAGTTTGAGATTACGCGCTACGGCCTAAAAGTGGGCGATCCGCTCGTCAATCTGCGCGGCATTCTGCGCGGCATTCCTGAAGGGACGACGCCCGAATCAGCCTTTAGAACAGACAGCTAACTATCTCTGCTACGACCGAGGCCGCATATGGCAATGGAAAATTTAATTCTTTGCGTGGGACGCAATTGTCGTAACCAGGAACTGCTAAGTCAGGTTCTAGAAAAGGCGGGCTATTCTGTGAGGACAGCGTTGAACTGCGAAACGCTAACTCAGATGGTTGACCAGAGTTCTATTTCGCTTGTGCTGCTAGACGTTGCTGGCTTTGATCGGCAGATTTGGCAGCATTGTCGAATGCTTAAGTCGCACCGCATTCCCTATTTTCTGATTACGCCGTCTGGTGGCGCTCATCTAAGCGCTTCATACAGACAGCAATACTTCAACGCCCAAGAAGACGATACGCCTTTGCTCGTCAAACCCCTTTCTATTCGACTCTTGTTGGCTCTAATCTCTTATACTCTCTAGTCTCACACCATGGGTCGTGATCGCCTGCTTCTACTGCTCAGCCGCAACGAAAACCGACGCATCCTCATCGAACGCCTTTCTTCCGCCTTCGAGATTGTGTTGCCCAAAGGTGATACGCCGCAGACAACTACGCCAACGCTAGAAGATTTCGATCTAATTATCTGTGATCTAGTGAAGCTAGGCGAATGGAAAACGCCAATTAGAGAATGGCGAGAAATGGCGGAACCCTTGATTTTGCCAGTGCTAACGCTGATGTCTAGAAATATCGTTGGTACGCTGCCTGCGGATGTACGCTATCAGATCGACGAGTTAGTCACCATTCCTATCGACCCAAGCGAGCTAGAAATAAGAATTGCGATTTTGCTGCGATCGCGCCGTCTTTCTGCAGAGCTCAGTCAAAAAAATCAAACGCTGCAAGAACTCGACGCCCTCAGAACTCGCTTCGTTTCAGTTGTTTCGCATGAGCTTCGCAGTCCGCTTTCTGTCATCACAGGCGTTGCTCAAATACTTCAGCTCAAGGAGAAAAAGTACAGCGCCGAGAAAAAGAAAGCGCTGCTTCAGCGAATTTTGAAGGTGATCGATCGACTAACCGTTTTGCTAGATGACTTGCTTCTCCTAACGCGAAACACTTCATCACAAGCGACGCTCAAGCCTCAGGCCATCAATCTAGAACAGCACTGCCAGCGGATTATAGACAACTTCAAGCTCAGCACTTCAGAAACCCGCACCATCCACTTTCAAAGTGAAGGAAATCTTTCTGATATCGGCGTAGATACTAACCTGATAGAGACTATCCTTAGCAATCTACTTTCCAACGCGCTTAAGTACTCGCCAATAGAGGCTAGCGTGAGCCTCCATATTTACAGACAAGGCGAAGAAGTTGTGCTGACAGTCAGCGATCACGGTCAAGGCATTCCCCTAGTAGACCAACCTAATCTATTCGAGCCGTTTTTCCGCGCTCGAAACGTTGGTACTATTCCTGGAACCGGACTGGGCCTCAACATTCTCAAGCAGTGCGTCGATCTCCACAGAGGTCAAATCAGCGTAGAAAGTGAGCTAGATCGAGGGACAACCTTCACCGTTGTTCTTCCTGTGTTTGAGACGACTTCCGGGTCTGAGACGACAGGTATTAGCAGCCATGCTTGAGGTCGTAGAAAAATAGATGTCAGTCCGAATCTATGGCAACCGCGAAATCAAGACGCTAGCGGGCGAGGCAACCAGACCAACTTCCGCGCGAGTTAGAGAAGCAGTATTTAATATCTGGCAGGGGCGAGTCCTGGGCTGTCGCTGGTTAGATCTATGTACGGGTAGCGGCGCGATGGGAGCAGAAGCACTCTGTCGGGGCGCAGCAGCGGTCGTCGGGATTGAGAAATCTGGGGCAGCTTGCCGAGTGGTCGCGCAAAACTGGCAGAAGGTAGCAAAGCCTGAGCAAAAACATCGAATTATTAAAGGGGATGTCGTCCGCCAGCTTAAAGGGTTAAAGGGTAAGTTCGATTTGGTTTACTTTGATCCGCCTTACGCGGCTAGCCTGTATCAGCCAGTGCTTTCGATAGTCTCAGAGCTGTTATTGCCTGCAGGTGAGATGGCAGTAGAGTATGGCATTAGCAAATGGCAGCCGGCGCAGATCCCTGAACATCTAGAGATCGTTAAAGAAAAAGGATACGGCAGCACTCACGTGGTCTTTCTACGCCCTGCGAGCAAACAAGAGACCTGATTTGAATTCATCACTTTTAGTTGGTTCAATAAGTATTTATTACCAGTTAGGGCTGCACAGATTGACATTTTACGGCACAATATGAATTAAGCAACACAGATGTTGCTAAAGTCGCTGAAGAGGAAATCCAAGATGGTTGCTACTGCTGTTGATGTGAAAGGGCCTGCTCAAAAGCGCCTGTCTATGCAGGTTGCAGACATTGCCGAAGAGACGACTACGCTGCGATCGCAAGACTGGGATCGCGACCGGTTCGATATTGAATTCGGCCTGCAAAACGGCACCACTTACAATTCCTTCATCATTCGCGGCGAAAAAACAGCGCTAGTCGACACCTCTCACGCCAAGTTTCGAGAGCAGTACATCGCCGCGCTCAAAGGCGAAATCGATCCGGCCACGATTGACTACATCGTTGTTAGCCATACAGAACCCGACCACAGCGGTCTAATTCGCGATGTCCTAAAGCTTGCGCCAAACGCGGTAGTCGTCGGCGCTAAGGTTGCGATCGCCTTTCTAGAAGATCTCATTCACCAGCCCTTCGAGCGCCAGGTAGTAAAAAGCGGTGAAACCCTAGATCTAGGCAACGGCCACCTACTCGAATTTATCAATGCGCCAAATCTGCATTGGCCCGACACCATTTTCACCTTCGATCACAAAACTGGCATTCTCTACACCTGCGACGCTTTCGGCGCGCACTACTGCGACGAGGATATCTTTGACGAAGACCTAGAGGCACTCTCTCCAGACTTCCGCTTCTATTACGAATGTCTGATGGGGCCAAATGCCCGCTCAGTCGTCTCGGCGATGAAGCGGATGGACAAACTAGACGGTGAAATTGCAACGATTGCAACAGGTCACGGTCCGCTATTGCGTCACCATTTAGATGAGCTAACCGGACGCTATCGAGAATGGAGCCAGCAAAAGAACAACGCCGAGACTCAGATTGCCGTCTTCTATGTATCTGACTATGGGTTTAGCGATCGCATTGCCCAGTCCATCGCCAAAGGCATCGACAAAACCGGCGTCGGCGTCGAGATGATTGATCTGCGCTCAGCCGATGCCCAAGACGTCAACGAGGTCGTCAGCCGCTCTACTGGCATCATCATCGGCATGCCACCCTCAACTGGCAAAGGCTCAGAAGAAACCCGCGCCGCGCTCGGCACCGTCCTAGCCGGCGTCAACGGCAAGAAAACCTTTGGTCTATTTGAGTCTTACGGCGGTGATGACGAACCGATTGACCCTTTGCACACCAAGCTTCAAGACCTAGATCTAAAGGTTGCCTTCGATCCGATCAGGATCAAAGACACGCCTAGCGAGGCACTGTATCAGCTTTGCGAAGAGACTGGCACCGACTTAGGCCAAGATCTAGCACAGTCTAAGAAAATCAAGAAAATTAAGGCGCTAGACGCCGACCTGCAAAAAGCGCTAGGCCGCATCAGCAGTGGATTGTATATTATCACCGCGACCAAAGGGGATGTGCAATCGGCAATGCTCGCTTCTTGGATTACCCAAGCCAGCTTTGAGCCGCTAGGCTTCACAGTCGCGGTCGCCAAAGACAGGGCCATTGAATCTCTGATGCAAGTCGGTGATACTTTCGTACTCAATGTTTTAGAAGAAGGCAACCACCTACCGCTGATGAAGCACTTTCTAAAGCGGTTTCCGCCTGGCGCAGATAGATTTGCTGGCATCCGAACTAGGCCAGCAAACAACAACTCTCCTATTTTGGCAGATGCGCTGGCATATCTAGAATGTGAAGTCTCTAGCCGAATGGAATTAAGCGATCACTGGCTAGTGTATTGCGTCGTAGATGATGGCAAGGTCTCCAAAGAAGAAGCCATCACCGCAGTTCACCATCGCCGAATCGGGAACTACTACTAATCACTACTAGATAGCTGCTGGTAGCTGCTTGTTTCCCCTTACGGTCATTTCTCACATTTGGGTAGGGGTCTAGACAAACAGCCCTCAGGCGCACACCTCGAACCCAAGCTCGAACCCAAGCACAGAAGAGAGATTGTTATGACTGCTCAGACACCGACTGTTGAATCGACAGACAAAAAACCTGTAGAAGCTGGATCTTCTAATTCGAGCTCAACTCGTCGCGATGTGCAAGTGTTGCCAATTGCAGCCGATACTTTTGTCTTGCGATCGCGCTCTTGGGGTCGTCTGCGCTTCGAGATTGAATATGCCCTAGAGAAAGGAACCACTGCCAACACCTATCTTGTAAAAGGTAATCTGGTCGCATTGATCGATCCACCCGGCGAATCTTTCTCTGAAATATTTATAGAAGCGCTAAAAGCAGAAATCGATCCGCATGCAATCGACTACATCGTTCTAGGTCACACCAATCCAAACCGAATAAAGACCCTGCAAACGCTTTTAGAACTCACACCGCAGGCCACGATTGTTTGTTCTTTGCCAGCGGCACTAACGCTCGAATCAGCTGGCATAGATCACAAAATCCAGCCCATAAAAGGCGGAGCAGAAAACGACATAGACCTGGGTCAAGGTCATCACCTGGAATTTATTCCAACCCCAACCCCGCGCTGGCCAGACAGTCTCTGCACCTACGACAGCTACAGTGAAGTCCTTTTTAGCGACAAGTTCTTCGGCGCACACGTCTGCAGCGAAGAAGCCTACGACCTCAACCGCGAGCTGCTGCTAGAAGATCAGCAGTATTACTTTGACTGCCTGATGGCACCAAACGTGCGGCAAGTAGAAACAGCGCTAGAAAGATTGACGGCCTATGCACCCCGGCTATATGCAGTCGATCACGGGCCGCTGATTCGCTACGGCGTTACTGAGCTAACGCAGCGCTATCACCAGTGGGCCGCTGAACAAAAGAAGCGATCGCTCTCTGTAGCACTAATCTACGCATCAGCCTATGGCAACACTGCCACCATCGCTCAGGCGATCGCCCGTGGCATCACCAAAGCAGGCGTTTCCGTCAACTCCATCAACGCGGAACAAGCCACTACCGCCGAAATTCAGGCCGCCGCCGAAAATTCCGCTGGCTTCATTATGGGCTCACCGACCCTGGGCGGACACGCCCCAACTCAAATTCAAACCGCCTTGGGCGTCGTGCTTGCCGCTGCCAGTAAAACCAAGCTAGCGGGCGTTTTTGGATCCTTCGGCTGGAGCGGTGAGGCCATTGATCTACTAGAAGGCAAGTTCAAAGATGCGGGCTACAGCTTTGGCTTCGATCCCATTCGAGTCAAATTCACGCCAGAGGCTAGCACGCTGCAGTACTGCGAAGAAGCTGGCACAGACTTCGCCCAGCAGTTAAAAAAATCTAAGAAAAAAGCTGCTCCGCGAATATCGGCCTCCTCTGTAGAAAGAGCCATTGGCCGCATTGTCGGATCGATGTGTATCGTCACTGCCAAGCACGGCGATATCAGCAGTGCCATGCTCGCGTCCTGGGTTGCCCAGGCCACCTTCACGCCCCCCGGCTTTACAGTAGCGGTCGCCAAAGAACGCGCTATCGAGAACCTGATGCACACAGGCGATAGCTTTGTGCTCAATATTCTGGCAGAAGGCAAGCATCTAGGGCCGATGAAGCATTTTCTAAGGCCGTTTAGTCCAGGCGAAAATCGATTTGAAGGCGTTGAAACTCGTGAGACTGAAGACGGACAGTTGGTTTTAGAAAATGCGATCGCCTATCTAGAATGTCAGGTCGCCAATCGCATGGACTGCGGCGACCACTGGGTAATCTACGCCACCGTCAGCGGCGGCGAAGTCATTGACAGCGACGCCAAAACCGCCGTCCACCACCGCACAACAGGCACACATTACTAACGGAGCTCTCACAACCCGACCACTCGTTACATCAAAAGCGAAATACTGTTGCTGAAGCTATAGCCTCAGAGCTGGACTATAGCGTTTCTCGCTTGGCCGATTTTCCCCAAGCTCGGATAACGCAGATATGATTTGCACCGCTTAAGATAAACGTATCGCTCATGCACTTACCCCTATGGCATCTCCCTTTCCGGGTATGGACCCCTACTTAGAGCAGTCGGCTTTCTGGTCTTCTTTTCACACGCGGTTAATGGTTGCGATCGCCGATGCCCTAGCTGCCGACTTGCGACCCACGTACTACAGAGTTATGACCCTCTAACCTTGCTTAAAGGGTCATAATTCATTTGGCTGTAGCGAAACGACTCGTGAGACAGTGCGCGATAGCAAGATGACGAAGGCATTGTGTATCCTTAGAAATAAGTTGGCTCAGGTATCTGGCTAACAAAACGTATTTACTGAGCTTACTGGGATGAAGACAAAAGAGCTGATTTTGCAGGAAATGGAAGCTGTCCCGGAGCCTATTTTGGCTGTAGTCCTCGATTTCTTACAGTTTTTGAAGGCTAAACGCACGTCATCAAAAAAGCAAGTGACCGTGGTATCAAAAACAAAAGAAGTCTCAATTCCCTTAGCCTTACTAGCCACACAAGAGCCTGAAATTGCTAATCAGCTCATGGTTGAGCCCATGCCCATTAGGCAAATGTGTGATGAGCTAAAGCAGGCATTAACTCAGAGTGGATACACATCGCGAGAGAACATTGTTGAGCTCGTACAAGATGTAAAACGAGAGAGGCTTTCCGAGAAGGAAAATCAGTCAAAGACAACTCATGCTTAACCGCATCTTCTTAGACACAAATGTCTACATTGTGGGTGTTGCTGATACAGAAAGTATTGAGTGGGAAATCCTCACCTGGTTAGGGTTTGACGGTAGCCAGTCGGCTAGAGCTGAGGTGATCGTATCCGCAGAGCTAATTGAACAAATCCTACGCGTTGCCAAACGGTTAAAGAGTAAAGACTGGGCAGGCAGTATTGTCAGTCGAATGTGGCAAAATCTTAAGCTGCGATATGTGCTGGTTGATACCCAGGAATCCTCAAAGCTAGCTTCATTAGGCTGGTTACCTAGAGAAGATATCGGTATCTATCTAGCAGCTAAGCAGGGAAGAGCGGACTGTTTCATCTCCTCTAACCGCGAATTGGTTAGAGCAGTGGTGACCGAGACAAAGGATTTTGAGTGCTTCACCCCCAAGAACTTTGTCAATCGATACCTGAACTGAGCTGTGTAGGAAGTTCAGCCCTCCTCACAGTCAGCTATTCCTACAATCAAGGCGGCACCCAGATTCGAACTGGGGATAAAGGATTTGCAATCCTCTGCCTTACCACTTGGCCATGCCGCCGCTGAAGCACTAATATATCAAACTTTCGAGACCGCTTGAGCAAAGATTGACGAATGCACTATAGCGTTTGTCGCTTGGCTGAGGTACAGTTCACAGGCTGAAAGCCTTAGGTAGCAACGAGCCAAGTGAATAGCTGGTACCGAATGCATCCGGTACCAGCTATAAACGCAGCTCTGGTCTAGAAGATTTAAGAGCCTAGAGAGTCAAGGCAGGAGCTGATTGATCATGCTGTTCGCCTGACTTTCGTAGCTGCCGCCGAAGAGATTGAAGTGGTTGAGAATGTGGTACAGGTTGTAGAGCACTTGGCGCTGACGGTAGCCGTCATCGATAGGCAGGACTGAATCGTACGCCTGATAGAACTCGTTGGGGAAGCGGCCAAAGAGTTCGGTCATCGCTAGATCCGCTTCAGGGTCGCCGTAGTAGGTGGCAGGGTCTAGAATGACGGGCTCGCCCTCTGCGGTGATAGCAGCGTTGCCGGACCAGAGATCGCCATGTAGAAGAGAAGCTGTCGGAGTATGTCCTCTTAGCAATTTAGGAATGGCATTCATCAGTTCATCTCGGCGGGAAAAGTGGCCGCCTTTGGCATGGGCTAGCGAGAATTGGGGGCCGAGTCTGCGATCGCGCCAAAATTCCACCCAGTCCTCACACCACTGGTTCTGCTGCGGCGTTGATCCGATCGTATTATCCCGATGCCAACCGTATCCGTGATCGCTCGTCGCTCTGTGCATGGCAGCGAGCTGCTCGCCCATCTGTCGCCAAGCGCTGCCGCTGCGCCCACCCCCTAGATCGAGCCATTCCATCACAATGTAGCTGAGCGTACCAGCCACCCCGCAGCACAGTGGCTGTGGAACGCGAATCGAGCGGCTATCGTACATTTCTTGCAAACCATCCCGCTCAGCCTCGAACATAGCGAGCTGATCTACGTGGTTAGTCTTGATAAAGAAAGTCCGATTTCGCCCAGAGACTTTAGCGGCCTGGTTGATGCATCCGCCACCGACAGACCGCTGAGCTGCTATTTGAAAAGGCGAGCCTGTGACTTCGCTGATATGCTCTGCAATTCGATCGGCTACAGATCCGCCAAGTGTTGCCATAACTTCTACTCCATGTCCTCCAAGGATCAATATCTCTGTTCTTAGGAGCTGTGTTCTTATGAGCTGTGTTTTTAGGAGCTCTGTGCAGATTCACTCTTTATATAGACTTGGTATACAGAACTTCAGGGATCTAGGCAGGTTTGAAGCTAACTACGCCATAGGCATCAATTGGCAGATAGCGCCGAACGGCAGCTTGAACGGCTTCAGCGCTGACATCGCGGATACACTGCGGATAGCCCAGCGCATGGTTAATATCCCCTGTGATCGAATGGTAATAGCCATAGAGCCCGGCGCGATCGCTCGGCGTCTCATTGCCAAAAATGAAGCGGTTAGCTACCTGGGTTTGCACTCGGCTGAGCTCAGCCACCGTAACCGGCTCGTCGTGAAGCCTTTGCAGGTGCTCAATAATGGCAGCTTCGGCGGCGGCTAGCTGTTCGACTGGCATACGCGCCGAAATTGAAAAGATGCCCTGGTTGCAAAAGGTCATATTGCTCGCTGAAATGCTGTTGACCAACTGGCGCTGTTCTCTCAGGTCGTCGATCAATCTAGCGGTGCGACCCTGTCCCAGAATAGAAGCCACGACATCTAGCGGATAGGTTTCTTCTAGAGCCTGCATTCCCGGTACCCGCCAGTCCATCACCAGCCGCGCCTGCTGCAAAGCCTCATCGATATATTCCGCCCGGCAAATCTGAGGGAAGGGCACCTCAGGATGAGCCGCTGGCACCTGGGATATCATTTCATCGCTGGCGTGGTTGCGATCGCTACGGGCCAACGCCTGATCAAAACTCTCCTCAACCACCCGAATCAGTTCCTCTACTGGCAAATTGCCTACCGCCACCGCCGTCATATTCTGCGGCTGATACCAGGTGTGATGAAACGCTCTCATTTGCTCAGCGCACAGCCCTTCAACCACGCTAGCTGGTCCTAGCACCGGACGACGATACGGCAGCGTATCAAAGCTCATTTGCATAGAGCGATAGAACGCTCGTCTTTGAGGGCTATCTTCTGCCCGGCGAATCTCCTCTAAGATAACCGGACGCTCTTTATCGAAGTAGTCGTCTTGTAAGCTAGCGTTCATCAGCAGCTCTATTTGCAGCGGCGCTAAGGTGGCAAAATCTTGAGGAGCAGTCGTAATGTAATAGTGCGTATAGTCCTGACTAGTGGCAGCGTTCGTGTATGCCCCCCGCTCTTCGATCAGCCGTTCAAACTCACCAAAGCCAAGACGCGGCGTCCCTTTGAAGATCATATGCTCTAGAAAGTGGGCCATGCCGTTGATAGCATCGGATTCTACCTTAGAGCCAATGTTGAGCCAAACGCTGAGATTGACTGCATCGATTGGCATATGCTCGGCAATCACAGTCAATCCATTAGCCAGACGGCGAATAGTTGGAAAGTTGACCTGACCAGAAGCCCCACCTGATGCAGAATCGATCAGCCTAGCGCTCGCTGAGGGGGTGTCTGAAGCAGCAGGAGAAACCATAGAAATCGGGACTTTGCTTAAGATTACTTTGCTCGTATTGTAGTGGAGAAATTGGGTAAAGTTGACCAAAATAAGGTTATATAGGGCTTGATGTCATCACTAGGGAGAGGTCGCTATGGGGACATGGATTAAAGAAACAGACGTTGCATTTTATCTAATGGACGGGGGTCACTATATTTCAAAGATCACGAAATACCCTTCCAAACACAACCCCGCTGAGCAAGTGCTAAATGTAGCTGGCATGAAAGCCTGGTTCAGCCGCCCGGATGCGCCCAGAGGCATGACCGTATCAAGAGGAGGCACTGGCCCAGAGCCCAAGCCTAAGCCCGAACTAGTCGCCGCTGCCCCTATCGAGCAAGACACCGCTGGTGCTAAGTCAGGCTCAGGCCCAAAGCGCACCAACAAGAACGGGCTGCTACTGATTAAATCCTTTGAAGGCTTGCGGTTAAAAGCATACAAAGACGCCGTCGGTATTTGGACGATTGGCTATGGCACCACGCGCGGCGTCCGACCTGGACAGGTTATTTCTGAAGCACAGGCCGTTGAGTTTTTGCGGGCAGATCTCGCGCGCTTTGAGAAAAGCATTAATGAAGTTATCCAAGCCGCCATTAACGATAATCAGTTCTCAGCGCTAGCCTGCTTTACTTACAACGTTGGCCCTGGTGCGTTTCGCAGTTCGACCCTGCTAAGAAGGCTCAATGGCAGCGATGTTCGAGGTGCCGCAGATGAGCTACTGCGCTGGGATAAAGCGGGCGGCAGAACGCTGGCCGGACTGACCCGCAGACGCAAAGCAGAAAGAGCACTGTTCTTGGGCGAGGATTTTCACCAGTTCCTCTAGTTCGCCAGTTCTTTTAGTTCACCCGTTTCTCTAGAGCATCAACTCTCTAGAGCACTTCACAAAAAATCAGTCGATCCATGCGTAACCGGACCGCCCTCACGCCCTATCTATTCTTAGCGCCTGCTTTGGCTGTGCTGGTTTTGATGGTATTTTGGCCCGCGCTGCAGGCCTTTCGCCTTAGTTTCATGGAGTATGGATACGATGTGACGCAGGCACCTGAGTGGGTGGGTCTCAAGAATTTTCAGAGACTGTTTCAAGACAGAGTGTTCTGGCAGACGCTGCAAAATACGGTGCTGTACCTGGTTTGCGTGGTGCCGATATTGGCGATCGCACCACTTCTTCTCGCCATCCTAGTCAACCAAAAGCTCAAGGGCATCCGCTGGTTCAGGGTGGCTTACTACACACCCGTCGTCGTCTCTATGGTGGTAGCAGGCATCGCCTGGAAGTGGCTGTACGCCGAGAATGGTCTGCTCAATCAGGTGATCTCTAGCGTGACCGGACAAGCAATCAGCTTTCCCTGGCTGACCAGTCCTAACTGGGTGCTATTTAGCGTTATGGCCGTCACCGTCTGGAAAGGGCTGGGCTACTACATGGTGATCTATCTAGCGGGACTGCAGGGCCTGCCTGCCGATCTGTACGAGGCGGCTGCCATTGACGGCTCCGATGGCTGGCGCAAGCACTGGGATATCACGCTGCCGCTGATGAGACCGTATATTTTCTTGGTCGCGGTGATCAGTGCGATCGCGGCTACCAAAGTATTCGAAGAAGTCTTCATCATGACCCAGGGCGGCCCTCGCAGCGCCTCTAAAACCGTCGTCTACTACGTCTATGAATCGGCCTTTAGAGATCTAGACATGAGCTATGCCTGCACTATTGGCCTGGTTCTTTTCTTAATTATTCTGGCGCTATCCTTCCTCCGATTAGCCCTATCTAACCCAGCAGCAGCCAGCCCACAGCTCTAAAGACTACAAACTCTGAACTACGGACTCTGAACTACAGAGCTAATCAAAGTTCGCTGAAACATCTGCTTTCGAGCCATTGCCTTGGATACTCATTGCCTGCAGCTAGAAGCTTTCTCAAGAGGGCTCTTTTATCGAACCACTCTCATCAAACCATTCTCATCAAGCCTTGCTGGCCGACTAAGATCTCTCTCAAGAAACTAACAATACCCACCCAGATAATGGGTGAAATATCCACACCGCCAATTGGGGGAACTAGCTTGCGTACCGGAATCAAAAACGGCTCAGTGGGCCAAGCGACCAAAGCCCAGGGCAGCTTGTTTAGCTCAACTTCAGGATACCAAGTCAGAATAATCCGAAAGAGAAACAACAGCGTGTAAAGACCTAGCAGTAGACTGATAGCTAATGTCACAGATCCAGTAGAAAAGACGTTTGACATAAGGAAAAGATGAATTTCTATGTACTAGCTTAGTGCTTTGTCACCGGTTCGTACGCTTTTCAAGGGTGGCAGAAGCCGATATTATTAAGACTAATAAGCAAATATTTCTGCTGCCCCTTGTGCTCAAGCCAAGGCATGTTCCTATGACTCCCTCTTTGACCAATTTCATGCTCAGCTTGTTGGCAGGTCTGCTGATTATTGTAGTGCCTGCTACCATTGCCTTAATTTTTATCAGCCAGCGTGACCAAATTAATCGCGGCTAAACCGAATAACCAGCTCAAATTGACCGCACCAACTGCTAGGCACATCAAGCCCAGTAGTTAAAGCCCAGTGATTAAAGCATCGAGCTGCTAATTTAGACGTTTAGCAGCTCAACGTGCGTTAGGATTAGCGAAGAAAGATTAGCGAAAGAAAAGATCATAGCTGGGGGGACACGACTTAGGTTCTCCCAGTTTTTGCGTATTTTTATTATGATCGAGTAGCAGATAGGAGCCAAGGCGCTGCTAGCGCAACCTTAATGTCAGTTAAAAATATAGGCTAAAAAGGTCTGACGAAGACAGCGTTAGAATAGAGGACTGACATCAATAGAGGACTAGCATTGACCATCTTCATGCTATCTGTAGGAGGCCATGCAAGGGGCAATGCGGGCTTGAACGAGTAGACTTTGACAGAGTAGATAAGGGGATTAAGCTGTGAACTTTGGAACACCCGTTCCGCTATTAATAGGCATCATTCTGATTCTGGGTGCGCTAGCGCTATTTTTCCTAGAGAAGTTCAGGCCCGGCTATGAGCGCGATTCGGATAAGGTATACGCCGTTCTGCTCCTAATTTCTGGTCTCTTTCTGCTAGCCCATTTGGATATGGAATTGCTGGCCTCTTTTCAGCAATTGCTGATGGCCGGTATGCTGACCACGCTTTTAATCGAAAGTATTCGTAGCCGATTGCCAAAGTCAGACCCGCTGCGGCCACCGACTGAGCCCATGGTAGATCGGCGGCCCCCTAGGCCCCGCTACGACGATAGGCCACCTGTACGTCGAGGCTACCGGGCTGAGCTAGACGATCGCCCAGCATTTCGCGATCGCCCACCTGCCGACCTTCCCCCGGTTCGAGCAGGCGCACCTAGAATGAACCCGGCTCAAGCAGCCTATTGGCCAGGCGAATACCCTAGCAACTACTCTGGTAACTACCCTGACAACCGTACCCCCCGCCAGCCCTACGAAGAATACAGAGGCCCAGCGGGTCGCTTGCAACCCAGCTCACCTATTGATAGCGCCAGATCTGACAGCAGATCCGACGATAGACCTAGCGAAAGGCCCAGCGACCGATTCGATGGTCCGCCAGACAACCGATACACCGACAACGCCCAATACGGTCAGAGACCACCAGCCCCTCGACCACCGGCTCGCCCCGTCTCCTCGCAGCCCA
The DNA here is from genome assembly GCF_015207105.1 of cf. Phormidesmis sp. LEGE 11477. Classification (GTDB taxonomy): domain Bacteria; phylum Cyanobacteriota; class Cyanobacteriia; order Phormidesmidales; family Phormidesmidaceae; genus Phormidesmis. The sequence goes on from NZ_JADEXO010000002.1 coordinate 24,041, forward strand.
CCTCTTCGCAATCGGCCTCCTCACAACCACCTGAGCGAGCACCCGAGCGTTCCTCTGACTATCCCTCAAACAGACGCTCTGACAGCTATCAACAGCGCCCTGAGAATAGGACAGATCGCTCAGCAGATAAAGCCGATCAGCCTAACAGGTCGCCTAATGGTGCGCCTCAGCCATCTTCTAGCCAAAACGGTAATAACGAGCGAACGCTCAACATTCGCCCCTACAGCGAAGCTCCAAAATTAGACGATGACTATCGTTCTGGAAACCGGCCAGAGGGAACACCATCAGAATATTAGGCAGTAGCGCATTGCTACCTGTATGAGGTCAGACTAGCGGACGCGAGACTAGCGAGCGTAAGTACGAATATTCTTAGGAAGCTGTTGGGTTGCCAAAAGGCGTGGATCTGGAATGGGTGCATCTGGAACAAGCGCCAATGGTAATACGCCAGCCCAAACAGGCAGCGCGTAGTCTGCTTCAGCGTCAATAGGTGGCCCGGTGCGAACTTTGGCCGAAGCTTCAGCAATCGGTAGACTCAAGACGCAAGTCTCGGCTAGCTCTTTTGGATTCGGCGATCGCACCTGATCCCATCGCCCTTTGATAACGTGCTCTGTAAACGCTTTGAGTGCCGTCATTTTCTCGGCCTCGTCAGTCACCGTTTCTGCTTTGCCAAACAGCACGACAGAGCGGTAGTTCATCGAATGATGGTAGGCAGAACGCGCCAGCACCAAACCGTCTAGCAGCGTCACCGTAAAGCAGACGTCAATCCCTGTCTGTAGCGTCTTGATCAGTCGGCTAGCACCAGCTCCGTGAATATAGACGCGCTGTTCAACGCGGCCATAGGCGGTCGGAATCACAAAAGGCTGATTGTCTACAACGAATCCAACCTGACAGACTAGCCCCTCATCTAAAATTTTTGAGATAGTCTCAAAGTCGTAATGTCCGCGTTTGGGCACCCGCTTGATTCGCGTTTTGGATGTTTTGATTGTTTGTGATGTCATGGCGATTCACCAAAATTATGGACTACTGCTAAGTTACTCATTAGATTGGATACTTCCAAGAGCCAATTTTCACCTGGTTAACCAGTCCAATTTGCAGCAATCTACTCATGCATTAGCAGATTGCTATTAGATGAAGTGTAGATAGTGTCTGAAGCATGAGAAGCACCTATGGGAAAGCGCCTACGAATAGTCTCGTGGGCTGGGATTTGACCATAGATCTCAGATCGGATAGCGATGTAGCGCTACATCGGCAAATCTATGACCAGATTCGGACAGCGATCTTGACTGGCAGAGTGCGATCGCATCAAAAACTGCCCGCCAGCCGCCAGCTTGCGATTTATCTGGGCGTTTCTCGAACGACAGTCACCTTGAGCTACGATCAACTGATCAGCGAAGGGTATCTGCACACTAAGCCCGGCGCAGGAACATTTGTCTGCGCTCAGATACCCGATTCAATGCTCAGCGCTAGCTCAGCCAGCGCGAATCCAACCGCCAATGACTCAGTCGTAAAACCGTTACTAAAGCCAGCATTCAGGTCAGTACTGCAGTCAGAATCGGCCATAGCAGAATCGGTCACAGCAGATCAGCCATCACTTACCGAGCTGCTATCAGCCTATGGCAATCGCCTCCACCAACTGCCAAAGCCCCCTGCCGAGACACATAGAGCGCTTAGCTTTCGCTACTGGCAGCCCGATGTTTCGCTATTTCCAACGGCGCAGTGGCAGCGATGTATTAACCGGTGCCGCAGCGCGAATGCAGATTGGATGGACTACAGCGCCGACGCGCTAGGCTACAAACCGCTACGCACAGAAATTGCCAACTACATTGCTCAGACCCGAGCCGTCCACTGCAGTCCCGATCAGATCTTGATCACACAGGGCACTCAGCAGGCATTGAGCTTGATTGTTAGGGTCGTACTAGATCCTGGCGAGGCGATCGCGCTAGAAAATCCTGGCTACCTTAGCGCCAGAAAAGTCTTCAGCAGCCACGGTGCCACCCTGATTCCGATTCCTGCAGACAGTAACGGGCTGCAAGTCAACGAACAAAACGGGCTGGCCGCGCAGTCAAGCAGCTCACGCATCAAGCTGGTCTACGTTACCCCGTCGCACCAGTTTCCCACTGGCGTTTTGATGGCCCTACCCCGGCGATTAGCACTACTGCAGTGGGCACAGCAGACCAACGCCCTCATTATTGAAGACGACTACGATAGCGAATATCGCTACGGCGGCAGGCCCATTCCGGCCTTGCAAGGACTCGATACTCACCAAAGAGTCCTCTATGTCGGCACCTTTTCAAAGGTGATGTTTCCAGGAATACAGCTTGGCTATATCGTGCTGCCGCCAGCGCTAGTTGCAGTATTTGCCCAAGCCAAATGGATGTGCGATCGCCAAACTTCTCTCATTCACCAAGCAGCCCTTACCGACTTCATTGCTCAAGGACACCTGGCTAGACACATTCGCCGCATGAGAACCGTCTATGCCCAGCGCCGCGAAGTCCTCATCACTGCGCTAGAAAAAGCGACGCGATCGCCCAGGTCTTTCATACCAGATGTCTCCACACCGGACTTCCCCACATCCAGTTCTTCCATATCTAGAGTCGCTAGAACACCCGGCACGCTCGAGATAGTCGGAGATCCTGCCGGACTCCATGTCATGGTCAAACTGCCTACCGCTCGTCAACCCAATCAGCAGCATTCCGATCAGCAGCTAGTTTTACAGGCAAGCAGGCAAGGGGTAGCCCTCTTCAGCACCCAGCCGTATTATCTGCCATCGTCATCCTTACCGACGACAGCGGCAAACAGAGAATTTATCTTTGGTTTCGGTGGGCTCAAACCACCAGAAATTACGGAGGCGATCGCGAGAATTCAACCCTATCTCTAACGCTATCCCTGACGCTATACATGAATCCGCCAATGCACCTAATTAATTACTGTGCCTGCTGTAACAGCACCTGCGCTCGCTCAGCTTCTATTGCCCTAGAAAAATAGTTGCCCTGAGCATAGCAGCAGCAGGTGTTCTGTAGAAACTGCCACTGGTCTAAGCGCTCTACGCCTTCGACGACCACGCGGATATCTAACGCAGATGCCAACGATAAAATAGAAGTCACAATCAGCTCATCTTGCCGACTAGAGGCAGCGACTAGGTGGTCATAGTTGCGTGAGCAGTTCTTAGCCGACTGGCCCAAGCGCCAAACAAAAGAACGATCTATTTTCAGTACGTCTACCGGAAACTGCTGTAGGTAAGTTAAAGAAGAATAGCCCGTACCAAAATCGTCTAAGCTAACGCCTATCCCCATACTTCTTAACTGTTGCAGCGTCTTGACAGCCTGATCGACGTTAGCGATGATCACGCCCTCAGTGACTTCTACACTTAACTGCCCCGGATCGACTGGATAGCAAGCTAGCAAATCTTGAACATACTCTACCAAATCGGCTCGGCATAGATGACTACCTGATAAGTTGACGCTGATAGAAGGTAGCAGGCCCTCTGCCTGCCAGGTCATGAGCTGTTGACAGACCGTTTTCAACATCCAGCGGTCAATTTTAAAAGTCAGACCCAGCTCTTCTGCTATTGGCAAGAAATCATCTGGTCGCATCAGCCCACGTTCAGGATGCTGCCATCGCACTAGCGCTTCAAATCCAACGGTTTTTCCTGTTTTGGTATCAACGATTGGCTGATAGTGCGCTCGTAGCTGCTGCTGTTCGATCGCGACTGATATGAGCTGCTGCAAACTGACTTTGGTCGCGATCGCGCTCTTCATCTTCGGACAAAATACCGCATACCGATAGCCGCTACTGGGCGCAGCTTCATGTACCTGCGCCATTGCAATATTCGACTGCAATAGCAAATCACTAAATTCGGTTTTTTTCTGGTCGAACGAGCCTACCTGATATTGACTCGCCCACGCCGCCTGAGCAAACGCGATTCCTAACTGGCCATGCACATGCACTGTCTGCGATTGAGTCCGAAAAGGCTGATGGACAGAAGCCAGGACCCGCTCGGCCATTTGGTAGCTACGCGCCTTATCGCCAGGACTAAGTAAAAGGGAAAATTGATTGTCTCCGGTTCTCGCTAGTACATCTTGCGACCCTAGACACCTCTGTAGCCGATCAGCGGCTTGTCTGATCAATTCATCGGCGACCTGGTGGCCGAAAGCATCGTTGATAGACTTAAAGCGACTAAGTTTGAGAGAAAGTAAAGCCACCTCGGCCTGCGGCTGGGCATCTAATAGGCGAGCACCGATGGTGAACAAGGTCGTACGATTGATCAGCCCAGTCAGCGAGTCAATTGACGAAATAGTGTGGATACGCTGATCCTTTCTTTTCAATAGAGAAGTCAGAGCGTGAATACGCAGACACAACAGGGCTAGCATCACGCTAAAAGATCCCGTTACCACACCTATGCTCACTGCGGGATAACTAAGTACCCAAGTATTCACTTGCCACACCTGAGTAAAGAGATTGTAGACAGGTGTAGCATCGCCTTGAACAGTCTCAAACACAGTCTGGGTTTGGCAAGCATAGGAGAAAAGCAGATCGCATTTAAAAGAGAACCGATGGCTAGCTACCCGATGAATGCTAGAGGAAAGCGGCCCAGCCATTACGATAGATACTGCAAAAGTGATCGAAGAAAATGTTCGCAAAGAAAACAGCAGATCCCTCATTGGAAGCAGATTACAGCAAACACATCGTTGCTATGAACACGCCTGCTATCGACATGCTCGCTGTAAAGACTCTATTGAAATCAATTGAAACCGGGATATCTGTGAAATCAGAAGTCTTGCGCCCTGGAGCACCTGGCGCTTGACAAGCATCCCTAGTAGGAAAAAACAGACCAATTGCCGGTAAACCGACTGCGATCAAACCTATTTCTTGTGAATGACCAGAGAGAACAGCCGCCAGGAGCGTAATGGCTATGAGGTCTTAAATCTCAGGAGTAGGAGCTAGACTTCATATAACTGGAAAAACTTGCGGCTTTCAGCCACCTACAGACATAGATTCGTCTATCAGAAATATATTATCACGTAGGTAATTACAACAGACTGTGAAGCACTGTTAAAGATCACAAAACAAGTTGTTGAAGATCACAAAAGTAAACTGGCTTCAAAAAATTCACTGAAGAACATAGATACTATTTGCTACGCCTGATCGATCCATTTCGATTGACAGAAATTGGGTTCGCACCTAACCCCACCGTCCAATCACAGAGCACGATATCCTGATAGAGAAGTCGATTTTCTGCGCTAAGTTTTCTGCGCCGCTCTACATTCCTAAATTATGCAGATATACCTGGATTACAGTGCGACTACGCCGCCTAGACCAGAGGCGATCACAGCAATGCAAACTGCCATAGCCCAGCACTGGGGCAATGCTTCTAGCCTGCACCATTGGGGTAATCGGGCTGCGACTCCTATAGAAGGCGCTAGGCTCCAGGTTGCCAGTTTAATCAATGCGCCTAGCGTAGATAGCTTGGTATTTACAGCGGGTGGCACTGAAGCCGACAATCTAGCCATCTTCGGCACTACCCGCCAGTATGCCGAACCGCAGCACATCATCGTTTCTGCGGTTGAGCACTCAGCGATCACAGCGCCCGCGCGTCAGCTCGAAGCCGACGGCTGGCAGGTTACCTGGCTGGCGGTTGACCCGCAAGGCGCGGTAGATCCCAATGATCTAAAAGCGGCAATTAGAGAAAATACTGCCCTAGTCTCGATCATCTACGGTCAGAGCGAAATTGGCACCCTTCAGCCGATCGCCGAACTCGGCGCGATCGCCCAAGCCAGCGGCGTTCCTTTTCATACAGATGCAGTTCAAGTAGCCGGACGTTTGCCGATCGATGTCCAGCAGCTACCTGTCGATTTGCTCTCCCTTTCTAGTCACAAGATCTACGGCCCCCAGGGAGCCGGTGCGCTCTATATCAAACCTGGCACAGCGCTCTTACCCATCTTGCTAGGGGGTGGGCAAGAAAACCAACTGCGCTCGGGCACTCAGGCTGTGCCTAATATTGCTGGATTTGGCGTCGCTGCCGAGATAGCGGCGACTGAAATGCCAGCAGAGACCCTGCGATTAATCTATCTACGCGATCGCTTCTTTGCCCATATGAACGAGGTGCCAGCGCTAGTCCCTACCGGCGATCCGCGTCATCGTCTGCCACATCACATCAGCTTTTGCCTACCCCACAGCGATATTACTGGCAAAGCTCTCGTCCGTCAGATGAACTTAGCTGGCATCGGCATTAGCGCTGGCTCGGCCTGCCATAGTGGTCAGCTCAGCCCCAGCCCGATCTTAAAAGCGATTGGGTATAGCGATCAGGTAGCTAAAACCGGCATCCGCATCACGCTAGGACGTCAGACCACAGAAGCCGACGTAGACTGGAGCGCTATGGTGCTTAAACAGGTACTAGAGAGAGTCTTGGACAGAGCTTCAGACAAAACCTCAGAAAAAGCCTCAGAGAAAGCCTCAGAGAAAGCCTCAGAGAAAGCTTTAGAAAAGGAAGCAGCACCGACAATGCTTTTTTCTGCCTCCAACCCCTGATTTCCTTCGACGCCCCTCATAATTCCTATGTCCATTCCTACCACTATTCCCGATGCCACCGAACAGGCCAAAGCCGCGACCAAAGCTGCCTTAGACGCAGGCATATCTCGGCTTCAGATCGAAATGGCCATTCCTGAGCTCAAGCACCAGCCGATTGCTCAGCAGTTTCTAGAACTTTTTAGCGACAAGCAGTTCAAAGTACTTTTTCCCGATGCGGGTGCAGCTGCCCTAGCAAGAAGAGACTGGGACAATCCAGAGTTTGTCGTTAGGGGGCTAGGTGAGTTAACTCAGACTATAGATGTAGAAGACGAGCTCTATTTGATCGTCAATCCCTCTGCTGTTGAGGTCGACAAAGTAGAAGCGCTATGCAATGAAGCGTTAGATCAGCCAGTTGTGCTACTCAATCCACAGCTAGAGGATGTGGCCGTTGTCGGTATCGGCTATGCAGCCAGACAGCTACGCGATCGCTTTCTTAGCCAGATCGAAACCTGCTACTACGTTCGCCCGATCGACCAAGGCGTCGTCTACCGAGCATATCCAGGCCCGTGGCAAATCTGGAGAGAGACCGGCCCCGATGAATACGAGCACGTACAAGATTTGTCTAGTCGGCCCTCTGGTGAAGATATCGATCGCATCCTGTACGGTGATGCAGAAATCGGCTCAGGAGAAACGGATGCTGAAGGGGCTAGAGCTCAGAACAGCAGAGGCAAGAAAAAAGGACTCTTTGCAGAACTTCAACAGTTTCTTAGAGCGCTCAGTCAGTAAGTGCTCAGTCAGTAGGCGCTCAGTCAGTAGCTTCTAAACAGTAGTAGCTAAAAACGAACAGCGGCGCTAAGGTCTCTCTCTCTATTGCTTTCTTTATCTATGACGCACCTATGCCCCTATCTTCACTGAGTTTTCTCTACTGGTTTTTGGTAGCGCTGATGGGGGTTGGCATTGTCGGTGCCTTCGTTCCTGTACTGCCAGGTACAGGGCTGATTGTAGGCGCTGTTTTAGTGTGGACTGTAGTCAGCCCAACGGCGAGTAGTTTGCCTTTGATTGTTGCGATCGCAGCCTTCCTCCTCAGCCTGGGCATCGGCTACTTGGCCACATACATCGGCACCAAAAAAGCAGGCGCAAGCACTTGGGGACAAACCGGCGCAATCATCGGCTTAGTTGTTGGCTTTCTGGGGCTGTTACCGGCACTACCGATTGGCGGACCGCTACTAGGAATTCTATTTGGCTCTATGCTAGGAGCCTTCTTAGGCGAATTCCTTTTCCGCAAAGAGCTAGACATGGCAGAGCGAATCAAGCTTTCAAGTAAAGTCAGTCTCGCAGTCGTCGTTAGCTCTGTAGTCGGTACGCTGCTCGAAGGTCTGCTAGCCTTTACAGCCGTTATTGTGTTTTTGTGGAAGACCTGGCCAGGTATCACTACAACATAAAATCAACAGATCAACAGTTAGTCTGATCTCTCACACCGGCCACCACGAAACAGTCATTACAAGATAGGTGCCATAAAAGAGCACCTATTCTCAAACAACAGAGTTTCTCAAGCAGAAAGGCCCTCGACGAATTCAGTCGAAGGCCCTGCTTAGATTCAGTCTGCAAAGCAAGCAGACATCCTTATCTTGCTGCCAACTTTTGAACATGCCGACCATATCAATGCGATCGATATCCGTGATTGGCATACGGTCAAAGCGTGAGTCTAGATAATGCCGCCCATGTCACTAGTATCCTTGAGGAAACCGCTGTAAGCTTCCATACCGTGCTCGCCGATATCCAAACCCTTGAGTTCTTCTTCAGAGCTGACCCGTAAGCCAATCAAGGACTTAATAATCACCCACAAGATGCCAGTAACGACTACTGTGAACAAACCAACTGCAACAATACCGACGATTTGAGCAATCAGCTGAGTAATGCCGCCACCGAAGAATAGACCAGCTTCACCATCGAATAGGCCGACTGCTAGCGTACCCCAGATACCACAGACAAGGTGAACAGAAGTTGCACCTACAGGATCGTCAATCTTGATGCTGTCAAAGAAACCGACTGAGAAAACAACAATGATGCCAGCAATCAGGCCCACAATCACTGCGCCCCAGTAGCCGATGCCACCACAGCCAGCAGTAATCCCGACCAGACCAGCCAAAATACCGTTGATCACCATTGATAGGTCAGGCTTACCGCTCAAAGACCAAGCCGTAAAGGTTGCACCGATACCCCCCGCAGCCGCTGCTAGGTTAGTGACTAATGCAATTTGAGGAACATTTAGACTTGCAGCCAATTCAGAGCCAGGGTTGAAGCCAAACCAGCCAATCCACAAAATCAAGCATCCCAAAGTAGCGATACTCATGTTGTGGCCAGGAATCGCATTAACGGCACCGTCTTGGTACTTACCAATCCGAGGACCGAGGAAGATAGCACCCATCAGCGCGGCCCAGCCGCCCACAGAGTGAACCACCGTGGAGCCAGCAAAATCGCTGAAGGCAACGCCTTCGCCCAAGAAGCTCATATCAGAAAGCCAGCCGCCACCCCAAACCCAGTGAGCTGTGATGGGATAAGAAACAGCCGTTAGCAGGACACTAAAAACAATAAAGCTGGAGAACTTCACACGCTCTGCAACCGCGCCCGATACGATCGTAGCCGCAGTCCCCGCGAACGCAGCTTGGAACAGGAAGAACACAGGCGTCGTTAGCGTGCCATAGACAGGTTCAGTCGGATCGCTGCCTGCCAAGAAAAACCCACTTAGGCCAAAGAAGCCGTTACCTTCTCCAAACGCTAGTGCAAAACCTAGAGCCCAGAAAGATAGCGTTGCTAGAGCAAAGACAATTAGATTCTTCGCTAAGATATTGACCGCATTTTTCTGGCGGCAAAAGCCCGTCTCTAACATGCCGAAGCCAGCATTCATGAAGATGACTAAGATAGCCGCAACAACAATCCAGATATTGTCTAAAACTATTTGAACATCAGTAGCGGTCGCCTCTTGGGCATGGGCTGCAAATCCCCAAGTGGCGACGATTGTAAAGGCTAAGGGAATACAGGCTAGCCAGCCCCAGGCAAATCGACGGCCAAATGCGCGGCTCAATGCACGGCTGGCCATCTCTGTAAACGGCGGTACATTCGCATCCCAAGGTGACGCGCTGCGCCCCAGATGCTTTCTTTTTCTCATTGTAAAATTAGACATTTTCGTCGGGCATTCCTAACGCAATTTCGACAGCAATTTATGGTCGCAGACAATTGCCAAAGCAAGAGCGATCGCCTGCTTGTGCACCGGTCAAACTGATGGGTCTCATTCCACCAAGTCTGAGTCAGCCATTCTGTATCGGCTGATACCTTTAACAGGAGAACCAGAGCTGTCTTGCTGATTTATGATGCAGACTTTAGTGAAAGTTTACAAAACGGCTCTCAAAGCCGAGATCTTTGCGTATTTTCCAGGTTGATATTGAGCAGTTCGTAGCATTTCTCAACATCAATTAAATCTGGTTTGTGCCTGATTTCTCAGCATTACTACCTATGTGTTGATTATATGTTTGAGATATTGCCGCGCGCCATGTGTAGAAAGTTGATTTTGCTTATCGCTCACCATCGTCTCTAGCTGTTGACGATAGTCCAAGATCTTTGCTTGCAGCGTTTGATCATAGGCTGCTAGCATTTGCACAGCCAGTAGGCCCGCATTCTTGGCGTTGCCAATCGCCACCGTCGCCACTGGAATGCCCCCTGGCATCTGGACAATGGAATAAAGTGAATCTACGCCTGAGAGCGTGCTGGTTTTGACAGGAACGCCAATGACGGGCAAAGGGCTAAGGGCAGCAACCATACCCGGTAGGTGAGCCGCTCCGCCCGCGCCTGCAATGATCACCTTTAGACCTCTAGTATGAGCTGATTCAGCATAGGCAACCATGCGTTGGGGAGTGCGATGAGCTGAGACAATGGCAACTTCGTGGGTGACACCAAAATCTTCGCAGATGGCGATCGCAGCCATCATCGTTGGCAGATCCGAATCGCTGCCCATGATAATGCCAACATCGACCGATCCGTCACCTGATTTCGACTGTGATGATTTCGATGGTGATGATTTTGACGGTGGCGCGCTCATCGGAGTGGTCATAGCTCTAGCTGTCTTCCTACTTTTATAGTGAACTTTTATAGTGGGTAGTGTTCAAGTTTAGTCAGCGCTTTTGTTTATGGCGGATAGTCGTGTCATTGTCAACGCTCGCCTGCCCCAACGTTCAGGACTGTATCAGATCAGGGTAGAAGCTGGGCGGATTAGCGCGATCGCACCACAAGCCCCGCTGGCCCAAAAACTTCACCCCACCACAGACTCTACAGACACTGAAATAGACGTACAAGGTGATTGGATCTCACTAGGCGCAGTCGATCTACAAATCAACGGTGCCCTAGGACTTGCCTTCCCCGATCTGCGCGTCGAACAACTCGATCGATTGCAGGACATTTGTAACCTTTTGTGGCAGCAGGGCATCAGCGGATTTTGTCCAACGCTAGTCACCACTTCTCTCGAAAATTTTCACAGCAGCCTAAAAGCAATCCAAACCTTTCAACAGCATCAACAGCGCTTATCATCGAGCTTGTCCTCACAGAAGCTCCCCATACAGAGCGCCACTATACAGAGCGCCACCGTGCTAGGGGCGCATCTAGAAGGGCCATTTCTAAACCCCGCGAAAAAAGGTGCTCACCCCGCCAAATATCTACAGCCGCTTACATTAGAGACACTTAAGCGCGTGGCTGGTGAGTTCACAAAAGCTATTCGTATTGTTACGCTAGCGCCTGAGCTGGCCAGCGAACCAGGCATCATCTCCTGGCTGACAGAACAAAATATTACCGTCAGTCTAGGCCATTCGCTAGCCACCGAAACGCAAGCTAGCAGCGCCTTTTCTGCAGGGGCGCACATGGTCACTCATGCCTTTAATGCTATGCCAGGGCTTCACCATAGAGAACCAGGTCTATTAGGCGCTGCATTGGCCAACCCAAACGTCTTTTGCGGCTTTATCGCCGACGGTGAACACATCAGTAAAACGATGCTCGATTTGTTGCTTCGCATAGATCGAGCTAACGGTTGCCTAGAGATCAACGATTCAAACCAACAGACCCAAAGCCAACAGAATCAGCCTCGACAGGTTCAGCGCCAACAGACTCACAATCTAGACCCATTTAAACAGCGCCAGGGACTAGATAGATTATTCCTAGTTAGCGACGCGCTTTCTCCGCTGGGCTTGCCGGACGGCGTTTATCCGTGGGATAGCCGCCAGATCAACGTGGCTAACGGCACAGCGCGGCTGCTAGATGGAACGCTCTCAGGAACAACGCTGCCGCTGATAGCAGGCGCTCAGAATTTGGTGCGATGGGGACTGTGCAGCGTAGAAGAAGCGATCGCATTAGTTACCACCAACCCCCGCTGCGCCATCCGTCAGCCTGGAATCGAAAGACACCAGCCGGCTCAATTTCTCCGCTGGTCATATCAAAACGATCGACTTCACTGGCAGTGGCTATGGCCATAGGCAATAACGATCATAGCCAATAGCGGCTGTCAAACCAGTAGACACCCAGGGGCTAACAGCGGACGCCGACTAGCGGCAAACGCTGTAGTGCAAAAACACCTCATCCGCTTCTACTTGGCACGATCTCAGCGTCAGTTGCGGCGTACGAGGCAGCGTAAATCCTAACCCGCTCACTGGTGTCGGCGCTGTCTTACCACCGATCAGCAAAGGACAAACCGTTAGATACAAATCGTCTACTAGCCCATCGCTGAGCAAAGACGCAACCAGTTCACCCCCACCCATGACTACCAGATTCTGAATAGCTGGGCGATTGGCGGCTGACGACAGGGCCGATTTTCCATTGAGCAAATCTTGCATGACATTGTGCCAATTGAAGGGACGCTCGGTAATTAGAACATGCTCAAACGGCTGCTCGCCCGCTTCTGCGGCTCTGCCTTCGCGCCAAGATCGCATCCCTTCTAGCGTGGTGATCAGCCAGCGGGGAACAGGCTGCCGAAAAAAAGGCCACTGGGGATCAAAGTTACCCATCGCAGAACAAACAATTTGAACGGGCTGATCCGGCTGATGACGCGATCGCCGAGCTTCAATCAAGTCAGTGTTCGTCACTGGCAAAGTTGTGCCATAGGCTCGCAGCGTTCCGGCCCCAAACAGCGTGGCATCAGCCTTAGCAATTTGCCTCTCTAAATGGGCCTTGTCTGTAGCAGAAGGAAAGCGAGCCGCTGCCCGGCTAGCATCAGCGATTTTACCATCTGCACTCATCGCAAGAACGACAGTGATCCAAGGGCGATTGAGGCTACAGATAAGTGGGGACTGCACAGCAAAAACCGTATAGTAAAAATTGATAGACACCAAGGATGTGATCTATGCGATCGCTCTAGCCGTAGCTAGCACGGCTACGAAAGTGTATGCCGAGGAAAGCAACGAAGAGCGCAACTTAAATACGTCAACTCAGATACATCAAATGCAGTTGACATTCATAGTTGAATCCTTATCATCTTTGTAGAAGCAGACCACAACTTTAAATCTCTACTAGTTGATCATACGGAATTGATAGATAGACTGGTGAGGACACATTCTTTTGGCTATGGCTACTCGTCGGCGATCTTTTCGGCACAATCTACTAGTCAAGATTTTAAGCTTTAGCTTACCTATTCTGTTTATAGGTCAAGCAGTTGCCCTTAGCAAAGCGCGCAGCAGCCTACTTGTGAGCGCGCAGCAGAACCTGACTAGCAGTGCCATTCGCAAAGCAGAAGCGCTAGAAACAGGCATTCAAGCCATAGATGCCAATATCGATCTGTTAGCCCAGACAGAAGCCTTTCGCTCAAACGATCTAGAAGCGATTCAAGCAATCTTGAATAGGGTGATTAGAGATACAACACCGTACGACATTAGCTGCGTAGAACTCAAGCCGCCTCAAGCCACAGCGGTCATCAACACATGCGATCACACCATCATTCCCGATGCCAAACAGGTTCCGTGGCTACAGAGCGGCAGCGTTGAGATCTCCGACTTTTATGTATTCTCCCCTGGGGTGGAAGCTGCCATCGATTCCAATCCAAATCCTAATCAGGTAAAGCTGATAAAATCTCCAGAAGAAATAGCTAGAGAAGATACAGGAGAAACAGATCTAGAAAGCGCAGATTTAGAAAACATAGTTTCAAGCAACGCACCTTTAGAGAACACAGTAGAAAGTACAGTCCTCGAAAATGAAGCCACTATAGAGGCACAAAAGAGCCAAACAACTTCTGAAGAGATCGTTTCAGGCAGGACAGTCTCTGAAAAAACAATTCCTGAAGAGACAGTTCCGAAAGACAGAGCGCTGATCAAGTTCATTGTTGCGAGCCCCATCTATGGCAAAGACAACAGTTTGCGCTATACCCTGGCGATGGAAGTGGGATTATTGCAACTGCAAGATACCTCACCTCAGTCGCTGGTCGGTGAAACAGTAGTCATCGATCAAAATCAAATCATGGTGACTCACCCTGACCCCGCACAGGTGGGCAAAAGCATCTCAGAATTGCCAGAAGCCGACAGGTTTAGCGGCATCATTGAAGATGTCAAAGCAGGCAACAGCAACTTTATCGAATCCTCTTCTCTCTCTAGCGAAAACGAAGCCTGGTTAGTCGCCTACAGTGGATTTGACGTACCCGTTAGCCCCAAACAAGACAGCGTGTGGACGGTCTTAGCCGTCACTCCTTCAGACCAGGCTCTACATGGGCTTAGCGAAATTCGTCAGGTGCTTGTCGTGCTGAGTATAGGGCTTTTTATTGCCAGCGTATTACTAGCACTCTATGTTTCTCGTAGTTTGTCCTTACCGATAGAAAAGCTGACTCGCTATACTCAAAACGTCAAAGATCTATCACAGCTAAAAGCCGCACCGCGTAGTTCAAAAATTTGGGAATTAGACTATTTAGGCACTGTTATCGAGCGGATGTTACGCGGCCTAGAAGAGAATTCAAATGACCTGAGAAAAGCTTGGCAGGACGCACAGACCGCTAATCAGCTCAAGAATGAATTTCTAGCAAACACTTCGCATGAGCTTAGAACGCCCCTAAATGGCATCATTGGCTCTATCAGCGTTATTCGAGACGGGCTGTGCGATTCAAAAGAAGAAGAAAGAGAGTTCTTGGGCCAAGCCGACAAGGCGGCCATGCATTTGCTATCGGTGATTGAAGACATCTTGAGTATTGCTAAGATCGAAGCAGGAACATTAGAGATACGAATCGCGCCAGTTGATCTGCGATTCGTATTGCGAGAGGTGTTAGAGATGCAGGCACTACAGGCAAAGCGAAAAGGGCTATCGCTAGTAGGGCCAGAGCTACTAGCACCGCTGATGATCGAAGTTGATCACTTTCGGTTCAAGCAAGTGCTGCTAAACGTGCTCTCCAACGCAATCAAATTTACGGATGAAGGACAAATTATCATCCAAGTCACAACAGACGAGAGCCCTGCGCCACCATCCCAGCAAACGCCTGATAGCATTCCAGCTAGTAACGCTGAACTATTTATACCAGCAGGCCCTTGGGTCAAAATCACGATCAAAGATCCGGGACTGGGCATCGATCCAGCGCATCTGCCCAAACTTTTCAAGCCCTTTGTCATGGTGGATGGCTCACATACTCGCGCTCACGAAGGGACGGGGCTAGGGCTAGCCATTTCTCAGAACTTTGTGCGACTGATGAGAGGGGACATCACGCTATCTAGTGAGGGCACTGGCAAAGGAACCACCGTCACGATTGTGATGCCACGTCTGGTTCGAGACGTGAATTTAGAAGGGATAGACGAGGTAACGCGAACAATTGTCAGCGATAGAGACGTAGCAGAAGTAGCCACAGGCTGATCGCTAGGGCAGCTGCAGCGTTTCTTGTGACAGTAGGGGAAACGAGTGGGAACGAGTGTTGTAAAAACAAGAATCACTGAACCACTGAAGCTAGGAGCGAGTAGAGATAATCTCTTCTAGCTTTTCAATCTGGACATCATAGGTGTTCGTATCAATCGCAGGATGGTCAGTACTGACTTCAATAGGCCGCTCTAATGACACCCACGAGCGACAGCCGCCATACCGCTCCGAATTCCAAGAGATCTCTACAGGCACCGATAGCTGGTAGGCCCGCAGTGCTAGGACATATAGGGGCTGCTTAGGTTTCCATTTCAAACGTTCTGTTGCTAGCTGAGGCTGCCAGATATGAAAGTCACTAAGCGCAGAGACCTGATCGGCGGCGGTGGTCAAAAAGATATGAGTGATCTGAGCCCAAACCTTGAGCGTAATTTTCTCTGGGTGCCAGCCAGCAGCAACAGGGACGACTGAGCTTTGATAGTTGGAGCCTTTGTAATCGGACTTGAGCAGTTCCGGCTTTTGATGCTCAAAGGTGGGAAAGAGAACCACTTGGTCAGCCTGGGTGCGAAAACGGCCCTGATTCTCTTTGATGCCGCCTTTGCGTAGCAAGATAATCTGACTGCCCTGAGCGATCGCATCTACCGCCACCGACCATTCCTTCAAAGCTGTATTAACCAACATGCGAGCTTCCTATTGATATAACTATGGGCATGCGCTTCTTTGTAAAAGTCTTGTAGCAGAAAACTTTGACCACTGCAGTGGAAAAAAGCTATTCCTGATTCATCAGAAGCCATTACAAATCCCAGCTCACAGTAAAAGGCTTTGGAGAGCTCATAATCTTGAGCGGGCACAAATGCCTTGATTTCTATAGCCTCTAATCTTTCTGTGCGATCGCTCATACTTCAACCGGTTCAGGAATGAGAGAATTACTCCAATAACGCTCGTGCATGCGATCGCAATAAGCCGTCAAATTCTCAAACGTCAGCGCATAGGTCTTCAGCCGTGAATCGAGCGATGCTCGCATAATGTTTGATAGCATGCCGTAGCCAATCGCATCGAGGCTAGTGGGCCGATCGCCCATCAGATAAGCCTGGTCGCCCAAAAAATCACTAATCGCTCGAATATTTTCACAGCCCAGCGCAAAAATCTCATCAGCTGAGTGCCGACCTATACCTTGACCATACAAATCTCGCATCGCGCTGCGCCTGACCAGCGTCGGCACAAACAGCCGCATAGGCATAGGAATATCTTCGAAGAAAACCGCTTTAATTACCTGCCAATTGTCCTCATCGGCCCAGCGAAAGTAAAACGCCACCCAGTAAAGGTGTTCTTCCATCAGTCGTCGCATACCCAGCATAGCGCCCCGCTGTTTTGAGCTGAGGTGGGCGTCGAGAGGATTGCCGTAGGTATCCATCAGATAGTTGATGATGAACCCCGAATCAGCAACTACCCGTCCATCGTCTGTAATATATGGCAGCTTCTTTTTAGGTGCTTTCAAGACATTCGCATTGGCGGCGACCTGGTAGGGTAGCC
This sequence comes from cf. Phormidesmis sp. LEGE 11477, assembly GCF_015207105.1. Classification (GTDB taxonomy): domain Bacteria; phylum Cyanobacteriota; class Cyanobacteriia; order Phormidesmidales; family Phormidesmidaceae; genus Phormidesmis. The sequence continues at coordinate 40,934 of NZ_JADEXO010000002.1, forward strand.
CTGTCATGCGAAGGTAGGTTTCTAGCTTTAGGCATAGCGGGCTCGGACAGCGAAGGCCCAGTGCTGGCGAAAATTGATAAAGCGTAATCACAATAGAAGCACCCGCAGTGGGCGTGCGAACAGCAGATGAGTCTAAGAACGGCTGAGCACCGTACGCCTTTGAGAATCTAGAAGGGTCTAGCTGTGAGAATTTAGCTGTAAGGGTTTAGCTGTGAGGATTTAGTTACCACAACAGCGCTCTATCCCCAAACTATCTAACAGCAAATCGCCAACTGCATTTGCTACGGCAAACTCGCTGTAAAAACTCTTAGAAAAATCATAGCCCTGCATTTCAGTCAAAATAGCTAGCACCAGCGCATTCAGATTGTTCTCACCTTCCATACGCTGCCGCACAAACACCTGAGAGGCACGCGCGGCGATATGCTCATTGACAATTTCTGGCAAAAATTCTTCATCTAGCCACTTGTGCAAAGTTGCCTTCAGCCACTGCCCCTCTTTAGCTGCATCTTCAGCCGGGGGTAGCTCAATAGACTCAATGGGTTCAGCAAAGTCAGAATCAGACATATCCGGCATACTCAAAAATCAATTCTGCTATTTACAGCGTGGGCCACTCGGCAAAGGGACAGCAATACAGGAGAAAAGCCCGCGCACAGCTGTAGTCCAAGTAGATTACGATCAAGCACTTACGGTCAAGTAGCTTACGGATCAAATGCGATCGCACGCTGCTGTATTAGCAAGCTATCCATGTTTAAAGGCTAGAGGCTCAAGGCAAGTAGTAGCGTAAAAGCAGAGCATTACGTTACGTACCGTTACTGTCTTCTAAATCTAGCCACTTTTTAAGGTTAAACGAGATAACAGTAGCGGGAACTGCAAGAGTATACGTCTGCATAGAGAATAGAGAGGAGCGTACGTCCCTATAGAATAGAGAGAGTTATGGTCTATTCCGTTCCTCAAATTCTGCAGTGCTACGCCCAAGGCTATTTTTTAATGGCCGAAGGACAGACGCTCAACTGGTATTCCAGCAATCGGCGGGCCATTATTCCGCTCGACAACCGCTTTCGCTACCCCAAGTCTTTGCAAAGGGTGCTGAACCAAAAACGCTTTACCCCCGCGATTAATCGCAGCTTTGAGGCGGTAGTCGATGGCTGCGCCGACCGAGAGACAACCTGGATTTCGCCTCAGCTAAAAGAGATCTACATGCGTCTGTATAGGGCGGGCTATGCCTACAGCTTTGAGACCTGGCAAGGAGATCATCTGGCGGGCGGCTTTCTGGGCATCTGCCTAGGTGGCGCGTTCATCGGTGAATCAATGTTCTACCGAATTCCCGAAGGATCAAAAGCAGCGATGGTGATGCTGGTTGATCATCTGCGATCGCGCCACTTCACCCTTTTTGACGTCCAGATTCTCAATCCGCACCTAGCTAGGTTCGGCGCTTTTGAAATTGACCAAGCTGTCTACGAAGCCACCTTATACGACGCTATTCGACAGCCCTGCCAATTTGACTAAAAACTGTTCGATTCATTGCGGTTGAGTGACTCGGTGAGTAACTTGGTGAGTGATTCGAAGATAGCCCCGTTTCTAGCAGCTCGCGCCTCAACCAAACGTTAGCTTTCTATTCGAGTTAGCAGCACCGGACAATTGGCATATACCCGAATGTAATCAGATAGCGATCCGCCCAGTAGCCGATCTAAATCAGGCAGCCCTTTGGCAATGGTAGGGCGGCGATCGGGCGAGCCTAAAACCAGCAGGTTGACGTTGAGCTGATCGACCAGTTCACAAATGCGAGCGCCAGGTTTGCCAGCCGGGGCTAGACAGCGATACTTAATTCCCATCCGCCGAACTTTGGAAACAGCCTCTGCTAGAACCGGGTCAGTTTCAGGGCGATCTTGAAGGACTTCTTCGAGCTTGCCACTGAGCTTAGAGATCGTATGAACCAAAATAATTTCGCTGCCTTCGATATCGCGCGCAAAATCGATTGCCGCATCCAAACTGGCCTTAGCCGAATCAGACTTATCGAGGGCAACCAGAATGCGCCTAATTGACTTGATCGCGTATAGATCGTCTTTGACTAACAGCATCGGCCTAGAAGAGAGCTGAAAAACATACTGGCTCACAGAATTACCGATGATCGCCTGCAGACCCTGTAGGCCCCTAGAGCCCATCACAATCAAATCGGCATCAACTTCACCAGCGACCTTACGCACCACGTCTTTGGGCTCACCCTCACGCAAAATAGCGTTCACATCAGCCGGGTTAAGGCCAAGACTGTTCACGGCTTCTGCTAGGATTCTGCCCCCTTCTTCCCACCGCTGGGTCATCGCCGAGGAGGTGGACTGGGAGGGAACGACATGGAGAATGGTAAGGCGCGATCGCTCGATCCTCGGAATCTGCAGCAGCACCTTCATCATCTCTCTGGTGTTGCCAGTGCCTGAGTCGGCTAGCAAGATATTTTCAATCATAGGGTTAGCCTGGTTACTTCTATAGCTCCGATTATCTCTGCTCTCAGGAGATACTGACTCAGGTAGTAAACATCTATTGACGATTGGAATGTGATGGCGAAGATAGAGAGTTATAAATGGTTCGAGTATCCAATCAGAGTCCAGCCGCACCACACCGACTATGGCGGCGTCGTTTGGCACGGTACCTATATCACCTGGCTAGAATCAGCGCGCGTAGAATGCCTGCGCGCAGCAGGTGTCCCCTTTGATCAGGTAGTGAGCCTAGGCTATGACCTACCAGTCGTCGCGCTAGAGGTTCGCTACCGACAGCCGCTGACACTGGGCATGCAGGCGATCGTCAAAACGCGCCTAGCCCCAGTAAAAGGAGTGCGGCTGAACTGGCTATACGAGGTGGTGTCTATCGACGCCGATGAAGATGCCCATGAAGACGCTAATGAAGAGATGCGGCTGTGTCTGAGCGCTCAGGCGACATTGGTTGCCGTCAATCTGCGCGATCGCAAGATCACTCGCCCTCTACCGGCACCCGTCAATCAAATCATTCGCCAGCTCTCTGACTACTTCAATCAATCAGATTGACCTACTTCAATCAATTCAATCAATCAGGTTAACCAGTCAGTTCAGCTAATCGGCAGTTCCACCAGCTAGCTTGATCAGCTAGTTCGATCAGCTAGTTCAAGCCGGCTAGCCGAAAGAAAGAGCAAAACGAATCACACATTTCAAGCCGCTGTATCGTCGCTGTGATGATAGCTACAGAATTTAGGGAACTGTTGCTAAAAGTGGCAAAAATGCTACTAGCCTCATAAATTTACAACTCTTAGTATCATAGAGACTTTCTCCACAAGCTTTCCACAGGTTTTCCACAATCAATCGGAGATTTTCCACAGGTCAGAACGAAACTAAGCGATTTTACTCACAATTGTGGAATACGTTAGCGAAGGCATTTCTGTCTGTCGTTACGAAAGCGATGTAAATTTGTGTGACAAAAATCGGGCTGAAAGCTACTTGTTTGAAATCTTTAAGAAATTGTAAAACTCATAGTGATAAGTCTATCCATTGCTATTTCTAGATCGATGCTCCACAATTGACAGACACATTAATCGATCGCTTCGCAGCACCTAATGTCTTGTTCTACGACAGGCGTTAAGAGGCAGCAAGGCGTGACATTTTCTAGTCCAAACAATTCAGTGAAAGGAGATTATTAGTGCAACAAACAGTCAGCTTGTCAGTAGAAATTCCAGAAGAGCTACACACTTCAATTCAACAGTATTTAGATGTGCGCTCAAGCTGGAGCCAGGACCGTCTATTCTGTGCGGCGCTATCGTTATTTTTGATGCAAAACGGCGTCACCCATCGTCAGGTTAGCCGCATCTACTTAGATAGTCTCTTCGGTCAACAGCCAGGAAGCAACAAAAAAATGATTCAGTCAAATGCTTAGCACGTCTAGTTTCCTTCTGTAGCTGTAGCTCAAATGACGTACAGTCATCTATATTCCCTAATGCCAATCAAGCGGGCCAGCCAGAGAAGCCAGCCAGAGAAGCCAGCCAGAGAAGCCACCACAGTAAAACAGTCCAATAAACCAAACTAGTTAGTCTTACTTGGCATCTACCACAAAGTTCTCTACTTATCTACTTAACTTAGTTCAAGCCAGTCTCACCCAGTAATAGAACGCCGGGCGACTATTATCGTAGTTAGTTGAGAATCTAACGGGCTAGATAGCCAGTTTCCATTAATCATCTAGTTAGTCGACCTATTGTTCTAAACAGCTTTCTTCATCACCTGTAGTTTCGCTATCCACTAAAAGAACAGAAGCTAAAGAACAGAAGCAAAGCGATTAGAGCATTCTTACTAAAGCTCATCAATAACCATAGTCAAATAGCCGTTGACCTTAGCTGCTTTCTCGCAGTTGTTCAACGGCTACAAAGCTATAGCTTTCCGCGCTTTGTTTGTATAAAATCTCGTTAGTTACTCATTGAATGTATGCGAGTGCGATCGCCGTATCCTGAGCGTAAGTTAGGGAACGCCTACTTACCGATCGCCTTCACCATCCCAATCCCACCAAAGTAAAGAAACAACACCGCACCGCCGAGCAAACTCTGGGTCACTGGGTCCGTCGAAGGAGTCAGCACCGCCCCTAAGATAGCCGCACCTAACAGCACATAGCGCCAGCCAGCTAGCATTTGCTTCGAGCCGACAATGCCCAGCAAGCCCAGTAAAAGCTGAATCACCGGAATCTGAAAAGCCAGCCCCGTGCTAAATAGCAGCAGCAGCACAAACTCAAAGTATCGGTCAATTGACCACATTTGCTCAACCACATCCGCGCCGTAGTTGATAAAAAAGTTTAGCGCCGCTGGCACCAGCGCAACGTAGGCAAATCCCAAACCGGCAAAAAACAAGACGCTAGAACCAAGTACCACCGGGCCGATCAAGCGACGCTCTCGGCGCGTCAGCCCTGGCAAAACAAACTGAATAATCTGGTAGAGAATAAACGGACTCGCAATTAAAATGCCGCTGTAGCCAGCGACCTTAATCGAGACAAAGAAGTACTCACCCGGTGATAGCTGTAGAAACTTTGCGCCTTGAGCGGGCACCTCTAGCAGCTCGACAATCTGTCGAACGCCGGCAAAGCAACCAACAACGCCTACTAGAACCGCAGCCAGTGCATAGATGATTCGCGTCCTCAGCTCGTCAAGATGGTCGAATAAAGACATCTCAACGTCGTCTGGGACTTCGTCTAGGAAGGCTTCGCCCGTAGGTTTGGTCTCTGGCTCATCTAGCACTGAAAGGTTAGCAGCAGGCGCTGTCTCAAGGTCAGAAGGAGGCGTCATGAGAAGTACGAAGCTAACGAGATAACTGCTGTCTATTGTATCGGTTGTGCTGCGGCGTTGTAGCTAGCAGCACGAACTGCTAAGCGCAAATCACTGTTGGACGAAATAATCTTTGCCAGCAGGAATGCCGTCTGCGCCTAGGGGCTCTGCCGGCTGACCATTTTGCGAAATCATCAGTCCGCCCGGATTGCCAGAATAGACGCTGATATTATCTTGGGCCTCCCAAATCACGCGATCACCCGGATTAAGCGTTCCTTCAAACAGTTGCTCGCCGCCGTCTGCGATCGCAGAAGTCCAAGCCGGATCGCTCACCTCTACTTCTAAAAATAGGGGCGCATCGCTAACGGGCGGCTCTGGCAGCGCGGTAGGCTCCGGCAGCTCTGGCAGGGCGGATTCTGTCGGCGTCGGCGCTACGGACTCGACTGGCGTAGCGGAATCGGCCACCCTCGGCGTGCGGTTCTCGCCTAGAACATTGGCCAAAATCGCAATGCCAGCCGTCAGCAGCACCACAACTGCCGCCCCAATTGCCAAAGGCTTTAGGTTAGGAGTATCACGGCGGCTAGCGTCCGAGTTCGGTGACTGATTGAGCGACTGACTGCTGGTGTAGCCGATCGGTGATGTGGTGAGCTGACGGGCAGCAGGCTTTTCCTTAGCTAAGGGGAGGTCGCTGATAATAACAGGAGAATCGGGTAAAGCGGTCTGGTCAGGGGGCTCGTCAGAGAGCTGGTCAGAGAGCTGGTCAGAGAGCTGGTCAGGCCGATCAGAGAGCTGTGCTGCAAATGCTTCGGTGTCGTCGTCGTCAGTTTCAAACATAGACAGGCTGTCTGAACCGTTTTCAGGTGACCCGCTTTCAACAGAGCCGTTTTCAGCCGAGGCGCGATCGCTCGGTTCAAAAGCAATATCTAAATCGCTGTCTAAATCGCTATCTAAATCGCCGTCTGAATCGCTATCCAAATCGCCAGTGAAGTCAAAGACATTTAGATCATCGGCTAGATCATCAGCTGACTTTGAACTCGTCGAAGCAGCGGTATCAGAATCGGCAGCAACGACCTGTTGATCGGGCAAGTCCGTTTCTATATCAGCATCAGGTCCAAGAAAAATAGGCACTTCGTCTGCGGCGAATGGAGCAGAATTAGGTGTAGTGGCCTGAAAATCTGTCTCATCGGCTATCTGCTCAGAAGGCAGCCCAGAAGCTGGCCGCTCAGAAGCTGGCTTAGACGCAAAACGAGTCAGCCGAGTAGTCGGACTATCTTCAGACTTCGAGCTTTCGGACTTTGGGCTATTGGTTAGTCTAGGGGTCGAAGGAATGGAGTTGACCGTAAATTGCCTTGAGATTTCAAGACCTTTTAGCCCGAGCGTCTCGGCATAGCGACGGATAAAACCTTGGACAAAGATAGGTTCTGGGAGCAATTCAGGATCGCCCGTTTCAATTCCACTCAAGAGCTGCGGCCTGATGTAGGTGCTGACGGCAATATCATGCAGAGATTTTCCCTGCTGCTCACGATGTTCGCGCAGGAAAGCACCGATTTGCACTAGCTGACTTTGCTGTGAGCCACTAAATTTAGTCACAATACTCCATGAAACCGACGACTATGAAGAACCTGCCTAAACATATACAGCTTTGACCACTCTGATTCAGACAATCTTTTGGACAACTTCAACGGATGAGGCTTCGGCCCAAAAGAAAGGCTGACTCAAAAATGGCAAATTAGCGAGTGAATGTATCCACTCATAATAGCTATCTACGTAATATTGCTTGACTGGCCTCTGCCAAATTTTATCGTATCAACGCTCAACCCAATGGATGTTCAAGCAAATGGATATTCAACCAAACGAGTTCGACCGCGTGCAAGCAAGCCATCAAAGACATCGCTTCCGATAACGCCGTGCTGATGGCGCTACAGAGCGGCAATCTGCGCTGCAATTTCGGGGCTGTAGATTCTTAGATAGTTCCAGTAGCCACCGAAAACTGATTCCACGTAGCCTTTAGTTTCGGGGTAGGGAATGATTTCGACAAATTCATCGGCGTTGGCAAAATCCTTTTCAGCCACCCAGCCAGAAACCGCGCCAGGACCAGCATTGTAGCTAGCAACCGCAAAGAGAGAATTATCGCCAAACTGACGATGCGTATAGTCGAGATACCAGGTCCCGAATTTGACGTTGTCTTGGGGTTCAGCCAGGCGATAGTCGGCCTGGTCAATCTGCTGGCTAATCCACTCACCCGTAGCGGGCATCACCTGCATCAGGCCAACCGCGCCGACAACCGACCTAATATCGGGTTCAAATCTTGATTCCTGTCGCACCAGGGCAGTCACCAGTAGCGGATTGAGATTGTTGTCTTCGGCGCGGCCTAAGATCAGATCGGGAAACGGGAAAGGATAGATGGTCTGACTGTAGGTGGGGGTTTGCTTAAGGCGCTGGTATTCGGCGATTTCTGCGGGGCGATCGCGCCACCCCAAACTAGACACCATAAAAATGCCGTCCAAATTATCGCCGATGCCCAGTCGCAACACACCATCAGCAAACTGCTCAGCGACCGTTGGCGTCTGCCTATTCTCAAACTCGGTTTGCCACTGGCTCCAGGCCGTTTGGTTGTGCCCCAGCAGATACAGCTCTTGCAGCGTATCAGACCCCGTGGGCAACGGCTGCCTATGACTGGGTAACGCAATCTCTGGGCGAAAAGTTCGCACCGTATCAAAATCACCGACATTCCAATCTAGATGTACGGCTGAGCGCCAGGCATAGTAAGACTCTGGGTGGTTGACGATGACATTTTCAAACGCCTCTCTAGCCTGGTCAGATTGATTCTGCTGATAGTGCCACTTGCCCAGCCGAAATCCCGCTTCGGCGGCTCGCTCATCTCTAGGGGCGGCATCGACTAGCTGCTGCGCCCAGCTAATTGCGGCACTAAGGTTGTTAGCCTTGGCGTTTTCCTCAGCCTGCTTCAGGCGCATCTTAGCCGCCGCTTCAGAGCCAGAGTACTGAGACAAGATAGATGCCTTGGCCTGTTTGGCAGACTCAGCGCTGCCTAGGCTTTCTAACAGACTGGCGCGATCGGCGATCGCCTCAGCCGCTTGATCAGGCAGGCTATCAGAAAAACGCGCCACCACTTGATCCAAAGTAGCCAAAGCAGACTGACCCTTCTGCAACCCAGCTAGATTGAGCAAGCCGTCAGCGGTTTCAGGCTCATCTGGAAAAGCTTTGTCCAGCATCTGATAGATGACGATAGCTTCTTTGTCTTTATCGCCACGTTCTTTGCCACGAGCGGCTCGATATAAATTGAGCGGCGTCCGTGGCGCTTGGGCGTAGGCATCTCCGGCCTCAGCGTAGTTTTGAGTTTCCCAGTAGCCAAAGCCGATAGCGGCCCAGTCTTCAGCAGTCAGCTCGCTACTGTATTCGCTAGTCAGCCTGGCTAGTACCGCCGTATAGTCAGGGTGCTGATGACCATGGTAGGCAACCAGCTTGAGCAAGGAAAAGGTATCGCTTAGGGGTGAAGCGGCATTAGCCCTATTGCCAGAGGAGATCGCAGAAGGCGTAGCCGAGGGAGTAGCCTGCTGCGCGTTGAGCTGGTAGAAGGCGACAGCAGTGCTCAGCGGATGAGCGGGAAACTGAGTCAGCAATGTGTTCCAGTGTGTCGAAGATAAGCTGTCAGCGCTAGATTGATTGGTGCTAGATTGGCCGGCGCTAGATTGGCCCAACAGATAAAGCGCTTCGGCTGTAGCGGTGCTCTCGGGGTGCTTTTCGATCAGCCGGGCCCAAGTGGCGATCGCACTCTCCTGATCTCCCAACGCCGCCTGCGCCTGACCTCGCCTCAGCAACACGTACGGCGCTAAAACCTCATAGCTTCTTTCCAGGTTCTCCAAAAGTGGGAGCGCTTGATCGGCCTGCTGCTGGTTGATCAAATCGGTGGCCAGCATATAGCGGGCGCGATCGCGGTCTATACCCGCTGCGCCGTTCGCCATCACGGATAGATCAACCGCCCTTTCTGCTGGCTTTCGCAATGCCAGATTCAAAGCCGAGGATGTTTCTAGCGAATCGACTACCTGCGAACTACCCGCCTGGTCAGTCCCACGAGGATTAAAAGCGTCCGTGGTCTTTAGCAGGGCCACTACCAGGCCAATAGATAGGGTGCCAGTACCAATCAAAGCCACCAGCGGCCATTTATTCTTTAGCATTTTCAGCATATTCTTTAGTCAGATAGCCGGCAGACAGGCCAATAAGAAGGGCAGTAAAGAGGGCATCGGAATAAGCAGGAGAAATATGAGCGAAAAGAATAAGGACAGCCAGAGGGCTTAGCTGAAAAGTTCTTTTGCGGAATATCCTTGTGAAGTTCTACCAAAAAAACCTGATAAATGAGAAGTGGGTACGCGACTTCTACATAGCTGATCTGATCTGATCTATTGATGTGTCGAACGTAACTCCTCATGTGTCGAACGTAGAGGAGGCGCAACTGGATTCTTTATTTTTGAGACTTTTGGATAAAAAATTCGATTAAAAGGTTGCTTGCGGTATCGACGGTAAATATCGAAATCTTTGTCTAGCGTGGCGATTTCTGCGATATTCAATCGTTCAGAAAAAATCTACGACAGTCTCATGATAGCGATCTACCGGGTTGTAAAATGCGACGATAACGCCAGTATCTATTAAAGCCTTAGCGTATCTACTCATGGCGAGCTTTATGTCGCGCCTGAACATGTTCAGTAATTATCGCTTTGCGAGTGTCCCTGTCAGAGAGATCGTCAGGCAACCCGCTGGCAGAAAGTACTGCCTCTGGAACGCCCCCCATTCGCTCTAGCACAGTTTGTTTAGAACGATGATTATTTAGACGATTCTCCTTCGGAGAGGCTTCGCCAACGCGCAATACCTGCTTCAGTAACTCACTAACTGTAATTTTCTCCGCCTGCAATATTTCCGCTAGGTATCCTTCAGTTTCGTCATCTAAGTTTATGCTCAGCATCAGTCAACCTTCCCTAGGGTTAAAATCAGCTCTACAATTCTAAACCGTGTTCATTAGATAAGCTTAGGTCGCCGAACTTAAAAAACTCCATCTTCTACAGCAATTTATCTACGACCGTAGCTGCTAGGGGCCGTCCAAAATACTCTATAGTCACTGCCGTACCTGGCGTTGCAAAGCCCAGAGGCAAATAGGCATAGGCAATGCACCTGCCTAAGCTGTAACCATAGCCAGCGCTCGTTGCATAGCCCAGCACCTTACCATCCTCAGCCAGCACGGGCTCTTTTCCCATCACAACAGCAGTCGAATCATCCAGCGTCAGGAAACATAGCTTGCGACTGGCATAGTCCTGACGCCGTAGCAAAGCCTCTTTTCCAATAAAGTCTCCTTTATTAGGCTTCACCGCAAAGCCCAAGCCCGCTTCATAAGGATCATACTCGGTATGAATATCTTGGCCCCAATACAAAAATCCCTTCTCCAAACGCAATGTCTCAAAAGCGCCCATACCAGCCGCGATCGCACCATACGCCTGCCCAGCCGCCCACAGCACATCCCACAGCTTTAGTCCTGATTCTGTCGGCGCATAGATTTCCCAGCCTTCCTCACCTACATAAGAAACTCTAGAAGCCATCACTGGCACATTACCAACGTAAAACTGCTGGCTCGTAAAGAACTCGAAGGCTGGTTTTGAGACATCTATTGACGTAACGCTCTGTAAAACCTCTGGTGCCTTTGGCCCCCACAGACCGATACAGCAGTAGCTAGCAGACACATCCACAATTTGAACAGAACCGTCATCAGGCAAATGCTTCTGCATCCAGGCCAAGTCGTGACCATGCACAGAACCGCCCGTAATCACCCAGTACTTTTCAGCGGCCACACGATTCACAGTCAGATCGCACATAATGCCGCCGTTGGGATCTAGCATGGTGGTGTAGATAACTTTGCCGATGGGCTTGTCGATGTCGTTGGGGCAGAGGTTTTGCAGATAAGAGACCACGCCTGGGCCAGTCACTTCAAATTTGGCAAAGGGGGTAAGGTCGTATAGGGCAACGCGATCGCGAGTCGCCAAATGCTCGACCGCTTGAATCGGCGACCAGTTTCGCGCTTCCCAGCCGTCTCGCTGAGGGAAAGCAGACAGATCGTAGTTGTTGTCGTAGTCACTGAGCAATTCACCGTTCGCCTCAAACCACTGAGGCCGCTCCCACCCAGCGCTAAAGACAAACTGCGCCCCTAGCGCTTGCAACCGCGAATAAAACGGGCTCACTCGCAGCTCGCGAGAATGCGTTTGCTGATCTAGCGGATGAATAATGTCATACACCTCGTCATACTGCTGCGCCCCTGCCTTGAGAATATAGTCAGCGCTCTTACACACCGCTGGGAACCGATGAATGTCCATCTCATGGAGATCGAAGCTAGGCACGCCCGTCGTCATCAGCTCTGCGACCACTTTGCCGACGCCCCCACCGTGAGTCACCCAAACCGCCTCAGCCACCCAAAAGCCCTTTACCCTAGCAGACTCACCGACCACCGAACCGCTGTCCGGCGTAAAAGAAAACAGACCGTTCATTTTAGACGTGAGCTCAGCAGTTGCTAAAGCTGGAAACAGCTCTGTTGTAGATTGCCAAGCCGCTGCAAAGTGCTCTTCAGTAAAGGAGCGCACCGAGGGCATCACAGGCGCTTTGGCAAACGGCAAAATGTGGTCAGGATCTAGCAGCATTGGCTCATGCTGGTAGGAGCCAATGCCCCAACAGTCTCCATGCTGCCGAAAATACATCGAGTGATCCTGGTGGCGAACCATCGGCTGCGTCACTTCTTCGGTCTGATCCGCTAATTCTGGGATTGGGCCTGTTTGTACATACTGATGCTGCACGGGCGTCAGCGGAATCACTTCGCCGACCATCTGGCCAAGGCGCGGCCCCCAAATGCCCGCACAAACCAACACTTTCCCGGTGGCGATCTTGCCTTTATCTGTCACCACCGCTTTAATCTGCCCGTCTGCCACTTCGATATCGGTCACAGTTGTATGACCATAAAACTCAGCCGCGCCCGCCTCTATTGCTATCGTTGCCATCGCCTCGGCTGCCCGCAGCGCCTTTGCGATCCCATCACTGGGCACATAGTAGCCACCTAAAACTTTCGTTTCATCGAGCAAAGAGACTTTTTCTTTCACTTCTGCTGGCGTTAGCAAACAGGCATCTTCTATTCCCCAAGACTTTGCCCAGCCCAGCTTTCTGCTCAGCTCGGCCATCCGCGCTGCGGTATAGGCAACCTCGATACCGCCCACCGGATAAAAAGCGGGGCCAGCCGCCGTACTGAGCTGGCTGTATAGCTCGACAGTATATTTTGCCAACTGCGTCATCGTTTTGGAGGCATTGGTCTGAAACACCAAACCAGGCGCATGAGAGGTAGAGCCACCCGTAGCAAACAAAGGGCCTTGCTCTACAACAACAATATTTTGCCAGCCTAGCTGAGCCAGGTGATATACAGTGCTACAGCCGACAATCCCTGCACCAATTACCACAACCGCCGCATCGTTTTTCATAGTGTGTCTTCTTCTTTTTTATAGCTTTACTGCTCTACCGACACTGCTCTACCGATATTCTGCTGAAAGCGATAGACTGTTCTTTCTAGCTCTGGCGAGAAACAGCCACCATCGAAGCTAGGAGATCTTCGGCCCGTTTGCATCCGCTCGATCATGTCGATATCTTCGTCATTGGTCAGCTTCCACAAGTCGATAGGCAGATGGCGCAGCGCTTGGTTTTCTGAGGTCATCGCTTCGTCGCCGACAAAGTAAAACACCATCCGCTCCACCGACCTGTCAGGACTGAGCGGATCTACAATAAATACAAGAAAGTAGTCAGGATGAACGCCTAGCATCAGATTAGGGAAAATCGTGATGTATTCGGCGACGGTCTGTTTTTTCATATCAGCTAGACCCGGAAAAACTGGCAAAGATTTTCCGTTAACGACGCCGCTGTTGTATTTCAAGCTGCCTTGGCCCACATGAATATCGCCGACGTCAAAGCCGAAATGATCTTCCATGCGTGACAGCGTATTTAGAGCTGGATGCACCCAGGTGAGGTGATAGCTTTCTGAAAAGTTCTCTACCGCTAGCTTCCAGTTAGCATTGCATTCTAGGCGCACTTCTCGGGCTTCGCGGCGCAGCAGGCCAAAATCGTAGCCTGACCAGCGCTCGATCATCGGCTGCAAATAAGCGGCTAAAGGGGGCGCTTCGCCTGAGAGATCGACAAAGATCATATCTAGCCACTGCTCGCAGCGAATAGGCATCAAGCCTTTCTCGGTGCGGTTAAAGCCTTCGCAGGTGTCTTTGTAATAGCCACCAAAGTGAGGGGTGCTCTTGAGCGTACCGTCTAGTTTGTAGGTCCATGAATGATAAGGACAGCGAAGGCCACCCTTAACCGTGCAGGCTCCTTTGACCAATTGCAGCCCGCGATGGCGACAGATGTTGTGAAACGCGCGGATAGTTTGCTGGCGATCGCGCACTAGCACAATCGGCATACCAGCCACCTCCGTCGGATACACATCGCCCGCATCCGGCAGATCTGACGCTAGCCCCGCGCACACCCAGTACCGAGAAAAGATGCGTTGGCGCTCTTGCTCTAGATAGCTAGAACAGGTATAAGCCTTTGCCGATAAACTTTCTTGGCCCATGCGTCACCTCGCTCATTAATCGGTAGCTTAATCGGTAGCGATAAGTCATCTAGCAGACGTTGCTCAGCTAGCGTTCAGCTAACTGTTCATCCGACGATATCAACTTGTTATTACAAGTTTTGGATTCAGATATTATGGTGCATAAATTCTTCGTTCAAACCTTTTGTTTGGCGAATTTTTGAAATTCTATAGCGAATTCATTTCTATCGACTTATCTTGGCAAACAAGATGTCAAATCGCCTATTCTCAAGACTTCTCAGGAAAGAGAGCACGATAGGCCACAGTCTTTCGCAAAAGTTATCCAAGCATCTAAACGCTATTATTAACAAGGGTTTCCGGCACCTGCAGCCAAATTTGACTTGTCTAATTAAAAGTCAGCAATTTATCACGAAACGATGAAATTTAAGACTTGTAATAACAACTGCATATACGAAGAAGAAATACTATTCTATTTAGGCTATTTATAAAAGTAGCTTGTGTTACTTATGTGAGCTCTACAGTCGGTTGGTAGAGCAAAAAATAGTAGAGCAAAAGATCTAGAGCATACATCGAGCAAGGGATTCTAACTATGGCTCAGCATTTCGATGCCATTGTCGTTGGCGCGGGCGGAGTAGGTAGCGCAGCGGCTTATTACTTGGCAAAATTAGGCCAGCGCGTTTTACTGATCGAACAGTTCGAGCTCAATCATCAGCAGGGCAGCTCTTACGGCTATTCGCGGGTGATTCGCTATACCTATGACAATCCGATCTATGTTGAGCTGATGCGTGCAGCCTATCCACTCTGGTTCGCATTGCAGGCAGAGGCCAAAGAGCAGCTATACATTAAAACAGGCGGACTCGACTTTGGCTTTCCTGACGTCGATACGTTCCAAGCACTCAAAGCCAGTATGGATACTGCCAAGCTGGACTACGAGTACCTCAGTCAATCAGAAATTGCCGAGCGCTACCCTCAGTTCACCTTAAAAGAAGGCATGGCTGGGCTATTTCATGCCGATTCTGGGCTGCTGCGCGCCTCCAGGTGCGTCTTGGCTCATCTGCGGCTGGCGCAAGAACGCGGAGCAACGGTAATAGATCGCACGCCAGTGATGAAGATCATCCCTAGTGAAAATGGCGCGGTGGTGAAAACAGAAAAAGAGACCTTTAGCTGCGATCGCATCATCCTCACCGCCGGTAGCTGGGCCAAAGCGCTACTGGCCGAACAGGGCATCGATCTACCGCTGAAAATCATGCCTTGCCAGCTAGGTTTCTATCAGCCTCGGCAGGCCGCTGACTTTGCGCCTAGCCGCTTTCCCGTCTTCTTTGCCCATATGAACGGCAGCTACGGCGAAATGCCTTATGGCATTCCCCACGAAGACGAGAGCATCGGCGTCAAGATTACCACCTTCTACGGCTGGAATACGGTAGATACGCCCGCAGAAGTCGATTACGCGCCTAGTCAAACCTGGACAGAAAACATTCGCGAGTTTGCCCGTGAGTACATTCCCGGCGCGGCTGGCCCCCTGATAGGCACCCGCCGCTGCCTATACACCCTGACTCCAGACAAAGACTTTATTGTCGATCGCCATCCCACCTATCCACAGGTTGTGATTGGCGCAGGCTTTTCGGGGCACGGTTTCAAATTCACGACGCTGCTGGGTAAAATGCTGGCGGATTTGGCAGTTGAAGGCAGTACAGTACATGACACTAGTCTGTTCAAAGTCGATCGATTTCAACCTGCCTATGCCTATGCCTCTCCCTAGCGCGATCAAACGCCCCCTACACGTTGTGATCTCAGAGAAGCTGAAGCAACAGATTGACGCTGGGCGGTATGTACCTGGGGATCGACTGCCTAGCGAGTTCGATTTGGGCTCACTTTTTGAGGTGAGTCGCACCACGGTAAGACATGCGATCGCCAATCTAATCCAGCAAGGAATTGTCACTACCCAGCAAGGAAAAGGAATTTTTGTGTGCGATCGCCAAAAGATCAGCTTCTCCATGTCCAATCCGCTCATGCACTTTGACATCGCCTTGCAGCAGCAGGGCTACGCCGCTAGCATCAAATCTTTGCAGTATCAGCTAGTGCCAGCACCGCCTGAAATCGCGCTACAGCTACAGCTAAACAAGGCCAATCCACGGGTCTATCGGCAGGAAAAAATCATCTATGCCAACGAGTCTGCGATCGCCCTAGAAATCGACTACTTTCCACAAAAGCTGGGCCAGCAGCTCGCCGAGCCCTTACAGCAAGGCTTTACTTACAGCACCCTCACCAATCACGGCATTCTTTTACAGGCAGCCAAAGTCAGCCTAGAAAGCATTCCAACCACCTACGAACTGAGCGAGTATCTAGAAGCCCCCTTGGGTATGCCTATTCTCGTATTTAACTATCTTGCTTATACAGACAAGCGCCAGCCAGCTATCTGCGGTAAAACCCTCTCTCGATCGGACTGGACCTGCTACACATCCGAATTTGAGATGAGTTGAACAAAACTAACGAGTCAAAAAGAACAGCGCTAAACCAACCCTTCCCGAGCAAATTTCTTTCCTAGCAAAAAGCACCCTCTATCTTCCGCTAGAAGGTGCTTTTGTTGAACTCGCTGAATTTTCAATATGTCGATTCTATGGTAATTCTCAAATACATACTCACAGAAGGGTACGCCGACAGAAAGCTTTCAGCCAACGCGCCCTGCCTTAGCCAACTGACCTTGGCCAGCTGACCAGCTACAAAGTCGCTATCTCAGCGTAACTTCTGGTACGGGCGGCACAGGAGCCTCTGCCGCGCTCAGCTTAGCGGCTTCTAGTGCGTTCAGCTCTTTGTCTAGTCCTTTGATCAGACTAAAGCACATTACCAATAGCACGCAGGCAAAAGGTAGACCCACCGCGATCGCAGCCGATTGCAGCGCCCCTAACCCGCCCGAAAGCATCAGCACCGCCGCCACGACGCCTTCCATCACCGCCCAAAAAATCCGCTGAGGAACAGGAGAATCGAGCTTGCCACCAGAGGTAAGATTGTCTACCACTAGCGAACCAGAGTCAGAAGAGGTCACAAAGAAAACAACAACCAGCACAATGCCAATAAACGAAGTGAGGCCAGTAAGTGGAAAGTTGTCTAGCATCACGAACAGGGCCGTAGCCACATTTTCATTCACCGCTTCAGCAATGTTGCCAATGTTGTTTAGCTCTAGGTACATGGCCGAACCGCCAAATACCGACATCCAAAAGAACGAAACCATCGAAGGCAACAGCAGCACACCCAGCACAAACTCTCGAACCGTGCGCCCCTTAGAGATACGAGCAATAAACGTACCGACAAAAGGTGCCCAAGAAATCCACCAGGACCAGTAGTAAACAGTCCAGCTATTCTGCCACTGGGTATTTTCAAAGGTTTCTGTCCAAAAGCTCAGGGCAGGCAGACTAGAAATGTAATAGCCCAAAGTCTGCGAAAAGCCGCCTAAAATAAACAGCGTCGGTCCAACAGCTAGAACAAACAGCATTAGCGCTGCGGCCAAATAGATATTCAGCTCACTGAGTCTTCTAACGCCTGCCCCCAGACCCGAGACCACAGAAGCTGTCGCAAAGCCAGTAATGATGAAGATCAAACCGACCTGCATAGCGGTTGTATCTGGCGTGCCAAAAAGAAAGTTGAGGCCCGCTGAGATTTGACCTACGCCAAAGCCTAAAGAAGAAGCTAGACCAAACAGCGTCGCCCAAACTGCTAGAACATCAATCGCGTTACCAGCCCAGCCGTAGATGCGATCGCCCAGCACCGGATAGAACACCGAGCGCATCGTCAGCGGCAGTCCCCAGTTGAACGCAAAAAATGCCAGTGCCAGCCCCAAAGCCGCATAGACGCCCCAAGCATGCAGTCCCCAATGAAAAAAGGTCAGACCTAGTGCCTGCTGAGCAGCCTCGGCAGTCTCTGGCGTCACGCCATTCAGCGGCGGTGCCAAGAAGTGAAAAATAGGCTCGCCTACGCTCCAAAACATCAGACCGATGCCCATACCGGCGCTAAAGAGCATTGCTAACCAGGCAAACAAGGGGAAATCAGGGCGAGCCTGCCGCCCCCCCAGTCGAATACTGCCAAATCTACTCAAGGCCAAGAACACCATCGTGCCTAGATAGATGTTGACCGCTAGCACCAGAAACCAACCCATTGAGTTGGAGATCAGCGTCTGTAGATTGGTCAGCGCTGTTGAAGTTTGCTCTTGAAACAACAGCGTGACGCCGATAAATAAAAGCAGCAGCGCCCCAGAGGTAAAAAAGACCTCTGGATGAATATCGAACCCCATCTTGACCAAATTGCGATCGCCAGGGGTTCGATGAAGCTTTGGCGCGCCTACCGAATATTTTCCATTAGATTCCATAGCAGAGAAAAAAAGGTGAACAGTACACAAGGCTAGCGGTAGCCCACGTGAAACTAACCCTGCGTTATTGATGCTAATTTATGAACCCATACAACAATTAGAAGTTTTCCTTTTGAATTGTTGTTGTCCCTGATACCGTTGAATGGATTAAGTTGAGAATCGTTACGTTTAGGCTGTCTCCTTCACCTACCCCTTGACTTATCTGACTTCATCTATATGACCTCATCTGTCTGACTCTAGATTACCTAACCTTTTCGATCTAACCTTTTTGATCTAACCTTTTTGATCTATAGCGATCGCCACCTTACCTCCACTCCAACGGTGGAGTTCTTGTCATAAAAGAGCAAAGTAATCAGCCAGCGGTACGGATACATTCGACACTTGCATTCGACACTATCTGTACTTTGTCGATCTGCCTTATCGGGCCGAACTTCACTGATTTTATTTTCGCTGGGTTTTATTGAGCAGCTAGATTCATTGTTTCTACTTCTTGAACTCTTCTAAATATCATTCAATAGCGACAGGTATGTTCTTCAAAGCTTTATCTCTCAAATAGAAATTTTTCTTTTTAGTTGTTGTCCATTCGTTTAGCTCTCTACCTATTAATTTTTCGATCTCTAAAACGTCTAGCATGACAAAATCTCGAAGAATTTGTTCTAGCCGCTCAGTCACGACAGGTTTATCATCTATCTTTCTTCGACCAGGTTTACGAATAGCGTCAAACACTGGCTTCGCTACATATTCTGGCAGGAGCGACCTTACTCCTTGTGCAAGTGAACCTTGCAAAATTTCATCGATTTTAGCGCTATTCTTGTATTCACCGACTGACCTATTGGCATGAATATCATCAACATAGTCAGACAACGAAGATTCTATTCCCAAGAAATTAAATACCTTACCTAAAGAGGAATTTCTATTTGAGATAAACTCTTCAAAGGTTAATAGTAAAACTTGTTCTCTGCCAAAGCGCTCTATATATGGCTTTATCTGTACATAGTATCGAGAGATATTGATATACTCAGGGCGAGTTAAAACCTCCTTCTCAAAAGAGTCTTCTAAAGTCGTACCTCTCCCGCGCCTATGTACATACTGAGAGACTATTCTATCGATAGGGTCTCTCAATATGTATATCAACTTCATATGGGGATTGAAGTCATAGATTGCCTGACAAGGATCTACGCCAAAGTTTGGATAGAAGGTATAGGTTGTGGATGCTTCTCCGCATATTTGGTTGTCTGTAGGATTATATAGTTCCTTGTATTCTTCAATATGATCCTGCCAGTTAGAGACTTTACTAAAAAAATGAGGCTCTTTGTTTTCGCAAAAACAGACTCTAGGATGCATTGACAAAATTTCAGACAAGCTAGTTGTCCCACTCTTCATAGCACCCACTATTACAAAATCGACGAAAGACATCGCTCACTCCTAAATTGCTTTTCTATAGTACTTTTCTTTTTCTATAGTACTTTTCTACAGTGCTACAACACTTTTCTATAGTAATAGTACATTCATGATGGCTCACTAGCTAAACAGAGGCAATATCTGTGTATACATCTCATTTCCACATTTCCGTGAATTAGCATCTCTAGATAGGCTCAAACTACTTCCATCCAGGCTATAAAAGCGTCTAACAAAGTAGAGGCTAAATTGTACAACAGACCACTTAATTCCGTTGCGAATCAAGAATTATTTCTTCTATATTCTCTAGCTATTATCATCTTCCATACATCTTTGATAGACGTTCAAAGTCATCTGCGCTACGGTCTCCCAGCTCCACTCCGCAGCTATCTGGTAGTTATACTCGCCCATCTGGGATAGATCATTTTTTCTGTCATTAGCGCTCTCCAAAGCCTGAACTAAGCCATCACCGCTGCTAGAGTCATAGAGATAACCGCCCGCCTCATCCAATATCTCTTCCATGCAGCCTATCCTCGGAGCAACGCAGGCTCGACGAAATGACATCGCTAGGATTAAAGCCCCTGATGTCAGCAATCTTCGATATGGGAATAGCACCGCATCACAGGCATTCATATACACTTGGACTTCTTTCTCTGGAATGAAACCAGTTACCAACTTGATATTTTTATCATCCTTCACTTTCTTTTGAATAAGATCGGCTAGCTCTTCGTCGGCATCTCTAAATCTACCTGTGATCGCTAAATAGGTACTCTCAGATTGCAGCACTTTGAAAGCATCAATTAGTTCTGGGACTCCCTTGTACCACCGAATCATACCAAAAAACAAAAAGACAGTACTCGATTCTGGAATCTTTAGCAGCTTGCGGGCTTCTAGCTGACTCATATTATTTTCATAAGCTTCAGCGTAGTTTCCATGGGGAACCACAGAAACCTTTTTGATATCTTTGACGTGAAATGTCTGGCATAGCTCTGATTTGGCTGCATAAGAATGAGTTATAATCGCATCAGCCAGCTTACTGACGAACGAAGTACAGATACTGTCCGAGAGCGGGTACAAATTTTCGTGATGCTTGAGATTATGTACCGTCCAAACGATCTTAATGCCTTTGAATTTTAATAGTGCTAATCCACTAATAAACCCTACTACCTTTAGCAGCGAACTGATTGGGTTGGACGCACGAAAGTATCCTTGCAGCCAGTGTAAGTGCAAGATATCTGTATTCTTTCGATTGACTGTAGCTGGCAGAAAAAATTTTCTATGATCTATGCCTTCTATCTGGATACCTAGTTCCTTCAATTTATTAGATAGTTGCCTTTGATAGGGATTTTTCTCACTAAAATTCGGAGCGTAGCTTATCTTCAAACAGACATTTTCATTCTGTTTCATTCTATCAAGACTGTTGCGAGATTGAATCTTCTGTTCGTCTGTGTACAATATCGAATTAGTCACTTTTGTCTCCTGATTTTCTAATGCCGACACGTAAGTTTTATTCTTTAGTAATAGATACCTCGCCCAGACAAAAGCTGTAGTTTAACCATCTGGCAAAGCCTATAGGCTTCTACTAAATTTCATAGTCTTTTTCAGGAACTCAAAATCTCTAGGTCGACGAAAACTACGCTACGAGAACATATTTTTCAAAATAGGTGTAAATTCGCTCATTCTCTCTTTATACTTTGCCAAACCAATATGTAGCTTGTCACACGAAGCAGGCAAGTCAGACAAAGTTTTATTGACTATCGGCCAAACTTTATCGCTGTTGAATTCTGACAAGGGTATGGATGAATGACCTTGTTCGAGCTCATCCATAAATCCTTTCACTTTAGAATCGTATTCTGCTGCAATGATTGGGACACCTAGTCCGCTAGCAAGAATCAGTGAATGCAGTCTCATTCCTATTACTAGATCCAAGGAAGCTATAGTAGATTTCAGATCCTCTAGGGAGTCAAAATACCGATGGACCTTACAGTGATTCGCATATTTGCTGTATCGAATCGCTTCGAGAGCACAGACGTAGTCATCATCTACTGGATGAAAAGACTCTTTATATGTCCGAAACGGAAGGAAATGTATCTCTGCATCGTAGGTGTCAACTATTAAATCGATAATCTGAGCTATCTCTCGGTATACTGACTCTTCTTTAACTAAGTCAGTGGATAATCCTCTCCCTTGAAGATGTCTAACTGAGATGCCGATATGCATTGACCGACTACCATCATATACTCTTCTTGTAGGTGGCGTTGTTATATCAGATAGGGCCAGATCACTCATTACGTGAATCCGACTGTCAACGCCTATCTCTTTGAGTTTGAGTTTAGAACTGTTATCTCTAACTGCTATCAGGTCAACATTATTCAGAGCCTTGCGAATTAGCCGTTTAGTTTCTGGTCTCCAAACCTCTCCTACACTTACGCCTAAGACCATCGTGCGGCACTTTAACATTTGAGCCTTTTGCAGAGGATCCAGCCAGGTTCTTGCAATCGGCTTTTTAACACTATCGCGTAGTAGATCCCCACCACCGAGAACAAAGTACTTGTTCTTTAGCAGGCTAAGCCAAAACCTTTTGCTCTTTGGATAGATAGCAGAAACGTGAAATCGGCGTTCTGTATCTACCGGATTGCGAGAAACCACAGTAAACTCTAGATCTTCTCTACAGCTCACGAAGAGCTTGAGCATTCCAGCTAGCATGGCTTCATCGCCAAGGTTGAAGTTCCCATAGAAACCACAGATTGTTACCCCACGCATGTTTGATATCTTCATCAAGTTTTTGCACCTTCTGCTTTTACTAGCCTGGCTTGACTAGTATGTTTTCACCAGTAGCATTCAAATGATTTAGAACATTGTGAGTTCGTTTCCTGTCAGCTTATTTTCTGTCAATTATGAAAAGCGGAGCTTCCTAGCAAAACGACCGTACCTAATCTGAATAGTAGCTCCTTCCCGATAGTGACACAGGACAAAGTTACAACATTTGCTTTGAGCAAGCATTGCGGTCGATGCTAGCGGCTTTCAAGGTATTGCCTTCAGTCTTCTGGTGACGAGCTCCTTACAAACTCTCAAAGAACAGTGGTTCGATGATTCAATAAGTAAACTGTATAGATTCTCAGGCTGACGGATTCTCAGGCTAACAGATTCTCAGGCTAACAGATCTTCAGACGTCGGCATACCTTCGTCGATAATTGTACCTCCTAGCCCGCAGAGGAAATGTTTTCGTTGATACGCATGTTGCAAGATAGCTGACTATTCTACAAGCTCTATTCACATAGAACTTCCCGTAGTTTTCTGCTTATCTTTTATTTGACTGAATTTCGGTACCTCGATAGGATTGTTGATTCTCGCCTCTAACAATGTTTCATTGAAGTCTTGCCACCCATGCTCAAATCTACCAACGCTCAAACTTGATCGGACAGATCTAGCCTTTTCATCCATCTACAGAGATTTTTTCTCTTTTTGAAAGTTCGGTGGTGGGGCTGATAGAAGAGCAAGGTTAGACATTCCCTATCTCGGGAGGCATTCCCTAGCGCCATACGACGACGCGGGGTTCTACCGCTAGCGCCAAGCCCTTCACACTACTGAGCTGACACAAAGGCGATGACTGCGCTACGACTAGACGCGATCGCCTCTGATCACCTGTATCTGCTCGCCTGTACCGAAGCAAAAGCCAAAATCCGAGAAGTTGACACTAAAACCACGAAAAATCATCAAATTCAGTGGATACTATAAGACTGGAACTTAATAGAAGCGAATAGGGAATGGATTTTATAGCCTCAGGTAAATCTTGTTTGGAATGGCAGGGAGATTGTTTGGTCGTTGGGCTACTAGAAGAATCGCTGCCTTTGACTGGCGTCCTATCAGACCTGAACGATCAAGTCGGCGGCTTGCTGCAAATGCTGATCGAAGAAGAAGCCTTCAAAGGAAAAGCAGGCTCAACTGCCGTTACCCGACTCGGCCCTGATTCAGATATTAAGAAGATGGGTGTTGTTGGCTTGGGCAGCTCTGATTCTATGGGATTAGAAAGCCTCAGAAAAGGCGCGGCTACAGCCGCCCGCCTCGCTCAAAAAGCCAAGTGTCCTGTCTTGGGCATGAGCTTTCCGGTTTGGAACAACAATCCTACCTTGACTGCACAAGCCCTAGCTGAAGGCGCAACGCTGGCGTTAAATCAAGACAATCGCTTCAAATCTGAGCTAGAGACCGAAAAGACAGCACTATCAGCCATTCATCTACTCTCGTTTGAAGGGCAAGAGCCAGCCATAACAGCGGCTCAGACCGTTTGTGACGGCGTGATCTTAGCTAGAGAGCTCGTCTCCGCCCCGCCCAACGTCGTCACCCCCGAAAAGCTAGCTGACACTGCCGCTGAAATTGCGCGCGATCACGGCCTTCAGCTAGAGATTCTAGAGCGCGCAGACTGTGAGGCTTTGGGCATGGGCGCATATCTAGGCGTAGCCCAAGCCTCCGACTTGCCACCTAAGTTCATTCACCTTACCTATGCGCCCGAAAACCCCAAGCGCAAGCTCGCTATCATCGGCAAGGGACTCACGTTTGACTCGGGCGGGTTGAACCTAAAGCCTAGCGGCTCGGGCATTGAGATGATGAAAATCGACATGGGTGGCGCGGCGGCTGTACTAGGAGCGGCCAAGGCGATCGCACAGCTCAAACCCGACGTCGAAGTTCACTTTATCAGCGCCGCCGCCGAAAATATGGTCAGCGGCCATGCCATGCGCCCCGGTGATATCTTGACCGCCGGTAATGGTAAAACCATCGAAGTCAACAACACCGACGCCGAAGGCCGCTTGACCCTGGCTGATGCGCTAGTCTTCGCGGACAAGCTCGGGGTCGATGCCATGATCGATCTAGCCACCCTCACTGGCGCTTGCATCGTGGCCCTCGGCGATGACATTGCAGCGCTCTTTAGCCCCAATGAGCAGCTCGCTCAATCGCTATCTGCTGCCGCTGATCTCTCTGGCGAGAAGCTGTGGCGGATGCCAATGGAAGAGAAATATTTTGAAGGGCTAAAATCTGTTGTCGCGGATATGAAAAACACTGGGCCAAGAGCAGGCGGATCAATCACAGCAGCGCTCTTCTTAAAGCAGTTTGTCAAAGAGACGCCGTGGGCGCACATTGATCTAGCCGGCCCCGTTTGGACTGATAAAGAAGAGGGATACAACAGCGCCGGAGCGACCGGATACGGCGTGCGAATGCTCGTGCAGTGGATACAGGGAGAAAATTAGTTCAAAGCGACTTCGCGCTGCTTAGAGACGGCTTCTAGATTGGCAGGTTTAGAAGCTCGTCTCTTAGCGCGGACGGTCTGCTTTAGGAGCGGAATGTCCTGGCGGCAAGAAGGGCAATACCAGCTCAGCTCGCGCTGCCGAAAATGCCTCAGCAGTCTGTCGCTGCAGATGGTGCATCGATTGAGCGATCGCGGATTGTCTTTGGAGTAAGCCATAAGATATTGCTCTTTTATTAAACTGGTTTTCAAAGTGTATGAGCGCAAGCGTCGCTGTGTCCTCTGATACCAGAGATGACTAACCCATATCTATCTGAGCCTTTAGGAACAGATTCAGACTGTCATCATCTTTACGACTTTGCTACCTCAGACGTTTTCAACTTGTGCAACCTTCACCGCTATCAAGCAGCTCTGTATATCCGCTAAGTGCGAACCGCTATATGAAAGCGGATCATTAAAACTATACAAAGGTTCTAAGTGATAGCCTCTAAAAACATTGTTACAGTTAGGATAGCGAGGATGCCGAGTCAACGTGTGGTAGGAAATTACTGAAGTTAAAGTAGGGAATCGCTACCTAGCTACCCTTAGCTGGCCAGTTCCAACGAGCCAACTTAGCGCTTAGCCAGTCAGTACCTAGCCAGCTCAGCACCCAGTCGGTTCGATACTTAGTCGATCCAGTTCTTGGCCCTTTCTACCGCCTTTTGCCAGGTAACAAAGTCGGCTTGCGCTTTTTCAGCATTTTCCGATGGCTCGAAAACGCGATCGATCTGACGGTTATTGACTAGCGTGTGATAGTCATCCCACAAGCCGACGGCCAGACCTGCGGCAAAGGCAGCGCCCTGAGCAGTCGCATCGAGTACAGCAGGCCGTTCTACTGGAATGCCTAACACATCAGCCTGATACTGCATCAGAAAGTCGTTCTGGCAGGCACCGCCATCTACCTTAAGCTGCTTGATCGGCGTGCCAGCATCTTGATTAACGGCTTCGACTACTTCTCTCGCCTGATTTGCGATCGCCTCCAACACCGCCCGCACCATATGCGCCTTCGAGGCCCCTCGGGTGATTCCTAAGAACGCACCCCGCGCTCCCATATCCCAGTGCGGTGCCCCTAGTCCGCTTAGGGCGGGCACAAAATACACGCCGCCATTGTCCTCGACTTGAGTCGCCAGATCAGCCGTCTCAGCCGCATCGTCAATGATTTTCAGCCCGTCTCGTAGCCACTGAACACAAGCACCCGCTGTGAACATGCTGCCTTCTAGCGCGTAGCCTAAATCGTAGTCGTCACCGTCTGGTTTGGCCGTTGTCCAGGCGACCGTAGACAGTAGTTGATTTTGCGATCGCTCTCTTTTTTCGCCAGTACTCGCGACCAAAAAGCAGCCAGTGCCATAAGTACATTTGAGCAGACCAGGGCGATCGCACCCATGAGCAAACAGCGCCGACTGCTGATCGCCAAAGATTGCCGCGATCGGCACCTCTACCCCTAGCAGATCTGGATCGGTATGGCCAAAGATCCCCTGACTGGGCTTAATCTCCGGCAGAATCTGAGCAGGAATATCGAACAGCTTTAGCATCGAATCATCCCACTGCTGAGCGTCCAAATTCATCAGCATGGTGCGACTAGCGTTGCTATGGTCCGTCGCATGCACCTTGCCGCCCGTCAGATTCCACAGCGCCCAGCTATCCACCGTACCCGCTAGCACATTATCTAGATCGACATCGCCCAATTGATCTAGCAGCCAGTTGATCTTAGTCGCCGAAAAATACGCATCCAAAAACAGCCCCGTCTTTTCATAGATCTCTTTGCGCGAAGGCTCTATCTTTTTACAAAAGTCTGCCGTCCGTCGATCTTGCCAAACGATCGCCTTGTGCAGCGGTTTACCCGTCGTTTTATCCCACAGCAAACAGGTTTCTCTTTGCACCGTCAGCCCAATCGCCGCCAGCTCTTTGGCTTCGATGCCAGCATCTTTTAGCGCTGCGCCCATCGCCCATTTCACCGCCTCCCAGATCTCGGTAGCATCGTGCTCTACCCAGCCAGGCTGCGGGTAGTACTGCGTCAGCTCTCGGTAGGCTTGGCCGACAATATCGCCGGATTTGTCGAAGATGATGGCGCGGTTGCCAGTGGTGCCGAGATCGAGAGAGAGAATATGAGGCATGGGCAGAAGGGGATTAGAAGGTGGCTGAGCAGAGTCGAAGCTAGGTAGCTGAGCAGAGTCGAAGCTGGGTGATAGGGAGCTACATCATGGCTTCAAACAGGCCGATGAGGTTGCCTGCCGGGTCTCTGAAGTAGGCAACTTTGAGAGAAAATTCGTTGTTTTGCGTTGGCGGCTCATCGAATTTGACATCGGCTCGGCGAAGCTCGTGATAGATATCGTCTAGGTTGTGAACATTGAGGATAAGGCCAACTTTGTCCTGTGCATTTTCGGCTGCAGCGCGATCGCTAGTCCGCAGAATTTCAGCCATTTCGCGCCGACGAAACAGCGAAATCCATACATTCTCAGTGATTTCAAATTCGGCGTAGCCTTTTTCAACTTGCAGTGTGCGCGGCTTAAATTTGAGGACGTCTTTATAGAACTGAGCGCAGGCGGCAACATCATCGACAAATAGACGGGTATGAGCGGTTCGAACTTCCATGTCGCTTGAGCTTTTTCTTCAAAGGGTGCCTTGATTATTTCTTGATTCTGAGACGCTAAGAGGCTGAGTTTGAGGAACTTAATATAGACCGCCCCATCGCCGCCGCGAAAACCCACTACGAAAACTCAATCTGCTTGATATATCAGAATTCGGCCAAACGGCAACTGTAGAGCCTCTTAATCGTATGCATTGAAACAGTTGCTATAGCCGGGTCATCTCAAGCTTAAATCAAACTCAAAATGCTTTTTCCTTATGCCTAATACCAACTCTCATGAGTTAGCTCAGCGCCCAGCCACAGACGCTGTGTCTGCTTCTATATCGGCCCGACCGCCAGCGGTGATTGTGCTGCTGTCGGTTCTCTACTGCACGTTTTTCTTAGTGATGCTGGCAGCCGCATACACCGGAGATCTGCCAGTCGCTGAGCTTTCAAAGATCAATAACTTCGACAAAATTGGCCACGTCATCTTGTACTTTATCCCTACGTACTTGGGTCATCGACTGTGCCGAGGAAAGCATGTTAGGCGGGCCATCCCTGTATTTCCTAGCCTGTTTGCGCTTTTCACGATTGCTGAAGAGTTGGTTCAGGGGCTGTCGCCAAACCGAACGCTAGACGCGGGAGATATGGTGTGTAGCTTAGTAGGGGTTGCCATGGGCTATTGGCTAGCGCAGCGGCAGTTGAAGCGAAGCGTGGATGGGCGTTAGGGGCAACGAATAGTAAGCTTGCAGCGTAACTAAGACGATACAGCTACGAATGAAGTCCATGCCGATGATCTAGTATCTAGTACAGCTTCTAATTCATGAAAGGCTGGGGAGTATTGCTAAAGTGAACCGGCGCTACCAACAGTTACTAGCTCAGTTTGCCGAGGCGCGTAGGGCGGGCACGGCTGATGTAGATTTGCTGACAGCTTATTTACTGCCTGCTTTGGAAAGTTTGGCTGAGGATGGCGAACAAGAATTACTACAAACATTGCTCATAGAATTTGAAGGACTGCTAGGGTCGCTGCAGCTCAGTGAAGCGCCGGAACTAGAGAGTGCAGTCAGCCGACTAGCCCGTTTGTATGATGAGCAAGGGCGTTATGACGAAGCGGAACCGCTGTATGTGCGATCGCTCGAACTTAGAAAAGCGGCATTAGGCGATCGCCATCTATCCACCGCCAACAGTCTGGATAACTTGGCAAAACTGTATTGGTTGACGGGTCGCTATGAAGAAGCCGAACCGCTATATCTAGAGGCGTTGGTCATCCGTCAAACGGCATTAGGCGATCGCCATCTAGATACCGCCAACAGTCTAAATAACCTGGCATTACTGTACTGTTTGATAGGTCGCTATGAAGCAGCCGAACCGCTATATCTAGAGGCGTTGGTCATCCGTAGAACGGCGTTAGGCGATCGCCATCTAGACACCGCTAATAGTTTGGGCAGCTTGGCAGGACTGTATCTATCGATGGGTCGCTATGAGAAAGCCGAACCGTTGTATCTAGAAGAGTTAACTATCTACAAAACAGAATTAGGCGATCGCCATCCATCCACCAACAACAGTCTAAATAACTTGGTAGAACTGTACCTGTCGGCGGGTCGCCATGAAGAGGCTGAACTGTTGTATCTAGAGGCGTTGGCTGTCTGCAAATTGGAACTAGGCGATCGCCATCTAGAGACCGCTAACCGGCTGCTGAGCTTAGCGGTGTTTTACTACAACACTCAGCGTTACCAGCTCGCTCTAGACTATATTCACCAAGCCTTAAATATCTACGTTCCGACACTAGGCACAGATCATATCGAGGTTCAAGCCGCTAATAGCTGGCTAAAATCCATTCGGCAGGCAATCGACCAGTCCCCCGATTGATAGGTGCTTGAAAGACTTCTGTCGTGAGATTAGCAGATCCACAACTCACCTGTGCTGCATTGCCAAAACAACAATCACTTGACGCAGTTCCAGAATCCGCCTATCTTCAATAGCTAAGGCTGTGACATTTCGCACAGTCCCACCTCAGAACTCAACTGACTAAAGCACGATACGGCAGGTGTTGGTAGCACCCACCGCATCGCTAGCTCCCAAACTGAGTACAGCAGTCTGGCAGCTAAGGCACAATGTACCTTAGCGACCCCGATTTGCATACACGTGATGGAGTCGCCGAGGTCTTTTGAGTTCTGGTTTCCTACCCACATACACACATCGGAGACCAGATCTCATGTTTATTTCCCCACAGGGCGCTGATGCGTCCACAGCGTCCACTGCCGCTAAGTCTGCGCTGACGCCCACTGCCGAACCCTTGCGGCACATGCTCTTTGGCAGTCCTAATGCCGTCCGTACCACCATCCAAACCCTGCATAAGCGCGGCTATGCTGAGCCGAATGATTGGAGTAAGCCTGTTGCTACGGGTAAGCCAAATGAAGTCATGACTATATTGACCAAGCGGGTGCGGCTAGAGCGTTAACCGACAGAGTGCGGGTTGCTAGCGGTTCCTAGATATACGCTCCAAGAAAAGCTGTTCCTATGGGAACCGCGCCAAGTAACAAATGCTATGGAAGCATTCAAAGGCGCTGACTATCCTGTCGGCTCCATTGGTTTACTCATTTCCTGATGTCGATAGCTCAAGGACTCCGCAAACGTCTGGACTTCTTCGAGCAGCTCTTCCGGCATTTCGTCTAGCAACCGAAACAACCCAACTTTTACAACATCAGCGCGCTTCAGGAGGATCATTTGCTGACGTTTCACAACCTCAACCCCTAAAGTTTCCCGAAAAGCCCCTTCCTCAGAAGCCGCCGCCCTTCGTAACCCCTCAGCCTCCAGCTTCACCCAGTCACCAAAAAGCTCTACCAAAAACACTTGCGCTGGTTCTAGAACCTCAACAATAGTGCCCACCGTGCCGATAGGCGCTCTATCGGCAACCGTCAAAGCATTGTCAAAACCGCTCTTCAACGGAACGGGCTCTAATAGCCGAACTCGATCTAATAGATTGAACTGTTCCATAATTTTGTCGGACGGGTCACCTTCTTAGCCTCACCGTAGCTAGAGAGTGATATCGCATAGTAACGTTCAAGTGGCTCTTCCCTTTCGCTGCTGATAGCTCCAATAGATAGATTCTAGAAAGGTGTTTGCACTCATTTCTGTTGGAAGTTGTTCTAGTTCAACTTTCGCTTTGAGGCTTTGGGCGAGCTGGGTGCTAATGTTTTGGCGGGCTTCGGGGGTCATCATGCCGCGTCGCTGTAGGTATTCTCTGATGGTGGCGAAGTTGTCGGGGCTGATGCGGTTGAAGTCTATGGTATCTAGCAGGTCGGGGCTGACGGCTTTGGCGGTGTCGGATATTTTGATGCCTTCGCTGGCGCTGCGTGAATCCATTTGTACGACGAGTGTACCGGCTAGCCAGTCGCCGATTCTCTTTTCTTGTTTGCCTAACAGAATGAAGAAGAAACCAATGAACAAAATGTCGTCTACGGGGCGGGCGATCGCACGCAAAGTCGCCTGAAAAAGCCGCACGGGCTGGGCATCGTCTCGAATGACTCGAATCTTGGCATATCGCTTTCCGGGCGTTTGGCCGTACCACAAGGTTTCAAACCCGACAAAGTAGCCGACGTACAGGCCAAACAACAACAGAGAAAGAATGGCGATCGCCCATAGCTGAAGGGTGTCTGTATCCACAGCGATCAGCGTACTAGATTCGCCAAGCTGAAACAGCACGAAGATACCGAGCCACAATACCAGCAGTAGGCCAATCCCGAGCACGATGTAATCGATCGCTAGCGCAACCGCACGGCTGCCTACGCCTGCTAGCGAAAACTCTAGCTCTACACTTTCGGGCGTTCGGATTTTGATGCTATTAAACAAGCTCATTGCTGGCCTCAGCGGACTCGGGCTTATTCTATATAGCCCGAGTGCGGCCCTGCTGGCTAGATATCTGTTGGTTGGATCTGTAGATCTAATCCCTCGCGGCGGCTACGCAAATCGTAGTAAAGTACGCCTTTTGCCGCCTGCCAGAAGGGAAGTACCACCATACTACCCGCCAAGCTAACCGCAAACAGTATCAAGTACACGATTGAATAGACCGCCGTCCCAGGTTCAAATCGTGGTAGCAGAAGCAACTGAGGCAAAATACCAGTAAGCAACAGCAGCGGCAACGTGATCAAATAGGTGGCCAACACCACTAGCTGAATGCGTACAATCGAGTTTTTTGTCAGCGCCCAACTGCGGCCAATGCTCTTGGTCGCGTCATTACCAGGTTCTAGCGCTAAGGGCACTTCGACCAAAAACAAACGGCTAGCCATCCAAAGTAAACCAAAGAAGAAGATGGCAAGAAACAGCAGACCGCCGATGATAGAGGTAATAAGAACGCCGCTTGGCCCTATAAGCGATAAAAACGGGCCTAGCAAGGTAGAGACGATCAGGCTAACGATAACCGCCGCGATTCCCAGGACGATATAGGTGGCAATAAAAATAAGAATAAAGAGTATACCAAGCCCTAAAAACGACCAGAGCTTTGGGTTGACCTGCTGATAGGCTTGCTTGGGTGTTTCTGGCTGATTAATCAGCTCTTGATAGGCCATCCGTGCTATTAGCCCAGTGTGCATGCCGTATTTAGCCCAGCCATAGACAGGCACTAGCAGCCAAAGACAGGCCCGAGCGGACAGGCCGAAGTAAGTTTTAAAGCGATCGCGATAAATTCTCAGCGCAGCGCTAACAACATTACCCGGACTCAGTGGCCCTGGCGTGGAAGACGAATCCGAAATCATCGCGAGTGCTCCTTCATGTTTATCACAGAGATCAAAGTGCGTGGTTTGCGATCACATTACTACAGCGCTTCAAAAAGCGTAAGCTATGTTACTTAAAGGACATCTTTACGAGTGATCGCGATGAATGTGCAAAGGTGGATAGCCCGACGGGAAACGAGCTGGCGACAGCTTGAGCAGTTGCTAAAGCTATCCGAGAAAAGGGGCCTCAAGTCGCTCGAAAGCGATCAGGTGCGGCAGATGGCTAGCCTGTATCGATCGGTATCGGCGGATTTGGCCCGCGCCCAAAGCTATCAGATCAGCCCAGCGGTGATCAGAGACCTGCGATCGCTCACTTCGCGCGGCTACAGCCAAATCTATCAGGGGTCACGCCGGCAGGAGTGGAAGGAGATAGTAGACTTCTATCGCTACGGCTTTCCAGAAGTCGTCCAGCAGTGCTGGGCCTATATCGCAGTGGCAACGCTGCTGTTTATGGCGGGCGGCGCGGTGGGCTGGTGGTACGCCTGGCAAGACGATAGCTTTATGACACTGGTGCTGAGCAGCGGCTTTGTCGAAGAGGTACGCGATAGCAGAGAGCTATGGACGGTTTCGATTATGGGAAATGAGCCGGTTGTCTCTAGCGGCCTCATGATCAACAACATCACCGTGGCTTTCTTTGCCATCATTGGCGGCGTGGCTATGTACCTTCAGCAGATTCCTATAATTACGCCGCCAGGCGGGTTTACGATCTACATACTGGTCTCTAATGGGGTGATGATTGGCTGTGTGGCGGCGCTGGTTGCCCAGGTGAATTTGGCCTACGACCTGTGGGCGTTTGTATTTCCTCACGGGGCGCTAGAGCTGCCTGCAATTTTCTTGGCGGGCGGGGCAGGGCTGCTGCTGGCTAGAGGAATTTTGCTGCCGGGGCGCTACCGTCGAATAGACGCGCTGAAGGTATATGGCCTGCAGGCAGCTAAGCTGGTGTATGGCATTGTGCCCATGCTAGTAATCGCCGGGATTATCGAAGGCTTTTTCTCACCCCAGACATGGATTTTGAATGAACTGAAGTATGTCGTAGGCACGGCGATCTTCGTGGCGCTAGTGCAGTACTGTCGGCGGCGGCGACCTGAAGCTGACACGCTAGAGACGACGGTCTAAAACTACCGATCTAAAGCTACAGTCCTAAAGCTGACAACCTAGAGCTAAAGATCTAAAAACAAAGATCTAAAGCTACAGCAGCGCACGGGCCTTAATCCGCAGGTAGTTGTCTACCAAAGCTTCCGTAATGGCATTAGCGGGTGCGTCCAACACCATCACGCCGCTTTTTTTCAGCCGGCTCAGGGCCGCTCGCCTTTGCGCGATCAGATCGATGGCGACAGCTTTTTCGTACGCGCCTGAAATATCGGGCTGGGTAGCGGCGGCTTGCTGGTCCACGTGCGGATCGCGCAGGGTGACGCAAAAGGGAAGATAGCGAGGCCGCAGACGAACCAGGGCGCTAAGCAGCTCGGCAGAGGCGGTTTGGTCAATAACGTCGGTGATAGCAACGACGAGCGCCCGGCGATTTTGAGCCCGAACCACCTGAGTGACTGCGCCAAAGTAGTCGGATTCTACCAGTGTTGGCTGGATCGGGGTGAGCTGTTCGATCATTTGGCGCAGATAGGGCTGGCCGCGTTTGGGGGGCATCCAGGTGTGCATCGTGCGATCAAAGATGCCGATACCGACGCGATCGCCCCGCCGAATACCAGCTAGCGCCAAGGCCAAAGTCGCATTCAGTCCCCAGTCAAATCGCGACAGTCCCTGCACCTGAGCAGTCATCAACCGACCGCGATCTAGCAAGATAATTAGCGTCTGCTCTCGCTCTGGCTCTAGCGCACGAACCAGGGGCTGACTACGACGAGCGGTCGCTTTCCAATCGATAAAGCGCGGATCGTCACCGACATCGTACTCTCGCAGCTCGGCAAATTCAGTGCCAACGCCAAGCTTACGCTTTTGCTTGAGGGTGCCTGTAGACTGTAAGGCCAAGCGAATGGTCAACTGACGCAGACCGATCAGATCGGGATAGACAGCCGCTGATTCTGTGGCCGGAATGCGCCAGCCAGACCAGGCGAGTTTGAGCGGCCCTCGCTGACGAACGTCAATGTCACCCCAGGTATAATCGCCTCGACGCTTGGGATTGACGGTGTAGTCTAGCGTCTGTACGGTTTGGTCTAAACTGCCTGAACTGGCCGTATTTAGCGCTGCAATCATAGCTCGCAGCGGCATGTCTGGGCCATCAAAAGCGACAGGATAGCGATCGTAAATCAGAATATCGGCGGCTGTTTTCGATGTGATCTGCAGCTCAATGTGATTATCGCGGCCAATAGACAGACGCTGTAACGGATCGCGAACGATCTGGACGCGGCGCTGCTTGACCATGATGCCGTCCCACAGCATCGCTAGTAGAACCGCACCGTCGAAGCAAAGCACAGCCAAAAGGGCAAGGGCGACTCGACCTCCACCACCGCTACCACCGCCTCCCGTAAAGGTCGCCAGCACCGTCGCCGCCGCCCCGCCCGCAATCAGCAGTCCATAGGTTCTTCGAGTAGGCACCATATGTTTTGATCCGTTGTTTTAGCTTCCTTACTCCCAGACCAGCCAGACCTATCTAGGAACAGGTACGCTCTCTAGCAATCCTCGAATCACGTTATCGGCGCTAGAGCCATCGAGCTGCGCCTCTGCCCCCAGAATCAAACGGTGCCTGAGCAATGGCGGAGCGACGGCCTTCACCGCATCGGGAGAAACGTAGTCATAGCCCTGTAGCCAGGCGTAGGCTTTACTTGCCTGTAGCCACTGCACAGTCGCCCGTGGTGAGGTACCGACTTCTAAATCGGGGTGCTGCCGTGTCTTGTGAGCCAAAGCTAGCAGATAGTCTAAAACCGGCTCTTGCACGACTACCTGCTTGACGGCCTGACGAACGTTGAGAATATCAGCAGCGGTAGTCACTGGCTGCAATCGGCTCAGCGAGGTTCGCTTGGCTTCAAAGCCTGCCTGGGCGTTGAGCAGCATCTGCTTTTCAGCCTCAGGGGTGGGGTAGTCGACCACCAGCTTGAACAAAAAGCGATCGAGCTGAGCTTCGGGCAGCGGATAGGTCCCTTCGTATTCCAAGGGGTTTTGAGTCGCGACTACCCAAAACAAATTGGGCAGCGGATGGCTAGTCCCGTCGAGCGTTACCTGCTGCTCTTCCATCGCTTCTAGCAGCGCGGCCTGCGTCTTAGGCGGCGTGCGGTTGACTTCATCAGCCAGCAGCACTTGGGTGAAAACTGGGCCTTTTTTCAGCGTGAAGCTGCGCGTGTTCAGATCGAAGACATTGGTGCCCAAGATATCTGAGGGCAAAATATCGGGCGTGAGCTGAACGCGGCAGAAATCGGCCTGCAGCAGTTGAGAAATGACCTTGACTAGCAGGGTTTTGCCCGTACCAGGCACGCCTTCTAGAATGACGTGACCGTCGGCGAGTAGCGCCACCAGCAGTTGATCGACCAGCGACTGCTGACCAACGACGACCTGGTTGACGGCCTGACTAATCCGACTAAGGCTGGCTTGCAGTTCGTTCATGCCTAAACTTCTTTCCGTAGCGTTGTTTTACTAATCGACTTTCTGAGCTGACTGATTGGCCTGTCGGCCTGCTGAACGATTGGCCTTGAAAGCTAGAGACTGAAGCCGCTGCAGCCAGGTGCGTAAGGCGCTGCTGTTTCGGGGCGCTGATTGTAATACATTCAGTTCGCCAGGGTTTTGACCGATCTGCTGCCAGGCGGTTTGCAGCGTTGCCAAAGAGACAGGCGCTTCACCCAGTCCTAGAGCCTTCTGTAATTTCTTTTGCTCAGCCTGGGTAAGGGTTTCGACGAGAAAATCGCGGCTGTCGGCTTTGTGCAGTACGCCTGCTAGCGCCTTGATATAGGCTTCGCTGTTGTTGGTTTTGACGACAGGCAGCGATCGCCTTAGTCCCAGCCGACGATTTTGAGCAATCAGCACCACGATTAATACAACAGCGGCCTGCGCGATCGCAACTAGCAGCGGCGTTCTAGACAGATAGCCCACCCAGGTTCCTGCTACTTCTTCGACCACAACGTCTCTATCTCTGTAACCGTGCAGATATTCATCCACCCAGATTGGCCCGCCCGCTTCGTTAGCCAACTGCGCCAAAAACGCAAAGTTCCCCGGCGCATCGAGATAGGCATTTGCCGCCAAGAACGGCGTCGTTGACACGATCGAACGGCCAGCAGCAGTCCTAGCCTCAGTGTTACCTTCAGGGTCGCTTCCAGAGCTAGCTTCAGAAGTGCCTTCGGAATTGTCTACCAAGTTATCTCTATCAACTTCCCAAACCACAGCACCATAGCCATCAGACAATAGGGGAGCCTGAGCCTCTTCCTTACGGCGGCGAGTCGCGATCGCCACTTCACCGACTTCAGAAGCTAGCTCAGAGAAAAAAGGCGCGGCTGTCACCGCCTGCGGCTGTCCTAACAGAATCAACTGATTACCTTGATCTAGCCAGTCTTCTTGATCAACAAAAGTGCTGAACAGTTCTATAGATATCCCCGAAGGCACAACTCGAAGCAGTGTTGCCGGACGATCAGACGCCGTTTTTTCTACCAGCTCGGACAAAGGTCGCTGCCACCTTTCGATCGGTGCGCCCTGCGTTTGCATGTACTCGTACCAAGCACCGTAGCCACCCGGATTGGTTTGCCACGTAGATCCTGCCGAGGTGCGGTTATAGGTCGGCGCGATCGCCAGCGCCACCAGCAGCACTATCAATAGTATGCCAATGATCCAATAGCGACGATTCGGCGATTTAGTCTCAGTTCTGTCATCAGGAGAGCTAGTCTCAGGCGAGTTTGAAGGAGAAACCGTCATTTCTTTGCGATCTCCTTCTGAATTTGTTCGTAGGCGCGGCGACAGCGTTTGAACATCTCAGCCGTGGCAGTCGCAGCCCCAAACGTCAGCCGCTCATGAGTGCCAATCAATAGCTGATAGGGGCGGGGCATCGGTTTCCCCAACGCCTGATCAAGACTCGCCAAATACTCACCATCCGTGCGACTAGGATCGTGTGTCAGCGTGCGGCTATCGTCTAACTGCTGCAGGGTGGCCTGATACAGCGCTTTACACGCCTCGCCATAGTGACCATTCTGAGCAAAGGTCTGAGCCTGCTGCCACCAGTACTGAGCACTGTGATCTGCCTCAGGGGCGATCGCACTTTGGCCTAGCTTCACCCACTGCCGATCTTGCGCCAGCCATTTTTGAATAGAAGGCTCCAGCGCTCGGTACAGCAGCCAGCCCAGCCAGACCGACAGCGCCACGACAAACAGCCAAAACAATACCCGCCCAACTTCCTCTGGCAAAGACCAGTCTGGAAATTCAGGCAAATCAATATCGGCTTGAGCAAACTGATACTCCAGCCATTCGGAGCCGCGTCGCCACATCTGACTAAGCCGCCAGCCGATAGAAGTTGTGTTGTAAGCGCCTGTGGACATAGCGGCAAGAACTGCTGCGTGTTGTGGCCTGGGCACGCCTAAGCTATCACCCCAGCTAGCCCCTAAGTTAGCACCTCTTTGCCACAGCGCCTCAACAACCACAGCGCTTTAATCACTAATGCTTTGATCAATAAGATAGAGCAGCCTTTGCAGAGCTACTTTGCCTAGCAGATCATCCTCGGCCAAAAAGACGCTTGAACGGATTTGATGCAATCTGCCCAATCGAAGGGGACATTTCTTTCTTGGCAGCTTGAACCGGATCGGCATCGGTAAGAATTTTGGCCCCGCGCCTGCTGATGTCTACACTGCGCTCTCGACTGTTTGTAGATACTAGCGTTGCTTTGGGATTGCTATCGTCAGATTCCACATCAGACAAAGCGGCTTGATAGGCTTGGTTTAGGCTAGGAATGCTCGCTGCGATCGCCCGCAACTCCATCACTCGGCCTTCTAGATTCTGACCAATACCCGTAAGCTGCGCCTGCAACCCGGCTGGCAAAGACTCCTCTTGCTCGCTAAGGGCCGTCAAAAAGGCGGTCAGATCTTTCTCTTGTTGTTCGTTCATAGTGATGTCCTCAGACGGCTTACAAAATAGACATCAGACAATAACGTTAGAAAGTTCACAAGTCTGCTTGCCTAGGTTTGTCCTTTAGCAGGATAGGCCCATCCTATAGTGAGTGAAACTAGCTGAACCTCTTTCTTCCGAGGTAATGAATAGTCAAGATTGATGAAGCAGCTGTAGTTTGTTTCTCACTGTTTTCTAGGCGCTATTTTTACGGTCAACTTACTGTTGCGGAAAACGGTCATTCAGCCGCTAGGCATTGTAACCGGAACAGCCAAACAGATTAGCGCTCACCACGAGATATCTCTATCCCGCCTTCAATTCTAAAAATCTAGGGTTGTACACGAATCTAGGACTGCATGCTGCACCGTCTACGCAAACCCTTACACGCCTCGACTTACGCGCTCAAATCTCTAAACACGTAGTCTCTCTTATGAACTCTTATTTTGGATGACGCTGAAAGTTTTTAGCAGTTGAAAATCTCTGGGAGGATCAAACGATGATAGACTAAAATCTATGAGAAACAGTTCAGCATAGATTAAAATCTATCTTTTGCCAATTACCTTCACAGAAGAAGTAGTTTTTCTCAGCCAGTTAAAGCCTGTCACTTTCGCGAACACTTCCAATCAAACACCTTTACAAACACCTCTATAAGACATGGAAAATCATCAATCAAACAATTTCTCTCTCCCTCCACACAGATATCTTCAACGGTGTGATGTCTTTAGTAGCGTAACTGTGGCAGTTGTTACCTCATCTTGAGGTTGTCACTAGAAGTTGTCACTAACCCAGCCCCAGTCTTCAACAGCTATAAATAGGCACTGAAGCATGCAGCTTGCTTAAGCCCTCTGTTGTGGACGAAACGCTCACACAATCCGATAACTTTGTTCTTGAATTTTTTCTTTTCCGAATCATCTTTAAACCCTTTTTTGCCCCCAAAGGCGATTTACGATGCTGCCAACTATCGATTATTGTCTATCCCATTTATCTTCTTTCCTAACCCCAAAAGCCTGGTCCACACTACCCACTCTTTTAGCCGAGACCCCAGAGGCGACTACCCCAGAATCTGAATATGGCTCCTGGGTGCTTGCAGGCGTTTTATTGACCCTAGTAACTATCTACGCAGCCAGTAAACTAGGCGGCGAGCTCTCTAAGCGACTCAACCTGCCGCCTGTACTTGGCGAACTGGTTGGGGGTGTTGTTGTTGGCGTCTCAGCGCTGCAGCTGCTGGTGTTTCCCGAATCTGGCGCGGTGGCGAGTGACTCACTGATCATGGGCATTTTGCAGCAGCTAGGCAATCTGGATGCCACAGCAGTTGGTCATATCTTTGAAAGCCAAAGTGAAGTTATCTCTGTTCTCGCTGAACTAGGGGTGATTGTTCTACTTTTTGAAATCGGCTTAGAGTCAGACTTGCGCGAGCTGACAAAAGTTGGCTATCAGGCTGCCATTGTCGCGATTGTCGGTGTAGCCGCTCCGTTTTTACTAGGTACGGTCGGCCTAGTCGCAATATTTCATTCACCGGTTATTCCAGCAATTTTTGCCGGGGCGGCGCTGACCGCAACCAGTATTGGAATTACCTCAAAGGTACTCTCAGAGCTAGGACAGCTAAAGTCAACCGAAGGTCAGATTATTGTTGGCGCAGCAGTAATTGACGACGTGCTCGGCATCATTGTTTTGGCAGTAGTCGCTAGCCTCGCTAAAACGGGTGAAGTTGACCTGATAAACGTTGTTTATCTAATTTTCAGCGCGACAACTTTCTTGCTGGGTTCGATTCTATTGGGCAAATTCTTTAACCGCAGCTTTGTTGCGATCGCAGACAAACTACAGACGCGCGGTGCCCTATTAATTCCGGCGCTCTCCTTCGCGCTAGTCATGGCCTTTCTAGCCAACATCATTCATCTAGAAGCAATTCTAGGTGCCTTTGCAGCAGGCTTAGTGTTAGACGAAACTGACAAGCGCAAAGAACTCGATCAGCAGGTGCTACCCGTGGCTGATATTGCGGTACCGATCTTTTTTGTAACGGTCGGTGCCAAGGCTGACTTAGGCGTATTGAATCCAGCGGTCGCTGAGAATCGCGCCGGGCTGGTCATTGCCGCGTTTCTGCTCGCTGTGGCCATTATCGGTAAGGTCATCACCGGCTGGGCCGTCTTCGGCAAACCAGAGATCAATCGTTTGGCCATTGGCGTCGGCATGGTTCCCCGTGGAGAAGTCGGTCTGGTATTTGCTGGCATCGGCTCAGCTAGCGGCGTCCTAGACAAGCCTTTAGAAGCGGCAATTATCGTCATGGTAATCTTGACCACTTTCCTCGCACCGCCTTTACTACAGCTGGTCTTAGATGAACCAGAAGGCGCATTGGAAGACGAGGCGGAGCTATCGCCGGTTGATTAGAATCTGCTGTTGACCGGGATCTATCAATTCCCTATCAGAACTACGGTCATCTACAGCCTTTGCTATCTGGCGTAGATGACCTTTTTTGTTGAACTCTGCTGGTAATTGATATAGCGTTTCTCTGATGCATCGGAGCCTGTAACGGATGCATCCAGGTACCTATTTAGGGTACGCATTGGAAAACCCCTCCCTTACGGTTCCCACAGGGAACCAAATCCCGTATCTCTAAACACATAGCCAATGTCCCCTCCGCCGGAGGGGTGGCCGAAGCGCAGTGGAGGTCGGGGTGGGTTTCGATATGTAGCGCTAAACAGGTGTGTATCTGATACAGG
This sequence comes from cf. Phormidesmis sp. LEGE 11477, assembly GCF_015207105.1. Classification (GTDB taxonomy): domain Bacteria; phylum Cyanobacteriota; class Cyanobacteriia; order Phormidesmidales; family Phormidesmidaceae; genus Phormidesmis. The sequence continues at coordinate 81,941 of NZ_JADEXO010000002.1, forward strand.
CAAGTCACTTAGTCCGTTGTCGCATACAGCCTTAGCATGATCTACCCTACCTTTTCACCCGTTTGTACTTTCCACAAGCCTGCATAGATTCCCTCTTTCGATAGCAGCTGTTCGTGAGTGCCACTTTCAACTAGCTTGCCTTGTTCCATCACATAGATACAGTGAGCATTACGGACAGTAGAGAGACGGTGCGCGATCGCAATCACAGTTCTTTCCTTAGTAATCTTCTCAAGCGACTTTTGAATGGCTGCTTCAGTCTCATTATCGACTGCCGAAGTCGCCTCATCTAGCACTAGAATTGGTGGGTTCTTGAGCAGGGCTCTAGCGATCGCTAGCCGCTGCCGCTGCCCGCCCGATAGCTTCTGACCTCTTTCGCCCACAATCGTGTCATATCCATCCGGCAGCCCGACGATAAAATCATGCGCCTCGGCCACATGCGCCGCTCTAGTGATTTCATCCAAAGTCGCATTAAAGCTGCCATAAGCAATATTTTCAGCAACCGTACCGTGAAACAAAAACACATCTTGACTAACTAGCCCAATTGACTTTCTTAGATCTTCTAACGTCAGCGACTGTACATCTAGGGCGTCTAAAAATATTTGCCCCGCGTTTACCTCATAGAAGCGCAGCAACAGTTTGACCAAAGTGCTTTTGCCTGAACCGGTAGCGCCTACAATTGCAGTTGTTTTTCCAGCCGGAATTTTAAGAGAGAGATTATTGAGAATAGGCTGACGCTCGTGATAGCCAAAGGAAACATTCTCAAAGATGACTTCGCCACTCACCTGCGTAATTGGCAAAGCAGTTGTTCCCGGATGGATAGCGACAGGCGTATCCAACAGGTTCAGCACGCGGCGAGTTGAGGCCATCGCTCTCTGGTATTGATCAAGCGTTTCTCCTAGCCTGGTCAGCGGCCAAAGCAAACGCTGCGTCAGAAAAACCAGCACTGTATAGGTGCCCGCTTCTAGGTTGCCAGCCGCCGTCGCCAGTCCCCCATAGAACAGAATGCCGGTAAATCCAATCAGAATAATAATCCGAATCAAAGGGATGAACGCGGCGCTTAGAACAATCATTTGGCGATTGCTGATTTTGTAAGCTTGGCTTTCGCGGCTGAGCTGATCTAGCTCGTAGCCTTCAGCGGTAAAGCTTTTGATAGTGGCGACGCCAGTCAGGTTGTTGATCAGCCGGGCGTTGATCAGGCCCGCTTTGTCTCGTACGTCAGCGTAGCGAGGGGCCAAGAATTTCTGAAAGGCGATCGCCCCGCCCACAATTAACGGCATCGGCACCAGTGCCATCCAAGCGAGTCCCGGCGCTAGCGCAAAAAATACTGCGCCAATAATCAGCACCGTCGCCGCCATCTGAATCAGCTGATTCGCACCTCGATCTAAAAAGCGCTCTAGCTGGTTAATATCATCGTTCAGCATCGACATTAGCTGGCCAGTACTGCGCTCTTCAAAATAGGCCAGCTCTAGGTTCTGCACATGCCCATAAGCGTCTATGCGTAAGTTATGTTCCACCGACTGCGACAGGTTGCGCCACAGCAGCTCGTACGCATACTGAAAGGCAGATTCTAGAATCCAAACCAGGAAAGTCAAGGCAGAGAGCAAGACGAACTGTGATCGCAACTCCACCACGCCCCATCTCGCCAGAATCGAGTTCTGCTGATCGACCACGATATCAATCGCCACACCGATCAACGCCGGGGGAGCCAGATCGAAAACTGTATTAAGCAACGAACATAGGCTAGCCAACCACGCCTGCGACCGATACTTTCGGCCATAGGTTAGCAGCCGCCTAAACGGATGAGTAGAAGAAGACATAGCAAACTAGCGAAAATCGCCAAAAACTAGGAGGCTTTCGCTAGGACTATAGCAAAACAGAACAGCCGAGTATCTCCACCCAATTGACCAGTCAGATCAAAGAGTCGTAAGCGGCGGCGGCTTAAGTAAGCAATGCTCAGAATGGCTTAGATAGATTTAGATAGATATAGTTGCAGATGAAGATTCGACCATTGGAGATCCAACCACTGAGGCAGGCGCTACTGAGTCAAGGGCTGCTAGATCAACGGCTTCAGACCCAACAACTTCAGACTTGGTAACTTCAGGCTTGGCAACTTCAGACTCGGCAACAGAACTTTCAATGGGCGCTGCTTTATCTGTTTCTGCCTCAGCAGCGACAACATCAACTAGACCCAAATCGTCTATAACCCAACCAAGCGCATTATCTAGAAATAAACCAGTTTCTTCTACCGATAGTTGAACCGGAGTCACCTCAAGGCTGTCCACCTCCGGCGCGAGCAGATCTTCAGACGTCAGGTTTTCTCGTGCTTGCTTAAACTCATCGGCTTTCAGCTCAGGTACAAGTTCATCCAAGGACTGCACCGCACTTTCAGAGATCTCAAATTCTCCTAAATCATTCACAATGCAGAACGAAGCTCCCTTGGCAGGCATTTCTTCTGTCGCAAACAATACTTCCAAAGAGTCTTCAGATTCTACGATCTCAATAGCTTTGGGATCTACTATCTCAATGGTCTCGGAATCTACTATCTCAGTGGTTTGGAGCTCTGCAGCCTTAGTATCTGCAATCTCGATAGCTTTGTTATCTACAGTCGTAGGATCTACAACCTTGATATCTACAACCTTGGTATCTGGGGTCTTGATAGCTTTATTATCTACAGCCTTGGTATTTGCAACCTTAGTATCTACAGCTTTAGAAACTACAGCCTTGGCATCTACGATTTCGATAGCTTTGTTATTTGTAACTTCGATACTTTTAGCGACTGCGACCTCAGTGCCCTTAACACTTTCGACTTTGACACTTCTAACGTCTGCGATTTCAATAGCTTCAGCCGTTTGCACCTTGGCCTGAGGCTCTTTAGTCAGCGCTGCTAAAGAAATCATCTGCGGTTGAGTCTTTACGCGCTTAACCGTACGACTATTGACCGCACGACTATTGACCGAATGACGACCGACTGCCCGGCGACCAGCTAATTGACGACCGGCTACTTGACGACCAGCTACTTGGCGACCGACTGTCTGGCGACCGACTGTCTGACTAGCTGTATGACTTGTCGGTAAGATCTCAAGAATTCTCTTTCCGAGTGTGGCCGCTTTCTTCTCCGCTCGGCGATGGGATGCTGCTGCCACCATGCTCGATGCGATCGCAACACCCAGCAAGGTCTTAGCAACACTGCCGTTGGGTAGCAGCGGCAACAGGGTCTGTGCAGCCGTCATAGACTGAGCATTGTAGACAGGTGTGCCATCGGCCATGATCGTCGATCCTGGAGCCGATTCTGGCGAAGCTGCCAGAATGCTATCGCGCTCCGAGTGATAGCTGTCTAATACGGTTCGCTCAGCATTCAGCTCTCTTTGAAGGCTTTCGTATTCACCGATCTTGCTAGATAAGCGCTGCTGACGGCTCGATAAGCCAATTTCGAGTGCGGCCAGCTTGCGCTGGCGAAGCTGCTGAACTCTCTGCTGATGAGTTTCAACCAATAAGTCACCATACGTCTCGACAGCGATCTTCGCGTAATTAGTCAGCCCCGCAATCTGGTTTCCAGCCGTCATATAGCGACTGAGTACTTCTCTAGCAGCGGTTTGGGTTTTTCCAAGCAGCGTTTGATATTCACCATAGAGCTGGTTGAGCGCAGTGCCATCGGCATTGACCTGGCTATATTCTTTTTGAATGTTCTCTTCTACAGCAACGAGCTGCTGCCATAGCGCCTGATAGTTCGCGTCTTCGGCCAAGATATCCTCGGCGCTACCAGCCGCTACATTGGCGAAAGATAGCTGGGTTGTGAGCCGCTCAACTCGCAGGTGAGTTTGGTCTAATTCAATGTCAAGCTGCCGTTCTTGGCCCGAAACTTCTGCAATGCGATCGCCTAGGGCCGTTTTGTAGGCGCTGATATCCCCTTGCCCATGCTGCCGCGAGAAATCCTTGAGCTGTTCTTCTAGACGCTGGACTTTAGCTGTGATGGCAGGAAGCTGCGAACGGATGTAGGTCAACCGGCGGCAGCTATCGTCTACGCAGCTTTTTGCTCGTCTGGTATCAGAAGCTACCTTGGCGATGACCAATTGCACAGCGCTGTTAGTCTGCGCGGTATTGGCCTGCGTAGCATAGGAGAGAGACCAGCTACTGTCTGTATTAGCGACGGCGGGGGATAGCTGCTCACTAGCCGACGCGAGAGCAGAGCTGTGGCTAAAAGAGACTGGTGGCACCTGATCGACTTGAGGTGCGATCGCCTGCGACTGATTGAATGCTTGGGGGGTCTGTGCTGGTTGAGTAACCGCGTCTAGGTGCTGCGAGATGTCGTATGAGGGGGTAGCAGCATTGGCAAACGAGTTGGCGATCGCGCTTTTGCTAGCAAACGGAACTAGCGCTGTAGCTGACGCTAGCATGAGCACGCGCGATAAAGCATTCTTGCGGCTTTTTTTCTGCTTGCTTCGAGCTGGCAAAGGCCCAGAGGTCTGTCCCAATTGAGAGGTTTGGCCGATAGGCGAGTCGACAGACAAGCTGACAGCAGCAGAAAAATTGCTTTGAATACGGCTAGCTTTTTGCATCAAAATATCCAACTGATTGCTTAGCGGCCCCTAGTACAGCTTACCTGTAGAAAAACCACTGGATAGTTACAGGCTACTCGAAATGAAGGGGGGTGTAACATTTTCGAGGGAGACTTTATAGTTTCTAGAAGCGGGCTACTTAGTCTCTTTATGTAAATACAAAGCAATGACCTATAGCTATCGCGATTTAGCCGACCTGTATCGCAGCACCCTATTCGACAACGTCATTCCCTTTTGGGAAAAGCACTCGGTCGATACCCAGTATGGTGGCTACTTTACCTGTCTAGACGCTGAGGGAAGTGTCTACGATACTGACAAATTCATTTGGCTACAGAACAGACAGGTGTGGACGTTCTCTATGCTTTACAACCAAGCAGAAAGCGTATCGGCTCAAAAAAAGGAGAGCTGGCTCAAGCTAGCTCAAGCTGGCGCAGATTTTCTAGCTAAGTACGGTCGAGACCCGGACGGAAACTGGTTCTTTTCTTTGACTCAGCAAGGACAGCCGCTGGTTCAGCCGTACAACATTTTTTCAGATTGCTTCGCGGCCATGGCATTTAGCCAGTATGCCCTGGCCTCGGGTAGCGAGGCGGCTAAAGAAACTTCGCTTCAGGCATATCACAACGTTCTACGCAGGCAATCCAATCCGAAAGGAACTTACAACAAGGCATATCCAGGAACCCGACCGCTAAGGTCGCTAGCGGTGCCAATGATTTTAGCCAATCTATCTTTGGAAATGGACTGGCTGCTAGCAGACAATCAGCTAGACGAAGTACTAGCCAAAACAGTCCACGAGGTGATCAGCGTCTTTCTAGATAAAGAGCAAGGGCTGATGTACGAACATGTAGCTAGTGACGGAGCGCGCGTGGACTGCTACGAAGGACGTCTAATCAATCCAGGGCATGGGATTGAAGCCATGTGGTTCATGATGGCGATCGCCCAGCGTCAGCAAAACACCCAGCTCATCCACCGGGCCACAGAGGTTATCCTCAGCATTCTCGATTTTGCCTGGGACCAGCAATACGGCGGCCTATACTACTTCATGGACGTAGCAGGTCATCCACCTCAGCAGCTAGAGTGGGATCAAAAGCTATGGTGGGTGCATCTAGAGACGTTAGTAGCTCTGGCAATGGCATACCGACTAACCAACCGAAAAGACTGCTGGACTTGGTATCAAAAAGTACACGACTATACCTGGAGCCATTTCCCCAGCGAGCAGGGCGAATGGTATGGCTATCTCAACCGCCGTGGAGAGGTGCTGCTACCGCTAAAAGGAGGAAAGTGGAAGGGGTGCTTTCACGTGCCTCGGGCGATGTACCTGTGCTGGCAAGAATTTGAGCAGCTAAGCGGGCAAGCCTCTGCATAACATTCGATCACCGTTGGCACCACCGCTGATCAATCGACTGCTAAATCAGGCGACTACTGACTAAACCGTTCTGACTAAACCGTTCTGGACTAAGACTATGCTGAGAATTTCCAATATGGTCTCGATTCCAGATAGCGAGATTGAGATCAGCGCGATTCGCTCTCAGGGCGCGGGTGGCCAAAATGTCAACAAGGTGGCAACAGCCGTGCATCTGCGTTTTGATGTCGGCGCGTCTTCTCTGCCAGATTTTTACAAGCGACGGCTGTTGGCGCGTCAAGACAAGCGACTGACCAAAGATGGCGTGATTGTGATCAAGTCACAAGAGCATCGTACTCAGGTGCGGAATAAAGAAGAAGCGCTGAAGCGATTGCAGCAGATGGTAAAGGCAGTCGCAATATTGCCAAAGGCGCGGCGGGTGACCAAACCAAGTCGGAGCGCTAAGCGGCGGCGATTGGAAAGTAAGGCAAGGCGATCGCAGCTCAAAGCCTCCCGCAAGAAAGTCGATCTTGACTAGGGCTCCACGTTTCAAAGCTGTTGATGCTCGGCTTCATAGAGCTGAGCCTGGCGCATTGTCCTGCTTTGCTCGACCACAGTAACGGTTGGATCTGTCTCTAGAAAGGCCACCAGTGGCTTGGAGGCCGCAAAGACGAAAAAGCGTTGACCGTCAGCTAGCTGAGAAATCGCATCGATCAGTTCAGATTCTGGGACGGTAGCCGTGCGATCACGATCAAACAAAACAAAGCGAGCATCCGGGCTGATCTTATGGCTCAAAGAAAGCACATACGGGTGGTCGGCGTCGGTCAAGATCAGCGGCTGCTGCACTTGGTTGATAAGATTGGCTGTCCTAGCGATAACGCCACTAGTCCCTTTACCCCAGCCGAGTGATTGAGTGATCAGCAAGCTGGAAACCACCCCCCCTAATAAAAGCGAAGTCACCGCTATCTGCTGCAGCCTTTTGATACCCGTTCTGGTGCCCAGCCGAGAGTCAGAGATCTTAGAGCCAGCAAGCTCAGCTTTAGATGCAGATACTGCTGGAGCGAAAGCGCGGGCGATCACATAGGCCACGGCTAGCTCCAATCCCAAGTAAGCCGTCAGGGAATAGCGAGCAACGAGCGATCGCCTACCGCCGTTCAATAGATCAGGTAAAACCTGTCCTACCGCACTCACCGACATTAGCAGCATCACAAACAGCCACACCCGCTTTGGCGTATGACGATATAGCTGCCAGGCGCTAGCCGCGATCGCCACCAAAACCAAATAAGAAAATGGATTATTCCATCTAACTGGCCAGTCAAAATCAACAAAGCCAATGCCTAAATTGTGTAGCCACGTCTGCACTCGTACCAGCAAACTCGTCTCAAAATTGCTCGCCCATCTGGTGGTCTGATCGAGCTTGTCTGTTCGGCTGGCAATCACCCACATCCAAGGGACAAAGCCCACAATAATTCCTGCTGACATCAGCAGATATCGCAGCAGCTTCTGGGTTAATCGAAATCGCTCTATTATGACGACATAGAGTCCGTGCGCCATTAGCACCCAAACAAAAAATAGGTGAGTATACATGCCGAGCAGTCCTGTCACCCCGTAGGCTAGCCAGGTCTTCCAGCTACTTTGATCACTGGTTTGATCACTAGGTTGACGACCAGAATTCTGTCGGAGCGATCGCAGCAATAACGCGCTCGATACAGCTATCAGCAGTGCCCACAGAGTATATTGACGAGCCTCATGCGCCAGCAGCACGTGAAATGGGGAGACAGCGATCAGCGCGATCGCACTCCAGCCCACTGCCACAGCACTACAGGCCGTATCGGCAAACAGCTCAATACATAGCCAATAGACAACCGGTAGCAGCAATAGGCCAAATCCAGCGGCCACCCAGCGTGAAGCAACCGCCCAATGCGACAGCAAAGAAAAGCGCATCAGCAGATAATAAAGCGGCGGATGCTCAGGATTACCGGCTAGTGCCCCTAATGCCTGTCCCAGATCGCGACCAATCTGATTCGTCTGATACTGTTGCACATAGCCACTTGCGATTGGGACACCGGTATAAGCGGTCTCGACGAACTCCTGGCTAGTTGACCCTGACGCTCTCAGCAGACCTCGAACCTCATCGAAGCTGTAGACCTTTTGGCCTATATCAGCAAAGCGTCCATAGATACCCACTATCACCAACCCGACCACTAGCCCAGCCATCACCCTAGCGATTGCTCTGGCGATTGAGGGCCGCCTAGCCGCTACTGTATTTAGCATTGCATTCGACCGCCGCTTCTTATTATTTTCATCAGCAGGCTACCCAATAGCTTTCTAAATAAGGCCATGCCATTCAAACCACTGCTGACTCAGCTAAAACCTTATCTACGCTGGGCGATCCTAGGCGGTACGCTCTTTTTTATCGCCACAACGCTCAAAGACCACTGGCAAGAAGTGGTAGGCATCCAGTTCACCGCTCAAGCTTGGCTGATGGTGACTTTGGCCTTCGTTGTTACGCTGATGGCTCACGTCTGGTCGGGCTGGGTCTGGCACTGGATTTTGGTCTTGTTCGATCAGCCGCTAAGCGGGACTTGGAGTACACCGGTCTATCTCAAAACCAACGTCGCCAAGTATCTGCCTGGCAATGTTTGGCACTTTGTTGGACGGGTAAGCGCTTTGCAGTCAGTGGGCACACCGACAGGGATTGCCGTCGTCAGTGTGGTGATGGAGCCACTATTGATGGCCGTGGCGGCACTGATCATCGCCTGTTTGACCGGGGGACAGCTAGCGGGAATCGAGGATCAGTTGGGTGGCCGCTTCGGACAGATAGCGGTGCTGAGCTTGGCGATCGCTGCCGTGCATCCTCGTGTGTTCAACCCCATTCTTCAGACATTGAGTCGGGCCAAAGCCAAAGCTCAGAAGCTGGAGATTGCGACAGATCAAAAGATGCTGCGGGCTTATCCAGGGCGAGCACTGCTAGGAGAAATGGGTTTTGTGCTACTGCGATCGCTTGGATTTATTGCCATCGTTCAAGCTTTTCAGCCGCTGAGCGTCACAGACGTTCAAGCGCTACTAGCTGCGTTCAGCTTATCCTGGCTGCTAGGGCTAGTCGTACCCGGTGCGCCAGGCGGCATAGGTGTCTTTGAAGCCACCGCCATTTCGCTGTTAGATGCTCAATTTCCAGTGGCTATTATTCTCAGTGGTGTCGCGGTTTATCGGCTAGTCAGCGTCTTGGCAGAAGTCAGCGCGGCTGGCATCGTTTGGCTAATCGATCTGTGCCGAAGCCCCAGTACCTAGAAGCCACAGCACCTAGAAGCCATAGCGCCTAGAACAGAGGGCTCGATTTGCAAGGACATAGTAAATTTGTTGATAAAGTTTGCTGACTTTAAGCCCAGCATATCTATCTTTAGTAAAGACTGTCTGTAGTTTGAGGTTTAACCCAGCTAGGCCCAACCGCTGTGATCTTCCCCACACTTCCTGGAGCATTGCCATGACCAACTCTCCGCTCGAACTGCCCACCAGCCCTTTGCCATCTAGTTCTCTGCCATATAGTCCTCTATCGTCTGGCGCTACAGATAGTAGGTTTATGCCTCAAAGCTCTGATAGGCCAGATCTTTCTATCGTCGTTCCGATATACAACGAAGTAGAAACTATCCCTACGTTGGTAGCCAGGATTACCAAGGTGCTAGAGGGGATGGATGTCACCTATGAGTTTATCTGCGTAGACGATGGCTCTACTGATGGCTCAGTCCCACTGCTTAGAAAAGTTGCACAAGAGCATACAGCGTCTGGTGATCTTCGAGTGGTTTTACTGCGTCGCAACTATGGTCAGTCGGCAGCAATGTCAGCTGGGTTCCATCAGGCCATCGGTAAAGTGATAGTGACGCTAGATGGTGATTTACAAAACGAACCTGCTGATATCGCGACCGTATACTACAAGCTGCTAGAAGGCTACGACCTCGTTAGCGGATGGCGAAAAGAGCGCCAAGACGATGCGGTAACCCGCCTACTACCGTCCAAAATCGCCAACGGCCTGATTGCCAGGGTCACAGGCGTACATCTGCACGACTACGGCTGCTCACTAAAAGCTTACCGGGCAGAAGTGCTTGGCGATATGCATCTGTACGGGGAACTCCATCGCTTCTTACCAGCGCTAGCCTACATCGAAGGAGCGCGAATTACTGAGATCCCGGTTCGTCATCACGCTAGACAGTTTGGCCAAAGTAAATACGGTTTGGGGCGCACGCTGCGAGTCGTGATGGATCTGCTGACCATCTATTTTATGAAGACGTTTCTAACTCGGCCAATGCACATATTCGGGCCATTTGGCATTGTTTCAATGTCAATCGGGTTGGCGATCGGTCTATATCTGACCTTTATCAAGCTGTTTTTGAATGAGTCGATTGGCAATCGGCCCTTACTATTGCTTGCGGTACTCTTGCTGCTTTCAGGCATTCAGCTATTTAGCTTTGGCTTACTGGCTGAGCTGAATATGCGAACCTACCACGAGTCGCAGCGGCGACCCATCTACCGGGTTCGTGAGGTGCTAGGCGGTTCGGCTGAGAATGGCTAGCTAAACACTCCTAATAGACCTAAAGTCATCACGCCCTAAGTTAGTAAGCCCAATCCGGTAAACCCTGCTCAGTAAGCCCAGAATCACCAAACCCAAGATAAGAACCTCTATTGAAAACGATAGAGCAGCTTACAATCAGCGCATCCATGACAAATTTGCTCATCGCTAGCCGAACGTGGCAAGCTGTATAGCACCAGTTGTGTTACTTAAAATGCTTTTAATGGCTGAAACGGTCTGGATACCGCAGGTGATACGACTCGCAAACACCCTAATGCACTAAGACGTCTGCTATATCGGCAGCTCGGAGCAACTTTGGGCTGTAGCATGACCGATAGGATCTAGAACGTCTTCTCCAGAACGTCTTCTCTAGGACAGCTTCATCTATGACCAGTGCTTTGCCGCGCCTTCACCGCCTGAATGAAGGTAATTCAGAGAATCCTCCGCTGAATGATCGACCACAGCTCGGCCCAGAACTTACGCCTGAACAGCTCAAGACGCTCAATCAAAAATTCGATCAGGCTAAGGCAACTGAACTGATCGAGTGGGGGGCCAAAACGTTTGGCAACAGGTTGGTAATGAGCACTTCCTTTGGGATTCAGTCAGCCGTAATGTTGGGCTTGGTCACTGAGGTGATTCCAGATATCCCGGTGATCTGGGTAGATACGGGCTATCTGCCAGCGGAGACCTATCGCTTTGCAGAGCAGCTAACACAGCGGCTGTCACTGAATCTAAAGGTGTATCAGTCGCCGCTGAGCCCGGCCCGGATGGAGGCGCTGTACGGTCGCCTGTGGGAGGAAGGGACGGTAGAAGCGTTTAATCAATATGATGCCATTCGTAAGGTGGAGCCGATGAACCGGGCGTTAGCAGAGCTAGGGGCAAGGGCTTGGCTGACGGGGTTGAGATCGCAGCAGACAGAGCATCGCAGAACGCTAGATCGCATCGACGAACAGGCCGGACGCTACAAGCTGCTGCCGATCTTACACTGGCATTCTAAAGACGTGTACGACTATCTAAAAGCGCACGATCTGCCCTATCATCCTTTCTTTGAGCAGGGCTATGTTAGCGTTGGTGACTGGCATTCTAGTCGGCCACTTACCGCTGACGATCTAGATGCTCGCTCGACCCGGTTCAATGGGCTCAAACAGGAGTGTGGCATTCATATTCCTCAGACTCCGGAGGAAGCGGAAAGCCTGAACTCTAGTTCGCTGTAAGGATTGAAAACTGATGTCTACCCTTCGAAGTTTGGCGTCTCAGTTTGTAGCAGAAGGCAAGGTTGCCACGGTCGAACCTTTGGGTAATGGCAATATCAACAGTACTTTTTTGGTCACAGTACAGGCCGAGAGCCAATCGCGGTTTGTGCTGCAAAAGATCAATGCACAGGTGTTTGAGCAGCCAGAGCTGGTGATTCAAAACATGGTGGTGCTCAGTGAACACTTGCGCGATCGCGTAGGTGGACAATCGCTCTACTGGGAGACGCCACAGATTATTCCCACAGTCAATGGGCAAAATTTTTGGCAAGACGAAGCGGATAACTATTGGCGCGCCATTAACTTTATTGAGAACTCACGGGTACTCGAAACAATCGAAACCCTAGCGCATGCTAAAGAAGTGGGCTATGGGCTAGCAATGTTTCACCGTTTGATCAGCAACTTACCGGTCAAGAAACTTGCTAACACGATAAAAAGCTTTCACATCACGCCAATCTACCTAAAACGCTATGGAAAAGTCCTCAGAAGATATCAGGCTAACTTTTCTGTTGATCGCTCCGACCATTCACGTATTATTCGCTACTGCATAGCGTTCATAGAGGCTAGGCAAACATGGGCTCACGTCTTAGAAAAAGCGAAAGCAGCAGGACATCTTCATCTGCGTCCTATCCACGGCGATCCGAAAGTCAACAACATTATGCTAGGGACAGACGGGCGAGCAATCAGCCTAATTGACCTAGATACGCTACAGCCCGGACTGATTCACTATGACATTGGCGATTGTTTGCGCTCAAGCTGCAATCGGTTGGGTGAGGAGACGCCAGATTGGGAGCAGGTCGTTTTTGATGTGGCGCTGGCAAAGGCAATGTTGGAGGGCTATTTTTCTTTAGCTCGAGATTTTTTAAGTGAGTATGACTATCTTTATGTGTATGATGCGATCCGGCTAATCGCGTTTGAACTAGGGCTAAGGTTTTTCACTGACTACCTCGCAGGGAATGTGTACTTCAAGGTGAAGCATCCAACTCACAATCTGACTCGAGCAATGGTGCAGTTTAAGCTAACTGAGAGTATCGAGGCTCAAGCCAAGACAATTAAAGGAGTGGTTGAGGCACTGAAATAATGGCTGCTAGGTCATTTCAACTACAGCCGTTTGAGGCGATCGCTTCCAATACAGCCCTATCGATTACTGGCAGGGTGACTTTGGAAAAAGACCGGCTGGCGATCGCCTACTTGCTCAGTGGCGACTTGGAAAAAGTCGCGATCGCACCATTAAGATCAGGTAGTCAGAGACGCGATCGCCTTTGGGAGCAAACCTGCTTCGAGTTTTTCTTAGCCTGCGGCCCCACGCCTACCACAAACACACCTTACTGGGAAGGCAACCTTTCGCCCTCGGGAGATTGGAATGTGTTTGCCCTAGAGCGATATCGGCAAAATTCTCAAGAAGAAGAAGCTATCTCTGATCTACCTTTTGGGGTAGAAAACAAACCAGACAGCCTCTATCTAGACCTGTGGGAACTAGATATCAGTGGCTTAGTCGGCACCCATCGACCGCTGTGGTTAGGCATCAGTGCAGTCATCGTCCTCAAGACTGGCAGCCAGACATTTTGGGCGATCGCGCATCCCTCCTCAGAACCAGACTTTCACCACCCCAACAGCTTTGTCCTAGCGCTATGACTACAGCAAAGACTATGTTTAAACGCACAGCCTTTCAAGAAACTAGCCATGTCTGCCCCCTCTCAAGGTCAATCTACGGCCAAAACAATCTTCCTGCTATCGTCCGCAGTCGGCTGGCTAATTGTAGGGGCATCGCTAATCTACCTGGTGCCGACAGTAATCAATCAGCTCAGCCCCTCTGCCACCTCAGGCGTATGGATGGAAACACTGGGCCGCAGTGGCTATAATCCTCAGCTAGCTATCGTGGCTGGCGGGCTGGCGCTAGTAGTAACTGTAGCGGGCAACGCTCTTTGGTACCAGAAGTTTGAAGGAAAGCTCTGATGAAAACCATCGGCCTGCTAGGCGGTATGAGCTGGGAATCGACCACCCAGTACTACAGACTGCTAAACGAAATCGTCAGAGCCGAGCTAGGCGGGCTACACTCAGCCAAAATCTTGATGTATTCGGTCGATTTTGAAGAGCTAGTAGCGCTAAAGCACCAGGGCGACTGGTCCGAGATTGGCAATCTATTAGCGACAGCCGCCGCTCAGCTAGAAGGGGCTGGCGCTGAGTGCATACTCTTGGCCACTAACACAATGCATAAGGTGGCAGATGCGATCGCCCTATCCACAGAGATTCCTCTGATTCACATTGCCGATGCTACAGCAGAAGAGATCAAACGGCAGTCCATCCAGCGGGTTGGTCTGTTGGGCACTCGGTTCACAATGGAAGAATCTTTCTACAAAGATCGACTAGTCCAACAGCATGGGCTAGACGTACTAGTGCCGAACAAAGAAGCGCGCGATACCATTCACGACATCATCTACGATGAGCTTTGCCTAGGGCAGATTCGATCAGCCTCACGCGATCAGATGCGCGCAGCCGTCTCGAATCTATTCGAGTCGGGTGCAGAAGCAATTATTCTAGGCTGTACAGAGATTGGCCTACTGATCGGACCAGAAGACAGTGCCATTCCCTTGTTTGACACCACTGCTATCCACGCCAATGCAGCCATCTATTGGGCAATAGAATCAGACCACCGTATTAAACGCTAAGTCACACCTAGCAGTGAGCTACATCCAGCACTCAGTATCGCCGAAGTAAGCATAAACTCTAAAGACTTCATGAGGTTTTTGTGTCTAACCAAGCGTGGGTGCTAAGTTTTGCTATGCCCTTACGAATTTAAACCTTAGTCTTTGCCCCAAGACAATAGGTCTTCTTAGACAATTAGGTTTACTTTATCTATATCGCTCTGCGGTTGACTAGCCGTCACTTTGCTTCGGTTCAGCTCATATGCTGGCGCCATCAAAACAATCTTCTTAACTAGGAATTGCCCCCTTCCTATAGAGAAGGTCAGAGGTAGCAAAGTATCTATATACAAGAATATTTCTATCCCAAACAGATAGCCGAAAGCAGGCTATCACTTGCCGGTTCTAACACCTGCTATTTCAAAAGATAGAGAAAACTAGAAGCGGATACTGAAGGGTGTAATCCAAGAGCAGCTAATGCGCTGACTGCCTGTGCCTGTTTCAATATCAGCATACTCAGGCCACTTTTTTAATAGTGCGTCTCTATTGTATATAGACTTACAGAAGCCTTGTCAAAAGTGAACTTGACTAATAAAAGTAGAAGAAGCTATGTATTTATCTTGAAGAAAGTAGCCAACTAAGCTTGCTAAAGCATTAAGCCTGCTGAAACTTGTTTACCGCTAGAACTAGGTCTGCCGATAGATGTTTGTGCAACTGTATGCAGCTTATAAGTTGTTTTATATGTTGTGAGTATTTTCTCGGAAAAGTTTGACCAAGGAAATGTGACTTACTGCTCGTGATTTTGTACTATCACTCCTCCTTGCATATTTTGTGGGAAGGGTTCGGTGATTACACTGTAGAACTACTACTCGATCACCACGTAGATTTTGTCATCATATAGAAGATTGCTAAACAGAGAGTAAAGCTAATTAAGTAGAGACTCTCAGCAGCTTCTAACTTTGAACTCAGGGTTTTCTCTAGTCGTGTTGTTACAGTAGCTAAAAGCATCAGACTTTAGGTCTTTTCAATGCTTTTCATATCTAAATTAGTGAGTCAATCTAGTAAGTCGTAGATTTACTGAGTTCAGATAGATGTCTGAAGTTAATGTGAAAGAGTCAGTGTAGAGGGCACTGACGTCAGCACCTAGTTGCACACTATATTCTCTGTAACTTAATTCAAGTTAATCAGTAGGCATAGGCAACATAGCAAAAAGCGTTCAAAAGTGCTAATCTAAACTCATAACGATTACGAGTAAGCGGTTTACTCACATATGATGCGATCAATGATATTCAGTCGGTCTAGTTTTCTACGGTAGAGCGAGCAAGAAAATGCTAGTCGCCTGTTTACCCTTTAATTTGAGCGCAAGAGATTTTTTTTGATAGAGGCCCCGGAACATGGCTAAAAGTACAGAAAAATTTAGATCAACCCAGGGCGCTGATAACGTACAGCAGCAGGACGCTACTAGCACACTAGCCGTTCAGGAGAAGAGTATGACTGACGCAAAACAGACGGCAACAAAAGTAAAAAGAGTAACCAAGACAAAGAAAACTACCGCAAAGCAAGCTGCTACTAAGAGATCTGCCACCAAGAGATCTGCTACTAAGAAGTCTGCTAATAAGAAGTCTGCTAATAAGAAAACTAAGCCGGTATACACAACAGATGCCGTTCGGTCTTATCTTCACGAGATTGGTCGAGTGCCACTGCTCAGTCACGAAGATGAGATTGTACTAGGCAAGCAGGTACAGAAAATGATGGCTCTACTAGCTATCAAAGACGAGCTAGCTGCTCAGCTGCCTGAAGGCGAAGAGCGTGAGGTTTCTGACGCTGAGTGGGCCGCTGCCGCTGATATGACCGAGTCTGAGCTAGATCATCATATGCGCCGTGGTCAGCGTTCAAAGCGTAAGATGCTCGAAGCCAACCTACGGCTGGTTGTTGCGGTGGCGAAGAAGTACCAGAAGCGCAATCTAGAGTTTCTAGATCTAATTCAGGAAGGAACCTTGGGACTAGAGCGTGGGGTTGAAAAGTTTGACCCGATGAAGGGCTACAAGTTCTCAACCTATGCTTACTGGTGGATTCGTCAGGCAATTACCCGTGCGATCGCCCAGCAAGCGCGCACCATTCGCCTACCCATTCATATCACCGAAAAGCTCAACAAAATCAAGCGCGTTCAGCGAGAGCTTTCTCAAAAGCTAGGTCGCAGTCCGAATGCGGTTGAAATTGGTCAGGAGCTAGAGCTAGAGCCAAAACAAGTTCGAGAGTATCTCTCTATCGCCAGACAGCCCATCTCTTTGGACGTTCGCATTGGTGATAACCAAGATACCGAGCTTCAAGATCTCTTAGAAGACGATGGCGATTCACCAGAAGATTACACAGTGCAGCAGTCGCTTCGCTCCGATATCTTCAGAATGCTTTCAGAGCTGACATCTCAGCAGCAAGAGGTCATTAACCTGCGCTTCGGTCTAGCCGATGGCAATCCTCTTTCCCTAGCGAAAGTCGGTCAGCGCATGGGCATCAGCCGGGAGCGCGTACGTCAGCTAGAGCAGCAGGCTCTCAAGCATCTGCGTCGTCGTAAGGCGAGTATCAACGGCTACCTAGCGGCTGGTTAAGCTTCAGTGAATGCTACTTAGTGAGAGCTATCTAGGGCGTGTTCTCTTCTGAGCATTCAAAGTAGACAACAGGACAGATAGAAGTGTGCGCTTCTATCTGTCTTTTAATATGTTTGCCTTTGAATTTGTGAAAACATATCAGCCAGACTATCCCAAAACCGACTAGAACTCCTCAGTCACATTCAGCTTTCGGCGTCATTCTTTCAGGTTTCAAACACGAATTGACTTAAGGCTATCAGCGGCCAGTTTGATCGGCCTGAGCAGGTCTAGAGGTAGTGCTAGCGAATTTAAGTCTTTAAAGTCTGGATTCTTCTCTTTCTTGGGGCCGTGATAGTCGCTACCTCCTGTCATCAGCAGGTGGTGCGTTTGGCAGTATTCCTCTAGTTTGCGGGTCTGGCTAACGCTGTGAGTCGGATGGTAGACCTCTATGCCCATTAGCCCAGCTTTGATTAGCTCAGGCAAGATAGTTTCGACTGTCCCCCCTCGAAAAATATAGGGATGCGCCCAGACCGGAACTGCCCCGCAGCTAAGCAAAAGCTCAATACCTTCTTGGGCGGTGAACTTTTCATAAGGGACATAGGCTGGACCGTCGTCTTTGAGAAAGCGGTCAAAGGCTTCGCGATGTGAGCTAACGTGGCCTGCTCTTTTGAGGGCGCTAGCGATGTGAGGGCGTCCAGGAGCCATTGCCCCTGACAGGTCAAGAAGTTCGATAGGATAGCCCAGTTCGGCCAGCTTGTCGGCCATTTTTTGGGCGCGTCGCTTGCGGCCTTCGACCCGTTCTTGTAGTGGCGCAGCTAGTCGATCTTGGTCTGGGTAGAAACCAAGAATATGCATCGAGCGCCCGTTATAGACAGTGCTCAGCTCTAGTCCAGGAACAATTTCTAAATCGAGTGTCCTTGCGGCTGCAGTCGCTTCTGCCCAACCCGCCATCGTGTCGTGGTCGGTAATAGCTAGCACTTTCACGCCTTGTTCGGCGGCAAAGTTCACGAGCTCTGTAGGCGTAAGGCTACCGTCTGAACAAGTGGTGTGGCTGTGGAGTTCGAGCATGTGGTAAGAGGAGGGACGCTGTAATTACTATGATACAGGGCACAGAAGACATGACCTTCTCTGTATCTTTAGAACGGGAGTTGAATACAAAACTCAGTGCCCTCTCCTAACTCAGACGCTACGGTCAAGCTACCGCCATGTTTTTCGGCGACGATTTGCTGCGCGATTACCAAGCCCAACCCGGTGCCTTTGCCCACCCTTTTAGTAGTAAACAGGTGGTCGAAGATCCGTGCTTTCACGTCTTCTGTCATCCCTTTACCGTTATCGCGAATACGAATTTCGAGCCCTTTCTGGTCAGGACACAAGACCGTTTGAACCGTGATAATTTGAGGCTGCTTTTTGAGCACAGCAAAGGATGATTGATCAGCGGCTTCGTCAAAGATATCAATGGCATTGGCCAACAGATTCATAAATACCTGATTGAGCTGGCCGGGGAAACAGTCGATGTCAGGTAGCTCCCCGTAGTCTCTGATGACGGAAATCTCAGGGCGATGCTCATTGGCTTTGAGCCGATATTTGAGAATCAGTAGGGTGCTATCAATGCCTTCGTGCAGATTGGCACTGACCTTGTGCTCGGTATCAGCGCGAGAGAAGGTACGCAGGCTTGTGCTAATAGATTTGATGCGATCATTAGCACCCTTCATGGCGTCCAGCAACTTAGGTAAATCCTCACTCAGGAATTCGAGATCAATTTCTTCTGCATTTTCCTGAATCGGTGCGACTGGACTGGAGTAGTGCTGTTGATACAGGGCCAGATGTTCCAGTAAATCTTGTACATAGTCTTTCCCATTGATAATGCTGCCGTTGAGAAAGCCGATCGGATTATTGATTTCGTGGGCGACGCCTGCGACAAGATTTCCCAGCGATGCCATTTTTTCGCTTTGGACAGTTTGCAGTTGCGATTGCTCCAACTCTTTCAAGACCTGTCTGAGTTTTTGAGTTTTCTGGGAACGTTGATTAGACTCAAGAGTCAGGGCAATCAAGTTAGCAATCGAGCGGATAAAAGTTTTTTCAGCCTGACACCACTGTCGTTTATCCCCTACTTGCTCACAACAAATTACGCCGCTAACTTGACCATTGACCTGAACTCTAGCGTCGAGCATAGATGAGACATTAAATACATCGAGATAGCCCTCCTTAAACTCTCTGGTACAGGAATCGATCCAGGTGTCATCTATAGCTAGGATTGATTCTGACGTGATGGCTGAGAAATAGACTGGGTAGTCAACGACCTTGAGCACTAGACCTGTTGAATGATCTTGGCTGGAGTGTTGAAACAGGTCTACACATGTAATTTGAGTGCAATCCTCATCAAACAGCCAAATACTCACTCGTTCTACGCCTAGCAGTTGTGCTGTTATGGTTGTTAATTCTTGGAATGCATCACTCAAATGCCCTTGGCTAATGGCTTTACTTTCAGAAAGCTGCACCAGTGCCAGAGCCTGTTGTTGCATCATTTGCTCATTTTTCTGTAACTTTGCTTGGGCATTTTGTAAGGTTTGTAGCGACTGTTCTAATTCTTGGGCATTGGCTTGTGACTCCTGATAAAGGCGAGCATTTTCTAGGGAGATGGCGGCTTGGGTACAGAGGAGGTTGAGCAGTTCAACGCGATCACCCGTAAACGCTCCGACCGTAACTTGATTTTCTAGATACAAAATGGCGACGGGCTTGCCCTGCTGCAAAATGGGGGTACAAAGCAGACTTTTAGGCTGATGCTGCAGCACGTAGGCATCGGTGGCCAGGTTGGGATGGCCAGTAGCATTAACGATCACCACAGGTTTTTGAGTGCGTTTAACGGTGTGAATTAAGCTGTGGGGGACCTCTACACTGCTAGAAAGCTCGATCGCGTCTACTCGGGTTGGCTGATTGACGGTGGCAATAGCTTCTACAAACCACTGGCTCTCACGCGGTAGCAGCAGTGCGCCCTTGGTTGCCCCAGCATTTTCGAGTACTGCACGCAGTAAGGTGGCTAGGAGCTTGTCGAGTTGAATTTCACTAGACAGGGTTTGCGACGCTTTTAGAATGGTTGTCAGATCGAGGGTAGCCGAGATATTGGTGCTGTCATAGGTAGAGGAATGCTGGGTACCAGGAGCCTGAAATGACGTAAGCGTACTGATAGCAAAGACGGTTTCCGTTGCCGATAAAGCGGTCTGTTGTTGTTGTTGCGAAATCGGCGCGAGCAAGTTGGGATAGCACTGCTCCAAGTCCTGGACTTTGGCTTTTGCGCCCCAGTGAGCATAGCCATAGTAGGCATTGGTCAGATACTCTTGTGCAATTTTTTCTTTGCCCCAGTTGAGATAGAACTTGGCAGCAAGTTCGTTGGCTAAGGCTTCTTCTTGGATGTAGCCGTTGGTCTTAGCGCCTGTGATCGCCAAATCATAGTGTTCTACCGCAGCCATTGTGTGACCCAAAACGCTTCGGTACTCTGCTTCTATCAGGTCATGCTTATGCTGGAAGTTCATGGGGGCATGGTTAGCCCAACGCTGCATTTCGGCCTGATTGGTCTGAACTTTGTCTAAGATAGCGACTTGTGAATCCTGCTCAGCCTTACTAAACCAAGCTAGTTGGGCTAATGAATCGTAGAAACGGAAAACATGCTCGTCAAAAAAACCAACTACTCCGTCTAGATAGGATGCGGCGATCACAGCGTAATCAACTGCACTTTGATAGTCGCCAAACAGGTAAGCCAGAATCAGCTTGTTGAGATAGACATAATGCAACCCAGTGCGATCCTCTGCCGCAAGTTGTAACGGCAGCGATTTGCTCTCGTCGTAGGCAGTCCCAGTTAACTCGCAAGGATCAGCAGATTGTCCTAGTAAATTCAGCACTGCTTGAGCAAAACTTTGCATCCAGGGTAAGGTGTTCCCCTGTTTGATGGTCGCTAAGGACTGACAGCCAATTCCCATCTCCTTGTAGAGCTGATTCAACTCTTCGCCCACGAAATAAAGATATTGGGCACGGTTCATGAGCGCATAGCCCCCAAATTGAAAATCTCCGGTTTCTAGTCCGGCTTGATAAGCTCGCAGTAAAAAGGGTAGAGATTCTCTAATATGCCTCTTTCCGTAGAGCAAAACAGAGCTAGCCGCAAAGGTGCCGCTGACACGGTTGCCCGTAGAGGGATCTAAATCTAGTTGACAAGCGAGTTGGCCATAGTCATAAGCAGCTTCGAGATCCTGAAAGATATTTGACTGCAACACCCCGTAGCCAGCATACGTAAATGAACTAGCAGGTGAGTTCCCCTGATGCAGCGTGAGCGACATCATCTTGCAGGACACAAAAGGAAACAAGTGCGGTACAGCTTGATAAGCAGCCGAGGTGAGAGCCGCCAAGATACGGATGGCCGCCAAAGACGGAGCATCTTGCATAGCGGGAAGGTGTGCTAAGTCAGCTATCGCTCTGCCGTTCATCGCTGAGGTGATAGCTGCCAATTCGCACTGTAGATCTTCTGGTGTCGGCGTTTCTGGAAAATTAATGCCTAGAAATCTTAGAATTGATAGCCCAGTTTGTAAGGCATCGATTAGGCGAGATTGAGCCACGTAGGCTAGTATCTGTACTTCGTAAACTTTGACCTGGTCGAGATACGATCGCGCCTGTTGGAGTACAGTAGCAATAAGTTGTTCTAACACCTCAAACTCACCGCTTAAATAGGCAGCTTCGGCAGCGGTTTCATGCAGATGTAGCGCCAGTTTGTACTGAGTATCCCAAGCTTCTAGGCTCAGCAACCTAAGCCCTGTTTGTAAATAATTTAGAGCAACAGTATAGGCAGCAGCAGCTTTGGCTTTGCGTCCTGCCAACAAATTGAGATCGACAAGCCGAGCTATTTCTGTTGCATCAGTAATCGTCGGAATAGCTAGATTCCAATGAGCAACAATCGAAAAAATAGTCGCCTCTAGGTCTGCGGCGGCTGTGTTTTGCAGCAACAGCCGCCCGATTTGAAGATGAGTCGTGTTTTGTTTGCCTTCGGGAATCAGCGAATGAGCGGCTTGCTGAACTCGATCGTGCAAAAATCGATAGGCTGGATTAACATTGTCCTGACAATCTGTTTGGCTCGTGTCTTGGAAGAATTTATAGCTCTGAGAGGTGGGTAAGATCAGACCGTCTTGTATTGACTGCCATAATGCGATCGCGACATCGGTAGGGGACTGTTCTAATACAATTGCTAAGGTCGCCAAGTCAAACTGATTGCCGATGCAAGCGGCTAGCTTCAGTACCTGTTGGGTTTCAGCAGGTAATTTTTGCAACTGCAGCGCCATAAATTCGACGACATCATCGGTGAGCGATAACGCTTTCACCTGGGCAATGTCACATTCCCAATAGCGGCGGTTTCGATTAAACGTAATGTGTCTTTCTTCATGCAATGCCTTGAGGAACTGGGTGGTGAAAAAAGGATTACCTTTGGCTTTGCGATCGATTAATTCGGCCAGGGGGTGCGCTAATTCCACCGAACAATTTAACGTATCAGCGACGAGATGATTGGTGTCGGCAAATGCCAACGGTGCCAGCGTGATGGTATTGACAGTCACTTGGGCTTTCTTCAGGTCTTCCACCGTTAGGATAAATGGGTGAACGGGTGACACTTCATTGTCTCGATAGGCTCCCAATATCAACAGATAGCCGTTGTCATTCATCAACAGTCTAATCAGCTGAAGTGATGCCGAATCGGCCCACTGCAAATCATCTAAAAACAATACAAGGGGATGATCTGCGGTGGTAAAGACTTCGATAAACTTCTGGAACAGTAGATTAAATCGATTTTGGGCCGCACTGCCGGAGAGTTCTGTAACTTCGGGTTGTTTGCCAATCACCTGCTCCAATTCTGGAATTACGTCTATCAGAACCTGGCCGTTTTCGCCCACCACAGCTAGGATTTTGGCTTGCCATTGCGCTAGTTGGGCGTCGGATTCGGAGAGCAATTGCCCCATTAAATTACGCAAGGCTTGGACAAAGGCAGAGAGAGGAATGTTGCGATTAAACTGGTCAAATTTGCCTTTGATGAAGTAGCCGCGCTGGCGCACAATCGGCTTATGGACTTCATTCACTACCGCTGTTTTGCCGATGCCCGAAAAGCCCGCCACCAGCATCAGTTCTGAGGTGCCGGCAGAAACGCGCTCAAAGGCGTCTAGTAACGTTTGAATCTCAGCCTGGCGACCGTAGAGTTTTTCGGGGATGAGGAAGCGATCGCTCAAGTCCCGTTCTGCTAAATCAAAGGCGGCGATACTACCCGTTTCTTTCCACTGCGCCAGACACCGCTCTAGATCGTGTTTGAGTCCTAGAGCACTCTGATAGCGATCTTCCGCATTTTTTGCCATTAGTTTAGCCAAGATCGCCGCCAGCATCGCGGGCACATCAGAGTTGACCTGACCGAGCGGCATCGGCACTTTGGCCATATGGCAATGCATCAACTCTAGCGGATCGGATGATTCAAACGGTAGTCGCCCGCTCAATAGCTGATACAGCGTGACACCAAAGGCATAGAAATCAGCCCGGTAATCAATCCCACGATTCATCCGCCCGGTTTGCTCTGGTGCCAGATAGGCCAGCGTCCCTTCCAAAATGTTGGGATTCTGGATCTCTTGCGTTTCCTTGGGCAACAGGGAGGCAATACTAAAGTCGATCAGCTTGACTTGTTTGGAGTCGGGGTGAATCAGAATATTGGCGGGTTTGATGTCTTTATGCACCACCCGATGCTGGTGCAGGTCGTGAAGAATCTCGGTAATTTGCAGGGCGATCGCCAACACTTCAGTGAGATCTAGCGGCGACTGTTGGAGATACTGATTTAGTGCCACTCCGCCCCAGTCTTCTATGACCAGCGCATAGCCGCCACCAAAGGGTTCGAGGCTAAGTGGATGGACAATGCCAGGGATAGCTAGGTTTTTGGCAATCACATACTGATTGCGAAACTGTACCAATTCGCCAAAGCTAGGATAGTCTTTCCGCAGCACTTTGATCACCACTGGCTGTTGCGTTGCCGCTTGCACTGCCTGGTAGACTGCGGTCCGGGAGCCTAGGTAGAGCTGCTCGGTAATACTGTAGCCGGCAATCTCAGGGACTAGCTGGGATGAAGCATTAGTGAGAGGTGCCATAAGTGCGGAGGGTGGTCAGAGGTTCGCTCTTAAAGTTCCCTAGTGAAGCCAAGCTTTTGTCTACGGCGGCTCGACCACTATCGCTAAAGGGCACAGAGATACAAGAGGTCAGACACCCTTATTTCAGCCCGTGGCGGTTTGTTCGTAGGCCAGCTCTCCCAATATATGAACGGCTTCGATGGCGCGGTCGTCTCCCATCATGATCAGTGAAAAAACGCGATCGCTCAGTTCGCCCAAAGAGGTGGGTACACCAGCACTATTGCGAAAAGCCATCAGCGGCGTAGATCGAAGATTGAGCACGATAAAGTCAGCCTCTTTGCCGACATCAAAACTGCCAAGGCTATCCTCTAGACACAGTGCTTTTGCGCCGCCTAAAGTGGCTAAAAATAGTGCCTCAAATGGTGATAGCTTTTGCTGCCGTAGCTGCGCTACTTTGTAAGCCTCGTTAGCGGTCTGTAAGAGTGAGAAGCTAGTGCCCGCGCCAACATCTGTACCTAATCCAACCTTGACTGGATACTCCGACGATTTTGCCTGCTCAATATTGAACAAGCCACTGCCTAAGAACAAATTTGAAGTAGGACAAAAGGCGATCGCACTCTTCGCTTCTGAAAGCCGTTGAAATTCTGCATCGCTCAAATGTACACCGTGGGCAAAAACAGAACGTTCCTTCACCAGTCCGGCCTGATCGTAGGCGTCTAGGTAGCCACTACAGTTGGGAAAGAGTTCTTTCACCCAGGCGACTTCCTTGAGATTTTCGGAAATGTGCGTGTGCAGATAGACGTCGGGAAATTCTCTGAGTAGATCGCCTGCCTTTTGTAGCTGTTCGTCTGTTGAGGTAATCGCAAAGCGAGGCGTGACAGCGTAGCGAAGCCGGCCTTTTTTGTGCCACTTTTGAATCAGGGCTTTGGTCTCTTGGTAGGAGGATTCGGCAGTATCGCAAACCGCTTTGGGGGCGTTGCGATCCATCATCACTTTGCCAGCGATCATGCAGAGGTTGCGGCGCTCTGCAGCTTCAAAGAAAGCATCTACAGATTGGGGGAATACGGTGGCAAAGACAAGCGCGGTAGTGGTGCCGTTGCGAAGGAGCTGGTCTAAAAAGATTTCAGCAACGGCTCTGGCATAATCTTTGTCTTTGAATTTTCCTTCTGTTGGAAATATGTACTGATTTAGCCATTCGAGCAGTTGTTCTCCGTAGGCTGCAATTATCCCAGTTTGGGGATAGTGGATATGGGTATCAATGAACCCTGGCATAATCAGCCGATCCGCATAAATGGTAATCGGAATATCTCCGTACTCAGCTTGCAGTTCTTCATAGGGGCCAAAGGCTTTGATTTTCCCATTCTCTAGAACTAGCAGGCCATCTGGCAGATAGCGGACGCTTTCGGCTTCAGGTACATAAAAGGGGTCATCTACAAAATCTAAGAACGCGCCGCGAATGGCCTTGAGTTGGTTCTTAAGCTGAGGCCGATTCGATTGGTTTTGCAAAACCCCCATCTAAGCAAAGCTCCTAATATGTGTCTTCTATAGGCGTGGTTCAAAGCCGACTTTTAGGTAAGCATTCTGCTGATAGCTTGTAGATGATAGCAAATCGCCCTAACTCGCTTTCAATTCCTCTTCAAGTATTACTTGACGAAGTTGAAGCAACACCTGAAGAGCACTAGGCTAATCTACTAGATATCTTGCGCCAGTTCCGCAAAACAGTATCCTCTACAAGTGATGCTGAAGTAGTTGTCAGCGTCGAGCAGGCACAAGAAAATCTGGACAACCTACCGCTGCGCTAAAAGCATTGGACACAAAGGAGCGACTGAAGCGCTATTGATCGTGGTAAATTCGCTCTAGCCAATCGCGCTGCTCCTCGCTAGCAGGAAGATAAGGATAAAGGCTAGCCTTAGCGCTATAGCGATCTTTGGCCATGACGATGGACGATTGTGCAGACGCTTGAGGCCGCTGCACCATAAAACGAAGAATTGATTTCCAGAGGGTCTTGTTGGACTGCGTTCGAGAAGACTGTCCAACGGGTTGCTGAGGTTGATCGGCGGATGAAGTGAAGTGAGACTTATTTTGCACTGTCTAGCTGAAAAATGAAACTGTATATTTAGATACTATTTTAACTATAAAAATGCGTTTTGTTAGCAGGCAGCGGCATCATTCTTGCTTTAGCCCTATGGATGAGTTGGCAGATCAGCTAAGCAGGCGGACGAAGTGTAGCGATCGGGGCTAGATAATCTGCCTGGCGTTCTTGAGCGACCTCGCAAGCAAGCTGGTCAACAGCTAGCAAGTCATTTCCCCAGATAACCTGACCTATGTCGAAGCTGTTGCCCTTGTCAGGCTTGTAGTCGTGACTGATGAACTTGCGATCGCAATCCACCACCCCACCATCAAACAAATGCCCGATACAGAAATACACATCTTGTAAAACCAGCGGCACAGACGGACGATGCAGCTGACCGCGTGAGTGTGGGCTGCGAGCCCTGTATTTCTCTCTAGGAAATAGGCCGTAGAGATTTTTGAGCGAGGCAGAGATCAGCTCTCTACCTTTCAAATTCGTCTTTTTGAAAGCACTCACAGAAATTCGGCAGTCTACTTCCTGTAGCAGCTTCGGTGCCCACATTGTCTTGAAGCGAACGGGCTCAGGCAACTGGTTAGGGTACTCGATGCACTCTAATTCATCTGCATTGAGTAGTCTGATCCCTTCGGCTAGTAAAGGCATTAGGCCATTCTTGACAGCAATATCCGCCAGCGAAACCTTAGAGCAAACGCCCTCGACAATTAGGATTTCGGCGGTAGGATTAGCCTTTCTCAGCCCTTCTAACACGTTGCTGAGTACAGTCATACTGACGGTGACGGGCGGTCCGACCGGATAGCCGAGGTTTGGTTTTACCAAGATTCGTCTTGCCGTTTTGGCAGTGGGGGGCGGCGAATAGATAAAATCTGCTGTACTGATGGACTGGGCGGCAGTTGGAACGACAGTTTGAGCAGCAGTCTGAGTAGTGTTTTGCAGCGGGTAGGAATGAGCGATGGCTTTCAAGGTAGTGACACCTGGATACGAGGAGGCGTTCGAACGGTGGACAGATGCATTAGAGCAGGCGAATGCGATGAAATCGTCGCTCAAGAGCTGGTTCAAAGATATTCGCATTTTAGAAGACGGTAGACCGGTGTGGGTGTTCGGCAGAGGGCGATCGCACCCCGAATACCTCGGGCCGGGCACCTACGACAGGCTCGCTAGACTATTCATGATCGAAGGTCAGGTGGCAGCGCAGGCAGCAACTATGTGGCAAATTCGCGATCAAAAATTTATTTGGGGCGATCGCACTTATCTGATGGGCGTGCTGAACGTAACGCCCGATAGCTTTAGCGACGGGGGTGAATTTAATACGCTCGAAACAGCCCTAGCTCAGGCGATTGCGTTAGTAGAAGCGGATATGGATATTTTGGACATTGGCGGACAGTCTAGTCGCCCTGGCTCAAAGCCGACCACGCTAGCAGAAGAATGTGATCGCGTCCTGCCCATTATCAAAGCCATCCGCAGCCACCCTCACAATCAGCTGCAAAACATTCCTATTTCAGTCGATACTACCCGCGCCGAAATTGCCAAAGCCGCTCTAGAAGCAGGCGCAGATATCGTCAACGACATCTCCGGGGGCACCTACGAGCCCGACATCTTGAACGTGACGGCCAAGGCGAACGCACCTATCATGCTGATGCATTTGCGAGGTACGCCTGAAACCATGCAGCAAATGACCGACTACGACGATCTAATGCGAGAAATCGTTCTATTCTTAGCCGGACAAGCCGATAAAGCCGTAGAAGCTGGCATCGATCCCAAGAAAATTGTGGTCGATCCTGGCATTGGATTTGCCAAAACTGTCAGCCAAAACCTCACCATCCTAAAAGAGCTTGAAGCGCTCAAAGCTTTGAACTGTCCGATTCTGGTCGGAACATCTCGCAAAAGCTTTATCGGCAAAATCCTCAATCAACCCAACGCAAAAGATCGCCTGTGGGGAACGGCGGCGACAGTGGACTGTGCGATCGCCCACGGCGCAGACATCATCCGCGTACACGACGGCCCCGAGATGCGAGACGTCTGCCGAATGGCCGATCGGCTTTGGCGCTAAGCTCCATTCACTATTTACTGTTCTCAATTTCCCTCTTTTAGAGCATTTGAGAACCGGACACGCTGATTTACACTAAAAGACGCACTTCATAGATCGATCCCGAGGTTTCCCATGAGACGATACAAAGCCATCGTTGGTGTTCTGCTAGCCGCGATCGCCACATTTTTGGTGAGCTGTGGCGGTGGCCCCGAGGCTGTAGCCCCTACCTACACCCCCGAAAAAGTCGCTCAGATAACAAACTACGTTCGCCGACTAGAATCATCGCGCAATCGCTTTCCTGAACTGCTGAACTACATCGAGAAAGACAACTGGGTCAACGTCGACAACTTTACCCACGGACCACTAGGTCAGCTTCGCGCTGAGCTACTGCGGCTATCTGGGCAGCTACTGCCCACCGATCAGCCAAAGGCAAAGGCACTGTCTGAAGAAATTTTAGGCCACTTACAAAATCTAGACGAAGCCTCTCAAGAGCGGAACTATGGCGAAGCACTGACTCAATACCGTGAGTTTGTAGGCGACTTTGAGGCTTTGCTAAGCATTGTGCCTGAAGGGGCTCGTCAAAACGCCATCGATCAGGCAAAAGAAGAAGTCGATGTATACGAGATGAGCACGACCTTCCCAGATGAAGAGATCATTCGGGCTGAAGAAGAAGATATGGTTCGTACGCCAGTTATGTTGGACGGAGATACTGAAAGGACAATGGAAGCGCTAGGCGGAGATGCAGAAAACTTAGAGGATGGTGAATAGGTCTAGTACATGAGTCTAGTAGACAGCTCCAAGGCCGATCAGTACTAAGCGCAAACTGCTGCGGATCTTCAAGTAGTCTTCGAGCAAACAGAGGGTGTCTTATCATCCTCTGTTTTTTATTTGTTTTTTATTCAATAGACCCTGATACAACCGCATGAAACCCAAGATTATTGTCGTTGGCTGTGGTATTGTTGGCGCGATGATCGCCTATGAACTGAGTATTCAAATAGCAGCTGATATTTGCGTTATAGACGAATATTCGCCAGCCCAAGGATCTACAGGTGCAGCACTTGGCGTCTTGATGGGCGTCATTAGTCAAAAGGTAAAAGGAAGAACTTGGCGACTAAGAGAGAAAAGCATTCGTCGCTACCGCTCGCTAACGGATGAGCTACAGGAGCAAGGGTATTCTGTTCCTTTTAATTCACAAGGAATTGTTAGCCTCTGCTTTGATGAAGACAAACTGTCTCGCTGGCATCAGCTCAAAGAGAAGCGAGCGGCGCAAGGATGGCCTCTAGAGATCTGGTCGCCAGGTGAGTTAAAAGAAAAATGTCCGCATATCGAGCTGGAAAGCGAACTCAAAGATGAGAATGGCGATCGCACCCTTCGATCTGTAGCCGCTGCCATCTATTCTCCGATGGACGCTCAGGTGCATCCGGCTAAACTGACGCAGGCACTGGTAGCCGCTACACAGCAAAAAGGCGTTCGTTTTCTTTTTGGTGCTAAAGTAACGGGCTTAAATATGAACGGATCGAGCTGTGTAGGAGTGCAAACAGCAAAGGGAGAGACTGCTGCAGACTGGGTGATTTTATCGGCTGGGCTGGGCTCGGCCCGGCTCTCTGAAATATCGGCTGAGCCTTTAGAGCTGATGCCAGTATTAGGACAGGCGATGGAAATTAGGCTGAAAGGTGAAGTGGGCGATCGCACATTCCAGCCCGTGATCAACGGTGACGATATTCAGTTTGTTCCATTAGGAAAAAATCGCTATTGGCTAGGGGCGACAGTAGAATTTCCTGAAGGCGATGTACCACCGAGTGCGAAAGCGGACGGATTGAAGAACTTGCAGCAGGGAGCAGCGCGATTTTGCCATGCGATCGCTCAGGCCGACATCCTTAATACCTGGAGTGGGCTACGCCCTCGCCCAGTAGGACAACCAGCCCCTGTGATCAAGCCGTTGGGGGATATAGAAAACGTCATACTAGCAACAGGCCACTATCGCAATGGTGTATTGCTCGCCCCTGCTACCGCCAACGCAGTATGTGAACATCTAAAAGCTATGTAATTCGATTCAAAGCAGCTTGAAGTATCAGAGTCGTTAGAATACAAGAATCACAATTGAAGCTCTTGATAATGCCTTCGCCTTTTCCAGGAATGGACCCCTATCTAGAAGCGCCTGAACTATGGAGTGAGGTTCACAGTCGATTAATCGTTGCTCTAGCTGATGACCTTAGCGAACAGCTTTCTGACGCTTATCGAGTTGCCATTGAAAAACGAATCTATCTAAGTGATACTGACGAGAGCTTAATGGTCAGGATTCCAGACGTTGCGTTAGTGTCCTAGAAGACGCAGCCGAAGACAAACAAAAGGCTGACTACAGCAGTGATACCCAAAACAGTAATTGTTCCCACGGTTGAAGAGGTACAGGAACGCTACCTAGAAATTCGAGACGTGAGCAGTGGCATGGTAGTCACTGCCGTGGAGCTGCTATCACCTAAAAACAAACGAGCAGGTGAAGGAAGAAGCGCTTATGAGAAAAAACGTTACCAAGTGCTCTCTAATCTGACAAATCTGGTCGGAATCGATCTGCTTCGGGGCGGCAGGCCGCTGTCTGTGATTGGGATAGAACGGCAGGCATGCTACAGCGTTCTGGTGAGTCGAAGTGATATGAGACCTCGCGCCGAGCTGTATGAGTTTGGACTACAGCAGAGCATTCCGACTTTCTTACTGCCACTAAAGCCCGAAGATGTGTCTTTGACGATTGATTTACGGTCGCTCATGACAGGTGTCTATCGACGAGCGAAGTATCGTTTAGCAATTGACTACAGTCAACCAGTGGGACCGATGCTTTCGTAGGATGAAGGGTCATGGGTTGACAGACTATTAAACAAATCTTCCGCCTCGTGACAGTCTTTTTTGTTCTTTTATAACAGGGGCTCACCGCTAGGATAATATAGCAATGCGCGGATGCATCCGTGCAATTGCTATGCACTTTGCGTTGTAGGGCAAGGGCCGTAGCCTTTCGTAGTGTAGTAAGCAAAGTGCGGAAAGCTATGTGTAGAGCAAAGTGGCAAATGATATATGTCTTCTGAAGAAAACTGGTACATCGTTAAACAAGAGTCTCAGGAGTGCAAAATCGTGTCTGAACAAGAGCTAGAAGCATCGACCGCATCAGATAGTGAAACAGCATCACCTACTGAAGTACCTTCACAATGGGGGCCGTTTGAAACGCAAGAACAGGCCATTGCGAAACGCATTGGCTTAATTAGAGCCGGAAAATGTCAGCCCGCCATCTGAGCCGATCAGTCGTTACAGCCGTCATCGGATGCACACTCTGCAAGAAGGCAAAGCCTACGTACGATGGCTAGCTGCTCAGCCCGAAGTGCATAACGGTTCTAGAGGGCACGAATGTAGTGGGCTAAGTGACCAAAGCTATACTGTGCAATTACTACCGCACCTAGCGATCTGCGACACCAGCACTGCTAGCAGATTGGCGCTGCAGGCGAACCTCATCCGTTAAAATTTTCAGGGCTTCTGCATACTGCGGATCGTCCAAAGTGCCAACCTTGTCACGATCTTCTACTAGTGCCTCACGCTGTTCATCGCTCAGCTCTACGATGTAATCGGGCTCGATGCCTAGCTTATTAATATCGCGACCAGAAGGCGTTAGATATTTGGCAATGGTCACTGCAATTCCAGATCCATCAGTCAATCCCCTTACCGACTGCACCAACCCTTTACCAAAGGTCTGCGTCCCTACAAGCGTAGCTCGCTGATTGTCCTGCAGTGCGCCAGAGAGAATTTCACTCGCGCTAGCAGATCCGCCGTCTACTAAAACGACTAAAGGCTTATCCGTTAACGCTTCACTATGAGCGACTTCTTCGCTACTCGTAGAATTTCGATCAACCGTAGAGACAATCGTGCCTTCTTCTATCCACATCTTGGCAATCTCGATGCTAGAAAACAGCAACCCACCGGGATTGGATCTAAGATCTAAAACATAGCCGGTCACTTTCCGCTCTTCTAATGATTCAATGGCGTCCTTCATCTCAGCCGCCGCGTTGCTACTAAATTGCGTGAGCCGAATGTAGCCAATAGAGCCTTGCGGACTGTCTTTAACAGAGAAGCGTACAGGGTGAATCTCAATACGAGCGCGGGTAAGCTCAAACTCTAAGGCTCTACCGTCTCTGTCTACAGAAAGAACAACGTCAGAGTTCACAGGCCCACGAATCAGGCTAACGGCGTCGTTCAGCTCCATACCCTCTGTGCTGTTGCCGTCAATCGAGGTAATAATATCACCCGAAAGTAAGCCAGCCTCAAAAGCAGGCGTAGCCTCGATAGGAGAGACAACAACAATATCCTCAGTCTCTTCTTCTTTAGAAATTTGAATACCGACCCCAGTGAGTTCCCCAGAGGTCTCGATCTGCATGTTATTGAACTCGTCAGGATCCATAAATCGTGTATACGGATCGTCGAGCTGTTCTAGCATCTCGCGCACGGCCACGTATGCAGATTCTTTATCGGTGTAGGTGCGGTTGAGATAATCTAGGCGAACGTCATTCCAATCTAGCGAATTGAAAGACTCATCAACGTACTGGTTATCGATCAGGTTCCACACCTCATCAACTATCTCTTTGGGGCCGTCTTTGAAGAAAGCCTGCCCGTCAGATAGCTGAATACCTGTACCTGTAATGACTAGAGCTGCGCTCGCCAGCGCAGTCGCTCCCAAGATAAAACCGCGCTTGTTAACTGCCATAAAGAATTAGAATCCTGCGTGGAGGACGTTGTGAGTACGCCCAATTTAACACAACCCTTTTGTTTGTAGCCTGAGCTAAGGGTAAGAAGCCTCCTCTACTGAGCAGAGAGTAAGTTAAGGCTCCGTTAGCAAGGTTTTCAGGAGGAGTCTGTCTTGGAAACCTTAGAAGAAAGCCTTAGAAGAAACCTTAGAAAGCGCTGCGGGGTAGGTGAGCCGATCGGTGGGCCACTTTTTTAAGCGTTCACCGCTCTTAGCGTCAATCAACACCGCAAATACCGATAGCCTCATTGAGCGTCAGTCTGTATCGGGTTCTACCCACCGTCCGTCTGATTTGATCAGGTTAATTAGCTCTTCGACACCGTTCTCTTCAGGAACACGTTTAATTTCTTCGCGCCCTCTATATAGAGCAATAGTATTTGCCTGCTTGCCGACATAGCCGTAGTCCGCATCGGCCATTTCACCCGGCCCGTTGACGATGCAGCCCATTACCGCGATGTCGAGTCCGGTCAGATGATTGGTAGCTTCTCTAACCTTGTGTAAAACCTCTTCTAGATTAAATAGCGTGCGCCCACAAGAAGGACAGGCCACGTATTCCACCATGGTTTTACGCAGGCCCAGCGCTTGTAAGATGCTGTAGCAAACTGGGATTTCTTTTTCGGGGGATTCTGTCAAGGAGACGCGAATAGTATCGCCAATACCCATCGCTAGCAATGTGGCAATTCCTGCAGTGGACTTAATCCGCCCATATTCACCATCGCCTGCTTCAGTGACGCCCAGGTGCAGCGGATAGCTCATGCCTAGCTCGTCCATGCGCTGAACCATCAGTTGATAGGCCGCTAGCATGACGGGTACTCGCGAGGCTTTGAGCGACAGAACGATGTTGTGAAAGTCGAGAGATTCGCAGATACGAATGAATTCTAGGGCCGATTCAACCATGCCCTCGGGGGTATCACCGTAGGTAAACAGCATCCGCTCAGCTAAGGAGCCATGATTGACACCAATCCGCATAGCCTTGTTTTGATCGCGCAATGAAACAACCAGCGGCTCTAAGGTTTCGCGGATCTTTTTGCCGATGGCGTCAAATTCGGCCTGGGTGTATTCGGTGCGATCGCTCTCTGCTTTCTCAAATACATACAGACCTGGATTAATCCGCACCTTATCGACATGCTTAGCCACTTCAAGAGCAATCTTCATGCCGTTGTGATGTACATCGGCCACCAGTGGCACAGGTTGGTAGGTCTGGACTAGCTGATCTTTGATCTTGGATAGCGCCCTAGCGTGCGCCATACTCGGCACCGTCACGCGGACAATTTCACAGCCCACTTCATGCAGCCGTCGAATCGCTGCCACCGAGCCGTCAATATCCAAGGTATCTTCGTTGATCATGGACTGCACCACGACCGGATGCCCGCCGCCGATTGTGACATCGCCTACTTTTACGGGCCGGGTCTGCCGACGATGGATGGTCGTATCGAAAGTGACCGCAGTAGGCGTGCTAGCCGACGGCGTCGTTGTCGGCTCTGAGTTAGCAGCAGGGGGGGAAGATAAAGTTTGCATAGTTAGAGATAAAGTGAAAGGCGATCTAGCTACAGCGGCTTATTTCTATCCTAGCTTTGCGGTGCATTCTAAGATCAAGCGCTGGTTAACGAGTGAATAAGGCTGAATGGTCAGTGCCCGGCGAAAAGACTGAATCGCAGCAGTGTAGTTGCCCACGGCGCTATGGCTAAGACCTAGCCCGTGCAGCGCCCCAAAGTGATACGGCACCAGCGCAATTGCTTTTTGACAGGCTGCGATCGCCCGCCAATACTCTCTTTGGGTATAGTGCAGAACCGCCAGACGATTCCAGGCTTCAGCAAAATCGGGCTGCGCCTCGACAATATCATTCAGTAGGGCTTCAGCCTGACTCGGCTCACCCGATTCAAGGAGGGTTTGCGCTTCCATTAGCTGCTGAGCGCCATAGACACCCTTTTGGTGAAACCAAGCATGCCAAAACAAGGAGGTGGCATGATCGCGTACTTCGGCGTCTGGCTGCTTGAGATCTTCAAGCAAACGGTCAACGCGATCTGAGTCCATCAATTGAACCATTCCTTGTCGTCAAGAGCTTTAGAGCCAGCGGTCGGGTACCAATCAATGACGCAGGCATCCCCTTACTATTCTACGGCTAACGAGACTCGGCGACCGCCAATCCCTCTCAGCTCATCTAGCAGATTAGCGATATCGTCATAGGGTAGCGTCCGATCCGCCTTTAGCAAGATCGAGCCATCAGGATTCTCCTGAAAATAAGTTCTCAGTCTAGGTGACAAATTCCGCATCTGAATAATTTCGCCCTCTAAGACTAGCTGCCTTTGAGCAGTCAGGCCGATCACAAAAGGCACTGGCTCATCTGCACTGCTCGTTATGCTTTCATCTGTACTATTAACAGAGCGAGGTAGCGTCACCCCGTTGATCTGAACGCCCGTTAGGCCCATGGAAATAACCACGAAGAAGATCAGCACCGTCATCAAGACGTCCATCATCGGCACTAAGTTGACTTCGGGAATGCGGCTAGGGCGGCGGTGGCGAGTACGCATAGAATCAGTGGCAGGTACGAATAAGATCAAAAGTGAAAAGTCGCAAGATAGCAAAGGGACGTAAGCTTTTAGGAATCTTCTCTGAGCGCTAAAGAAACTCGTTCACCGCCAACAGCTCGCATATCCCCAAGGAACTGAACCACCTGCTCGTAAGGAAGCTGGCGACTAGGAATTAGATAGACAATGCTGTCAGCGTTTTGAGCCAGGTAAGACTCGATCTCAATGGCCAGAGTCTCTGGCTCGATCGGGTTGCCATTGAGCAGCCTTTGGCCGGTTTCATCCATTTCAACCACGAACGGATCTTGAACGCTGTCTGTATCGTTAGGAGTTTCTTCGGTTTGCTCGGGCGGCAGATCTACTTGAATGAGCTCTTCACTGCCTAGCGAGACGGAAACAACGACGAAAAAAGCCAGAACGCCCATCATTACCGTCAGCATAGGAATGAGATCGATGGTCGGAATGCCATTGTCTTCGGTATGTCGAAAGCGCATTTTGAAAGCAAGAATTTTGATAGTGAGAAAAGGGCGTTCTACAGTCTGTATGGTTGAAACACTATGGAGCGATTAGGCAGATCCATAAACTATAAAAAAGACAAATCTTAAAAGCTGAAGATGAATCTTGAAAGCGATGGATCGCTAAAAAATAGGCTGTTGCAGCGTTGGTGATGGCGGCGAGCTGCCTTCTGAATCAATCACCTTCGGGTTAATCTGTTGGTCTGACATGGCGCGATCGCCCCTCGGCAGCCGACCCGCTTCATACCAATACTGGCGATAGATCAGCTCTAGCTCGTTTCCAGCTTCTGAAAAGTAGTCCATCTGCTGGGCCTGCAGCGTTACCATCACGCGCAAAACCAGCAGTGCCAAAATTGCCACCACCATACCAGCCGCTGTTGTGATCAAAGCTTCACCAATACCGCCAGCGGCTTCTGTCGCACCGACAGCCCCTTCGCTACCGCCAATATTCAAGTTCTCAAATGTTCTAATCAGACCCGTCACTGTGCCCAGCAGTCCTAGCAAAGGCGCGACAGCGACGACGGTCTCTAGCAGCTTGTCACCTTTTCGCATTTTGACAAATTCTTTGTCGGCAGCGTTTTCGAGCGCCAGGCGAAAGGAGTCAGGAGACGGATGTTGGAGGCTGAGCGGCGCGATCAAAAAGCGGCCAATCGGTAGGTCGCGGGCGCGAGAGGCGATCGCCGCCGCCTCATCTAAACTTGTCCGCGCCTTGTCTAGCACCTCATTGACGACCTTGGCTTCTCGCCGTAGCAAATCCGTCCAAAAAGTTGCTCTTTCTAGCGCGCAGGCTACCGTAAAGACAGACGCGCCAACGATTGGCACCATCACCGGGCCACCCCTTGCCAAGAAATCAAATACGGTTGTCATACATCAAGCAATAAGAAGGACACAAGCAGCCAGCGCGAAGCACTGCAATCAAAGCTATATCAAGCCTCTATCCCTCATGATACTCAATAGCCAGTTCGCCATAGTGGCCCGGCGGGTCAGCCTGGGCACGAGCTGATCGACGGAGTAGCCCTTAAAGCCTAGAACCGTCTTGAGTAGCTGCTTATTTTCTTTGGGAATTGCCCTAGTGAGCTGTACCGTTGCCGGTCTGCTCTCGATGAAATTAGGTGGCTCAGGATACTTTTGGGCCCAGGCATCGTCTACGTTTTGGGTTTGCCAAGTTTGGGTATCCAAGCTGTAGTCATAGCCGAGGGTTTGCCAGACTAGCTGGTTAACCGTATCGTCGGCTAGGTCGCCATTGAGGATAGCCCACAGCGTTTCAGTTGTTAGATCAGGAAGGTCAGTCATCATAGAACCGATAATACCAACCAATCTGAATCCCATCCGTGCCCTAACAATTAGTCGCCAGAAAATCCAGACGGCCCTAGCGATGGACGGCACAGAGCTAGGAATCCGCCCAGAATTAAGTCAGATTCGCCCTCAGTTTGACATTCACCTATTTGAAACCCTGCCTTCGACAAATACGCATCTGTGGCAGATGTTGAAAGCCGACACTCCGACCCAGGCCAAAGCCAAAACTAAAGCCAAAGCCAAAGCCGGAACGGTCGTGATCGCGCAGCAGCAGTCTTCAGGTCGTGGGCAGCGCGATCGCACCTGGCAGTCGGATCCAGGTGGCCTCTACCTTTCCCTAGCGCTAGAACCAGACTGGCCGATTGCTCGGAGCGCTCAGCTCACTTGCTTTAGCGCCTGGGGGATTGCGATCGCTCTGAACAATCTTGGTATCCCGATCCAGATCAAATGGCCAAATGACCTTTTTTATCAGGGCCAAAAGCTCGGAGGCATTCTCACCGAAACCAAGCTGTCACAGTATGACGCGATCGTTTCAAACCCAGAGCTAGCGAACGAAAGAACAGGCTCTACTGTCCGTATCAAGCAGGCCGTAATCGGTGTAGGACTGAATTGGCACAACCTGGTCCCACAGTCTGGAATTACTCTGACAAAAATATTAGAGAGTGGGCTTTATCCACTCGCACAAACCAAAATAAATTGCTTAGAGACGCTAATTGTCGTTGTCCTCAGGGGAATCCTGCAAGGGTACTTTTATCAACAGCAGGTGGGTAGTCAAGTTTTCATGAAGACCTACCAGAAATTACTCACTCAAGTCGGCAAAACTGTTTCAGTGGAGAAAGATACGCTTAGGCTTGTGTCAGTGTCAAATGCGACAGGTAGTTGTTCGCAAAACAGTTGTTCTGGCAAGGTGATTGGCATTTCAGAAGAAGGTTATCTACAAGTCGCGTTACCAGTCGCGCTGAAAGCAGGTGAGCACAGCCTTACGAGCCAGGGCTTATCGGGAAACTGGCGTCAGCAGACAGTCCAAAGTGAAAACATTCTGCTGATAAGACCCAGCGAAATTCACATATAGTTAGTACCAGTTAGGGTTAATTTTAGGTTGATGACTATGACAGCTTCCAAGCAAAACCTTAGATCTCAAGCGGCGCATTCGGTAAAGCCAAAGACGGTAGAGACCAATGCGATTATCCCTACAAAAGGCGATCGAGATAGCGGCTTGTCGGTTGGGCAAAAGCTTCGGAGAGGCTGGCTAGTCGCTTTTGGTTTTATGAGCAGCTGCGGCTTAGTTACCAGCCAGATCAACTTTGCAAAGGCAGAAAGCGATCACGTAGAAGGCGATTACGCTGTAGAAGTAGAAGGTGATTATGCCGTAGAAGCTCACCACCTCAGCGATCCTGATTCGCCCCTATCAGTTGATGTAACTTCTGCTTCGTCCCTAGCCCAGCCTGCGCCTACAGCCAGCGCTTCTCCTTCTTTTTCAGAATCGAAACCATCTGCCGCGAGAGGCGTCTACTCTTCTCATCCGCTTGTTGGCATGATTGAACCCGGACTAGTCGCTGCGCCCCTAGTCGAGTATGTCAGCACGACCGCTTCGACCACTACTGTTCCAGAGACAGCACTAGAGGCGGCACCAGCGGCGGCACCAGCCCCAGCAGTGGAAGCCGCGCCAGCAGATATCGCTAGCCCATCAGTCAGCCCATCCGTAGGTGCTAGCCTTGAGCCCTTCACCCCAGCGGCTGCTGAACCAGCACCAGCAGCACCGATAGTTGAAGCCACGACAGAAGCTGCGCCAATCCTGACGCCAGCACCGACCGCCGAGCAAGTAACCCCCACCGAAGTCACACCAATTGCACTCCCAGAGGGCATCACCCGACCAGGCGAGTATGACAGCATCTTTGTCGATCCCACAGACTACAGCGTCGGCGCAACCCAGACCCCAGATGTAGTAGTCGCTGAGCAGTCTACAGGCTGTGAATTCACAGTATCTCAGGGGCAAGGCGTCCCAAATGGCGCTTGTGGAACCGCCTCTCCGGTTGCGCCAGCTAATGGAATCGCTAGCGGCAGCGCCGAGTCAACGGCTAATGCGATCGCGCCCACTCAGAATTCTCAGGCATCGCCAGTTGCCAGCGATCCTGCGGTCAACGTCGGCCCTGTCAGCTTTAGCGCCTCCGGTATTCGACTGTCAACTAGCGCGGCAGGTCGCGCTTATCTCAATCGCTCAGTGCGTCCGGTAGTGAACCTGCAGGCTGCTGCCGAGTTTATATTCCCGCTATCAACGCCGTCGCCAATTAGCTCTTTGTTTGGCTTTCGGATTCATCCAATTTGGGGCGACCACCGCTTTCACGCGGGTACTGATATCGCTGCGCCGCAAGGCACTCCTGTATTGGCTGCTCAAGATGGAGTGGTGGCAGCAGCCGGAGAAGCAGGCGGCTATGGACTGATGGTGGTCCTAGAGCACGAGCTAGAAAAGGACACGCTAGAGAGCCGATACGCTCACCTATCAGAGATCTTTGTAGAGTCTGGTACGGCGGTGAAGAAAGGAGAGGTTGTAGGGCTAGTCGGGAGTACAGGTAACTCCACAGGGCCACACTTACACTTTGAGATGCGAGAGCTAACAGCAGATGGATGGGTGTTACTCAATCCCGATAGCATGGTACAGGCTTCTCTGGCTAGACTCGTGCAGGCGCTGAACAATCCCAATCAAACCATCAGCTTTAACCTGAGTGATTTCAAACTCAACAATCTAAAAGCAGACGAAACAGTAGAGAATACAGAATTCTTGACCGGACAAGATGGGTTGCCATATCGCCCGGCCCAACCAAATGCCAGTTAATACAGCCAGTTGATCCAAATGCCAGTCGATACAGCTAGCTGATACAGCTAGCCGATACGCATGTCAGTCGGTGCAACGGTGTAGCGCCACCGCCCAGCTAGCTTTGCACACTGTCTAAGCGCATCGTCTAACTTGAACACCGTCTACTTGAACACCGTCTACTTGAACACCGTCTCAGCAGTGGCCTTTAGATACTGTCGAACGATTCGTTTTCATGAAACAGACGCAGCAGGTGTGGTTTACTTTGCCAACGTGCTGACGCTTTGTCATGAGGCATACGAGGCAGCGCTGGGCGAAGCCTTCATAGATGTGGCTGATTTTTTTTCTACATCGAACCCTTTACCGATTCCGATCGTTCATGCCGAGGCTAGCTATTTCAAACCGCTACGGTGCGGAGACAAGATCGCCATCACGTTGGCTCCGCTGCGGCTCACGCCTTACAGCTATGAAGTCCGCTACACCCTCACCTACCAGCAATCTGGCCAGCAATCTAGACCAGAAACCCATTTATTAACCCAATCATTGTCAGCCGCTCAATCACAGAATGAGCGTCCTCTTGCCACGGCCCTGACTCGGCACGTATGCATCGATAAAACGACGCGCCAAAAACAGATTATTGATCCTCGGTTGGATGACTGGTTAAACGAGCCAGCCGCGATCGCAGCGCCAGATGATTGATTTTCCCCTGTGCGTTTTTAGGCAGAGTCTCTAGCGCGAACCATCGCTTTGGATATTTGTATCGGCTGAGCTGATTGCCATTGTCTAGAGCGACTCTCAAGCTATCGGTAGAAACGGCCTGATGGCGTGGAACGTACGCGGCACCGACCACTTCACCCCAATCGGCATCAGGTAGCCCGACAACGCAGACATCTAGCACCTGGCCTGTACGCCACAGCGCCGTCTCCACTTCAGAAGGGAAAATGTTTTCGCCGCCGCTGATGATCTTGCTGCTGGCGCGCCCGGTGATGTGCAATCGGCCATCGCGATCTAGATAGCCCAGATCGTCTGTGTAGAGGGTTCGGCCTTTGAAACGAGGCGAAGGC
Organism: cf. Phormidesmis sp. LEGE 11477; assembly: GCF_015207105.1. GTDB lineage: Bacteria > Cyanobacteriota > Cyanobacteriia > Phormidesmidales > Phormidesmidaceae > Phormidesmis. Next base: position 123,114 of record NZ_JADEXO010000002.1, read on the forward strand.
GCACTGTAATAGCCGTGGGCGATCGCATTCGAAGTCACCACAACCTGCCCAGTCTCTCCACGAGGTAACGGTTTGCCACTCTCTTCAATCTGGATGGTCGCGTGAGGCATTGGCCAGCCGCTAGTTAGTGGGTAGGCCGTGTCTAGGGAAAAGTCTGGCGATCGCATCGCGCTTACCATCGCCCCTGTCTCCGTCATGCCATAGGTCAGACAGAGAGGAATCCGATGACTTGCAGCCCGATCGAGTAGAGCCGGCCAAGGAGGAGCACCCCCTAAGAGAACGGCATGAAACTGCCTGAGCCAGGAAGATTTCTCGGCATCGATCAGGCGAGAGAGCTGGGTTGGAACCAGAGATAGGTAAGTGTAGGGAGGAAGTAGCGCAGAATTTGACTGGGCATCTGACTGGGAATCTGGCTGGGCACAGAGCAAATCTTTGAAAGCGGCGATCGCAAGCTGACCGCCCGTTAGCCAGGTTCGCAGCGCCTGCATCAGTCCGCTGACATGATAGAGCGGCAAAACACAGTAGGCATTGATAGGCGTATTTTTAGGTTGAAAGTAGCGCGCAAAGCCATACACGGCAGCGGTGAGTGTGGCCCAGGTGTGGCAGGCGAACTTAAGCTGACCAGACGTGCCGCCTGTTGGGATGAGGATGAGGCTTCGACTCCGCTCAGCCTCCAGGCTTTGGATTCGTTTATTGACCGAGATTTGGCCCTGTTTGGCTGTCTGACTTCGTTCAGCGATGGGATCAATTAGGTCAGCGACTGGTTCAGCGGTTGAAGCCAGGTTGTCAAGCGTAGACGACGGACTCCAAATGATGCTGGGATTGGTTTGATTGAGAGCAGACTGCCATTCTGACTTCGCCCAGTTTGGATTGGCGAGGGCAACCGTCCAACCTGCTAATACGCCTGCCCAAAACCCAGCCAAAAAATCCGTCGGCTCAGCATCTGCAACCAGCACAACCAAAATCGTCTTGCCTTCACCGCGATGCTGCTTACTATGCTCTAGAGCATACGCTTCCAACTGCTCACGCCGCGCCGTCACCAGCGCCGACCAAGATGCTAGATCTTCCCCGATTGCCCACTCGCCATCTTTCCCAGTTTCTCTATCGCTCTGGTGGCCAGCAACACATCCATCGCGCTGCAACCTCGCCCACACTGCCGCTGGCGTCATCTCAACCGCTGCCACAGCGCCTCCCAATCAGGATCGTCTAGTCCATCATTTGGTAGCCACTGCTGCGTACCCATACCCAAGGCCCGACGCGGATTCTCTGAGGAGCTAGCTTGCAGCGCGATCGCCAGATCGATTAGCGCCTGACGGCCTATGTCAGTTTCAAACACCGAGGAAACGACTAAGTCAATAGGACAGTCTTCGCAAAACTGTCGGAGTCGATCGGCAGAGCCAAGAATAGCGGGTTTGACAACATAGATACCGCGCCAGCCCCTGTAGTAGTGAGCCTTTAGCTGATCGAGGGCGGTTACAGACTCGTCGAGCGCGATCGGCGTCTGGTAGCGGCGGGCCAGTTTGGTCAATCCATCAAAGCAGTTAGGCGGCAGCGGCTGCTCGATAAATTCAATCCGGCGGCCAAGGCGATCGCATCGATCTAGCCAATGATGAGCCACTATTTCACAGAGCCCGCCATTCGCATCAAGCCGCAGTTGCGCCCCCAAAGGCAGCCGTTCCATCAGCTGCGACAGCCAGGCCAACTCCACCGCCACAGGCGCAACGCCGATCTTCCACTTGAAGGTGCGATGGCCCATAGCCCACAGCGGACTCCAAGCGTTGAGGGCAGCTTCACCAGCGGGCAGCAGAGCGCTGTAGTGACGGATATCTAGCTCAGCGCAGTGAATATCTCTAGTCAAGTTCCTATAAGCCAGCTCAAAGCCAAACTGACAGGCTGGCAAGGTCGGCAAAATTGAAAAATTGTCGCCGACAGACAGTCTAGTCGGCATCTGCTGGCAAAACGCGATCGCCTGCGACTGGGTTTCAGTTCCAAACCAGGGCAGCGGTGCGACTTCTCCAAAACCAGTGCGGCCTTGATGGTCGCTCAGCTTGAGGATGATCCCTTCTCGATATTTCCAGATGCCATGATTGGTCTTAATCGGTCGGCGAAAAAGACGGCGATAGGCGCGAAACTCAAAAGCGATCGCAGCTGACTGGTGATTAATGTGATGCATAGCCTGGCAGTAGCGACTAAATTGCAGTAGAGGCAATCAGTCCAATCGTGAGTAGCGCCCCACTCCAGAAGTGAAAGTGAATGGCTAAAAACTTTGAATTTTTGACCTGCTCTGGCTGATTGTGAAAGGTCAGTACGTGCAAACAAAGCTTGATTGCAGCGGGCAAAGCGCCCAGCATCAGCAGCGCACTCAAAGGCAGCCCACCTTGAGCGATCGCCACTAAAGTCGTCAGCAAAACCACCGCACAAGCAGCGGGCAATAGCTGCGCCCCTCGCCAGGTTCCTAGTCTAACAATCGGCGAGCGCTTGCCCGCCTTTAGATCGTCTTCTACTTGGTGAAAGTGCGAACAGAACAGCACCAAAGTGGTGGCAATACCGACCACTACGGCAGCGGGCAGTAGCGGACCATCCCATCGCCAGCTTTGCAGCCAGCCTGCCGCATCCCAGCGCTGAGTTTGCGAATAGTAGGCCGCACCGACTGCTAGCGGTCCAAAGCTGAAGAAACAAAGAATTTCGCCTAAGCCCTGATATCCCAGTCGAAAAGGCGGCCCTTGATAGAGATAGCCCAGCGCGCAGCAGGCAACAACCATAGTAAGTACCGTCGGGTCTTGCTGCGTTAGAGAAATGGTCAAAATACCAGCAATACCTAGCAGCAAGCAGAGATTGCCGAGCCAAAAGATCAGCTTTCGATTGCGAGTTAGATTCACCAGTGAATGATGCTTGTTGATATCGATCCCGGTCGCGGCATCAAAAACATCGTTGCTGAGGTTCTCCCAAACTAGTAGCAGGACAGCGGATAGGGCAAACGTTAAGAATACATTCGCCCGGAAACTACCCATTTGAGCATATGCCACCGCGCTGCCAACGCAGATAGGCATTACCGCCACACAGTACATTGGGGGCTTGAGCGCCGCCAACCAGAGCTGTTTTTGCGATCGCAGTCGATCATCAGCACTATCAGCACCATCGCCGCTGATGGAATGGACTAAATCAACCGGATCAGCACAGACAGTCTCGGATTTAACCGTTCGGGTGGTCATAGATTCAAGAAGCTACAGCTAGCGCTTAGCATATCCTTTTGACTACAAGAGGGTTGACGCACAGTAAGAAAACTCAAACAATCCGCTTTCTAGCAAGCTGCAGAAGCACTATTGATAGAAGCACTATTGGTATTTGGCCAGTGGACTAAAAGTGTTAGTGGGCCAGTGGACTAAAAGCCAATGGACTCGTAAACCAATGGCCTAACCAACCAATCTAATTGACTAAATCAGCTTGGTTGAGTCTGAAGCGAATCAAAAAACTTTGCTCTACTCAGTGTTTTCCCAATCACTTTTGTCAACTTCTTTGCTAGAGTGCATGGCGACCGAGCTAAGACACGAGATCAGAAATTAGGGTTTCAAGTATCCGACTAGCGGTTTAACGGCGATGGCTAAAGAGATAGACTCAGAATCAGGCAAGGACACAATCCATTCAGCGACCCATCCTACCGGGCGTTCGATCAAAGGAACTGTGTACACACCCAACTCCTCTGAAGATCATCTAGAGGAAGAATTGCCCTCGTCAGAGCCGCTAGAAAACAGCCAGGCCGATATTCAATCCGATATCCAATCAGAGGCTCTATCAGAGCCAGCAGATCCCTTCATCCAGACCCAGACCGAACTGCCAGCTCCCCTGTCGGATACTGCCGATACTGAGACTGACAATACCGAGACTGCCGATATTGAGACGGTAGACCAAGAGGCAGTAGACCGGGCGGCTTCAGATGAGGTCTTAGAGCCAAAAACTGCTAATGAATCTTCCAAGTTTGCGCCTTCTATATTCCTACCAAAGCTACCAAAGGCGCTGCCGAAGCTAGCAGGTCTAGCCGCCGTAATTTTATTAGGCGGCGGTGTCATCACAGCGCTTAATCTATCGGTGCGATCGCCTCGCAGTCTTTCTCCTGTCGGGGCTCAGATTGTGCCAAAAGACACGCTAGCGACACTGACGCTCACCACTGATGAAATCGCTTGGACAAAGCTCAGACAGTTTGGCACCAGCGACAGTCAAGCCCAGGTTGATCAGCTGCTGACCGATTGGAAAGACCGACTGTTTACCCTCAACGGCTACAGCTTCAAGCGAGATATCAAGCCCTGGATTGGCGATCGCGTCACCTTAGCCTTTTTGCCAACCGATCAGCCTCAAGCAAAAGGCTTGGCCGCCGCCACTCAAAACATCGTATTAATCGCCCCCATCGACGATCCTAGCAAAGCTAAATCCCTGTTAGAAAGCGGTCCGCAGCGCTCAGCCATCACCTGGGAAGATCGCAGCTACAAAAATATTTCTATCAAAACCATTCAGACAGCCGAGGGGCAGACCATAGAAGCTGCCGTCATTGGCTCCAACTGGCTCCTACTAGGCAATACAGCCGCAGGCATCGAACAGGCGATCGACACTTACCGAGGCAAGCAGTCGCTGCGGGACAACGCTGGCTATCGCAGTGCCACAGCGGGCCTAGCAGATCCTCAGCCATTAGGTAAAAGCTTTGCCCAGCTCTATCTGAACATCCCCATTGCGAGCGCCGCCCTGAGCGCCCCCAAAGGTGCCTCGATCGCTCAGCCAGCCAATCTAGTTCCCCTTCAAGGATCGCAAGGCATCGTTGCTACGGCCCTAATCGAGTCAGAAGGCATCCGGTTTCGAGGCACTAGCTGGCTACTTCCCAAAAATGACTTGGCCTATGAAGGATTGAGCAACGAGGCCGACGATATGCTGCGCCGTCTGCCCAGCGATACGCTTGTAGCACTATCGGGCAGTAATTTGCAGCAGACCTGGCAGGCGCTGAGTGAAGACAATGTCTCCCCGCCGTTCTTTCCAGACGCGCAGACTCTACGAGCCGGGCTACTCACTCAAACGGGGCTAGATATCGAAGAAGACATCATGCCTTGGGCCAGTGGAGAGTTTGCCTTTGGACTGTTGCCGCCCGCCAGCGATCTGACGGAAGAAAACGAAGCTGAAAACGAGGCCGAGGGAAACGAAGCTGAGCAGAACGAGACTGCCGAGAACGAGACTGGACAGGATGAGGGGGATAGTAGTGCGATCGCAGCTGCCTCTTTATTGCTGATGGTGCAGACCAACGACCGGGCCACTGCTGAATCCGTCTGGGCGCAAATTGATGATGTCATGGTCGATCGCTACCGCTACCGGACAGAGACCACCGACCTGCCAGAAGGCTCGGTGACTCACTGGATTTCACCGTTTCAAGGCGTGCAGTTCAGCCATGGCTGGCTACCGGGAAATGTTGCCTTCTTCGCCGTAGGGGGCGGTGCTGCCGAGGCGATCACCTCTACTCCCAATCCGCCGCTGGTTGGCACAAACCTATTCCAAACCCTGACTGACAGCGCGCCTACCCCTAACCACGGACAGTTCTTCCTTAACTTGGCCGAGATCAACGATACAGACAGCATTTTTCCGCTACCTCAGCTATCGCAAGAGCTATCAGCACAAGGGCCAACCTCAGCGATTCAGGCGATTGGATTGACCTCCACAGTAGGCGATCGCACCATGGACTATGACCTGTACATCAAGCTATCTAAAGCAGACAGACCGGGGCCACTCTAGGCAGCTATGAAACGGTTGAAGTAGAGAACAAAAAACCAAACCGGGAACAAAAAAACGCAGGGTTAATAGTCTGATAAACTCAAAGATGGCCATGTAGAGTTTTATAAACTCTTTTATGAAGCCCGTTTAAGATTGGCTAAAAGCGGCTAGATACGGCAGTTTGGAGGATAAATACCCCGTGGAAAACACCCTCGGTTTAGAGATTATTGAAGTCGTCGAGCAGGCAGCGATCGCATCGGCCCGCTGGATGGGTAAAGGCGAAAAGGATATCGCTGATGAGGTTGCTGTAGAGGCAATGCGCGAGCGGATGAACCAGATTCACATGCGCGGCAAGATTGTGATTGGTGAAGGTGAGCGTGACGACGCTCCTATGCTCTACATCGGCGAAGAGGTCGGTATCTGTACACAACCCAACGCAGACGAAGTGTGTACGCCCGATGAACTCATTGAAATTGATATTGCGGTTGACCCCTGCGAAGGTACTAACCTTTGCGCCTATGGTCAGCCCGGTTCGATGGCAGTTCTGGCGATCTCAGAAAAAGGCGGCCTGTTCGCCGCGCCCGACTTCTATATGAACAAATTGGCTGCACCACCTGCTGCTAAAGGCAAAGTAGACATCAATAAAAGTCCTACCGAGAACCTGAAGATCATGGCTGAGTGCCTAGATCGCTCAATTGATGAACTCGTTATCATCGTTATGAAGCGCGAGCGTCATAACGATCTGATCAAAGAGATTCGCGACGCAGGTGCGCGGGTACGTCTAATCAGCGACGGCGATGTTTCTGCTGCTATCTCCTGTGGCTTTGAAGGCACTAACGTTCACGGGCTGATGGGCATCGGCGCTGCCCCTGAAGGCGTGATTTCTGCGGCGGCAATGCGCTGTCTTGGCGGTCACTTCCAGGGCCAGTTAATCTACGATCCTGCGGTTGTAAAAACAGGTCTAATTGGCGAGAGCAAAGAAGCCAACCTAGAGCGTTTGTCTTCTATGGGTATTAATGATCCTGACAAGGTTTACACCGCTGAAGAACTCGCTAACGGCGAGAACGTCCTGTTTGCTGGCTGCGGTATCACACCCGGCACGCTGATGAATGGGGTTCGCTTCTTCAACGGCGGCTACCGTACTCAGAGCTTGGTGATCTCTAGCCAGTCTAAGACGGCTCGCTTTGTCGATACTGTTCATATGAAAGACAGCCCCAAGCGTGTCAGCCTCAACTAGGCCGCAGCGAGACTGTGAGTAGGCATACCACCTGCCAATACAAAACGAATTGACTGAAAAAGGGACAAGGCTTGCTGCTTTTGTCCCTTTTTTGATCTAGCTCTTCGTAGCGCTGAGCGCTTGGCGTTTCACTGTCTTCAGGAGCGGTCTTCAGGGGCGAAATGCTAGTCCAAAAAGAGCAAAGCAGTCATCTAGCGTACGGAGACATCGACACTAGCTATGTCTCCCGTAAGATGGAGTTTTGTTTAGTTTTCTTGAGATGTTTCCCAGATATTTAATAATTTGAAGAGAGCCTTGCCGCTCATCCGATGATAAATAGAAGACTTTTCATAACAGACTCTGAAGGAACCGAATGAATATTGCTGTTGTTGGGCTTAGTCACCAGACTGCGCCAGTAGAAATCCGAGAAAAGCTGAGCATTCCTTCTGCTCAAGTAGCTGATGCGATCGCCCACCTTGGCAATTCGCCCACCATCGAAGAAGTCTCGATTCTTAGCACCTGCAATCGGTTAGAAATTCATATCGTCGCCAACGAAATTGAAACCGGCGTTCGCGATGTCATGCGCTTTCTGTGTGAGCATAGCGGCATCGAGCTAGAAGATCTGCGGCCTCATCTGTTCGTCTTGCTTCAGCAAGATGCGGTGATGCATCTGATGCGCGTCGCGGCTGGCCTGGATAGCCTAGTCTTAGGAGAAGGTCAGATTCTCTCTCAAGTGAAGCATGCTTTGAGCCTAGCCCAACAGCACAAAGGCATTGGTCGGATTCTAGGCCGCCTGCTAAAAGACTCGATCAAAGCAGGCAAGCGGGTTCGCACTGAGACGAATCTAGGCACGGGCGCGGTTTCGATCAGCTCGGCGGCGGCTGAACTGGCTCTGATGAAAGTCGAGAGCTTTGAGAACTGTCATATTGCCATCTTAGGCGCAGGCAAAATGGCCCGGCTGCTAGTACAGCACCTGATTTCTAAACGAGCCAACAAAATCACCTTGCTAAATCGCACCGTCAAGCGGGCGAATGATTTAGCCGCTCAGTTTGGCGATGTTGATATTCAAACCGGGACACTCGATAGCATGCTAGAGGCTGTCGTCGCGGCTGATGTGGTTTTCACCTGCACCTCTTCGGTAGAGCCCATTTTGCACCGAGAGAATCTAGAGCCCGCCTGTGACGGTAGCCAGATTTTGGTGTTTGATATTGCAGTACCACGCAATGTACATAGCAATATCGCCGAAATCGACACCGTCTTTGCATTCAATGTAGATGATTTGAAGGCAGTCGTCGCCCAAAACCAAGAGAGCCGTCGGCAGATGGCACTAGAGGCTGAAGCCCTGCTAGACGAGGAAGTCGATGGGTTTATGGACTGGCTGCGATCGCTCGATACCGTCCCCACCATCAGCAGCTTACGCAGCAAAGTAGAGACTATCCGCGAGCAAGAGCTAGAAAAAGCCATGTCTCGTCTAGGGTCAGAATTTTCTGAAAAGCATCGCGGCGTCGTAGAAGCCTTGACTCGTGGCATTGTGAATAAGATTTTGCACGATCCGATGACTCAGCTGCGATCGCAAAGAGACATGGAAGCGAGAGACCGAGCAATGGAAACATTGCAGATATTGTTCAATCTAGAAACGGCAGCTCGTAATGGCGTGGCTAGCACCCGCCGCTAGTACCTGTCGCTACCACCTGTTACTAGGGTAATCACTGCGACTATCTTCTCCAAAAAAACGATTGACACAAGGTCTCCTAGGTTTTTGCTTAGGAGACCTTATCTTTGGTGAAACATATAGCAATCTGTATTTAGCTTTTACCATTGTCAGAGGCGCTACCGCCCTAATCAAACAAAGCTAAATGCGACAGCAAACGCAGCACAAAGCCTCGTCTGTGAACGGGGTATTTTCTCATGTTTTCTAGACTTCGTCGCTCTATCGGTCGCTTCTTTAATCGGTCTCGTCGGATTAATCACAAGCCGATCAACAGATTCAGTTTGATCATCATCATTCTGGTTGATCTGTTCATCTTGTTCAATGTGTTCGCTGGATTAGACGATATTAGTCGGTGGCCACTCAGTCCAGAGAAAACATATCCCTGTCGTTCGGAATGGATCAGCTATCGCGAAGACACAGCAGAAGAAAAAGACTATCGACTTATCGATCAGTTAGTCTTGTTGGATAGCGAGGGCCAATCTACTGGGTTACCGTCCGCGATTAACCAGTCATACTACCGAGGCAGCTACTATGGCAGCTACCAAGATCTAAGCAGAGGCCACTTAGGTGAAGTGTCTGAGATTTGCTTGCAATACGAGTCTGCTGTTGAGGCTGTCGATAGTCCAGATAACGAGACAATTGCCAGCCGCATCAATGATATCCAGGCAGAGATCAACTCCTTTAAATCACAGAACGCTAGCATTCGTCAGCAATATGATTCGACGCTGCTAGAAGAGATTGCAGGTCAGCCGAGAGAGCAGTCGATCAACACTGTAGAAGCAGCGCAGGCAAGACGCGAGATCGAACAAAACGATCGTGCGATCGCCCAAAGAGAAGCAACCCTCGAAACGCTCAAAACAGAGCTGATCTCCACGCCAGAAAGCCAAGCCTTTCTATCCCTACTCAGCGACGATACTAGATTCAACCAAATTGACAACGGCTATCAGCGAGCTAGCTTCTGGTATCCCAGCATTCAACTGTTCTTTCAAGGGCTGTTCCTGTTGCCCCTAATTTTCATTGCATCTAACGTGAACCGCCTAGCCGAGCGTAGAGACTATGGCTATGTATCGCTAATTAGCTGGCATCTGTTCGTTATTTTCTGCATTCCTCTGGTCTGGAAAATCTTTGAGTTCTTGCAATTTGGATTCTTGGTTGAGCTGTTAATAGAATTCTTAGAATTTCTATTTGGCGGTCTTCGCTTCCTCATCAACTATCTACAGATTCTGTTGATTCCAGCAATTGGATTTGGCATCATCAAGTTCTTCCAAAGGTTTGTGTTCAACACTCGTTTACAAGCAGCCAACCGCGTACAAAACAGACGCTGCGTTAACTGCGCCAAAAAAATCCGCAAACGCGACCTGCACTGCCCTCACTGTAGCTACTCGCAGTACCAAGAATGCACAAACTGCCACAACCTCACCTATAGGCACCTTCCCCACTGCAAACACTGCGGCACCGATCAGCCACTGGAGTTGTAACAAACCGTACTCAACTTTATTCGTAGCCTTTCTTTTCGAGGATTACATAGGAATCGCTGTACCTTCAGGTTATGTTTTTGCGGCTAGACTGCCAGCTCATTCGCAATTATTTCCGCTTGCTTGAGTACGGTTTCTGTGGCGAGTAACTGCATATCCGGCGGGTAGCCATATCGACGAAGAAGCCGCTTGACGATGACTTTTAGCTTGGCTCGCACGTTTTCTTTGATAGCCCAGTCGATCGTTGCATTCTCTCGTATCTTCTGGGTTAGAACAACAGCCAGCTCCCGTAGCTTGTCCTGTTGCATCAGCTCCCGAGCGCTGTCATTGCTGGCGACCGCAGTGTAGAAAGCATATTCATAGTCTGAAAGGCCCATCGCTGCGGCTTCTGAGTCGGCAGAGACGATCTCTTTGCTGATATGGATTAGCTCGTCCATGACTTCAGCGGCGGTCAGGATCTTGTTCTGATAGCGCTTGAGAGCATTCTCTAACATCTCTAACAATGTCTTACTCTGCACCAAGTTCTTTTTAGCTCGGGTCTTTAGCTCGTCGTTCAACAGCTTTTTCATCACCTCTAGGGCAATGTTTTTATGCTCGTAGTCCTTTAGCTCAGCGAGGAATTCGTCAGAGAGGATGGAGATATCAGGCTTTTTGATGCCTGCGGCGTCGAAGACATCAATCACTTGTTCGGAAACTAGGGCCTGGTCGATGACCTGACGGATAGTGGTTTCTAGCTCTTCATTGCTGCGGCCTTCACTGGGACTGTCGAATTTGGTCAGGCGGGCTTTGATGGCTTGGAAGAAGCCTACTTCGTCTTTGGCATCCATGGCCTGCTCGTGAGGAATAGCGATCGCAAAGGCTTGAGACAGCGCGGTCACCTCATTGATATATCGCTCTTTGCCATCTTCTAGGCCCAGGATATGTTCTTCAGCCGCTAGAATCAGCGACAGTTTGCGGGCAGTATCAGCATCAAAGTAATTCTCATAGGCGAAGCCGTGGTACATCGCGGAGACGATTTCGAGCTTTTCGAGCATCAGCTCAACGGCTTGCTCTTGGGCTAGGGTTGGATCGCCTTTACCGCCTGCGTCAGAGTAGAAGGAGAGGGCTTCTTTGAGGTCGGCGGCGATGCCGAGGTAGTCGACGACGAGGCCACCGGGTTTGTCTTTGTAGACGCGGTTGACGCGAGCGATCGCCTGCATCAGGTTGTGGCCTTTCATCGGCTTATCAATATACAGCGTGTGCATACTGGGCGCATCGAATCCAGTGAGCCACATATCGCGCACGATCACTAGCTTAAGCGGATCGTCCTGGTTTCTCATGCGTTCAGCGAGTGCCTTGCGCTGCGTTTTGGTGGTGTGGTGCTTGGCAATCTCGGGGCCATCACTAGATTTGGTGGTCATGACGACCTTGATCGCGCCTTTTGTGAGGTCGTCACCGTGCCAGTCAGGACGGAGATCGATAATGGCTTTGTAGAGTTCGGCGGCGATGCGGCGCGACATGCTGACGACCATTCCCTTACCGGCAAAGACCTCTTGTCTGGCCTCGAAGTGAGTAACGATATCTTTGGCGATGGTCTGAACGCGCTGTGGGTTGCCGATTAGAGCTTCTACTTTGGTGCGGTTGGCTTTAGCTTTCTGAGCTTCTGCCAGATCATCTTGAGCTAAATCTTTGTCTAGTTTGGCGATCAGCTTGCGCCCAGCGTCGCTGAGGCTGACTTTGGCGAGGCGGCTTTCGTAGTAGATGCGGACGGTGGCTCCGTCTTCTACGGCCTGGGCGATATCGTAGATGTCTACATAGTTGCCGAATACGGCGGGGGTGTTGGCGTCGGTTTTCTCGATGGGGGTGCCGGTGAAGCCAAGGTAGGTAGCGTTGGGCAGAGCGTCGCGCAGGTATTTGGCGAAGCCGTACACCACTTTTTTACCGATGACGTTGCCTCGCTCGTCGGTTTCGTCGATGGTTTTGGCGGTGAAGCCGTATTGGGTGCGGTGGGCTTCGTCGGCGATCACAACGATGTTGCGGCGCTCTGAGAGCTGTTCGTAAATGTTGCCTGCTTCGGGCTGGAATTTTTGGATGGTTGAGAAGACAACGCCACCGGAGGCGACTTTTAGCAGGTCTTTGAGCTGGCTGCGGTCGTCGGCCTGAATGGGTTCTTGGCGTAGGAGTTGTTTGGAGGCGGCGAAGGTGTCGAAGAGCTGATCGTCTAGGTCGTTTCGGTCAGTGATGACCAGGATGGTGGGGTTGTTGAGGGCTAGAACAATCTTGCCGGTGTAGAACACCATTGAGAGCGATTTACCGGAGCCTTGGGTGTGCCAGACGACGCCTGCTTTTTGGTCGCCTTTGGGCTGCTGGGCTACGTCACGCAGACCGTAGCTGCCGGGGCTTTCGCCTGCTTTGAATGAGGGGATAGTATCGGTGGCGCTGGTGTTAGTAGCGCTGATATCTGCGGCTCGGAGCGTGGATTCGATGGCGGCGTTGACGGCGTAGTACTGGTGGTAGGCGGCGAGCTTTTTGACGGTATTGATGCTGATAATTTTGGTGTCGGGGTCTTCTTTTTTGGTCTTTTCAAAGACGATGAAGTGACGGATGAGATCTAGGAGGGTGGCTTTGTTCAACATGCCTACGATCAGGGTTTCGAGCTGGCTGACCAGGGGGGAGGCTTGGGTTTTGCCATCGGCGGTTTTCCAGGCCATGAAGCGGCTAAAGCCTGCTGAGAGGGAACCGGCGCGGGCTTCTAGGCCATCGGAGATGATCAGGATGGCGTTGGGGGTGAAGAGGCTGGGGATGGTGGCTTTGTAGGTTTCGAGCTGCTGGTAGGCGGATTTGAGGGTGGCGTTTTCGTCAGTAGCGTTTTTGAGTTCGATGACAACGAGCGGTAGGCCGTTGATGAATAGCACCAGGTCGGGGCGCTTTTCTTTGTTGTTTTCGATGACGGTGAACTGATTGGCGACGATGAAGTCGTTGTTGTCGGGGTTGGTGAAGTCGATGGGCCAAACGAGTTCGCCGCGTTCGCTGTCGCCTTCTTGGTAGGGGACGTTGACGCCTTCGGTGAGGAGGCGATGGAAGGTTTCGTTATTGGCGAGTAGTTCAGGAGACTGGATGCGCTGGAGGTCTTTGAGGGCGGCCTGTAGCTGGTCGGGGCCGACGG